>NZ_JAGGOL010000170.1 GCF_018614525.1 Streptomyces sp. ISL-11
GCGAGGGGCTCCGCCGGGTCGCCGTCGCCGCCGGTGCGGGCGAGGGTGCCCAGCGGGTCGGCGCCGAGGTTGCCGGCGGCCGCGTCGCGCGGGACGTCCCGCTCGTCGTACAGGCGCAGCAGTTCCCCGGCGGCGGCCTCGAAGTCCGCTCCGGCGTCGAGGACGACGGGGGCGAGGTCGAGGTAGACGCCGTCGAGCGCGGTGGCGAGGCCGCCGGCCGGCAGGCCCTGGGCGCCGGCGGTCAGCCAGAGGGAAGTGACGCCGTTCTCCAGGTCGGCGAGCACGGCCTCGTTCGCGCGCCGGGGGTCGGGATGGGTGTGGCGCTGGCGTACGTCCCAGCCGGACACCGCGGTCCCTTCCGGGCGCCCGCCGCGTACGAACGGGGGGAAGCCCGGGTAGCCGGGGGCGGCGGGGCCGTCCTCGGCGGTGTACAGCGGGCTGGTGGCCAGCCCGTCCTGGAGCTGGGTGGCCAGCGCGCTCTCGGCCGCCGAGCCGGATACATCCGCCGCACCCGCTTTGCGCAGTACGCCCTCCACCAGGCGCTGCCACTGCTCGCGGGAGGTGTCCGGGAACTCGGCGGCCAGGGGGAAGCCTTCGTCAGGCAGGACCGTCATGGGGGAAGGCTAGGGGAGCCGGTGCGCCCGGCAGCAGTGGCGGGGGCTGTGACCTTTGCCTCTTCGCCGCGGCTCCCCCGCTTCTCCGGTCAGTTCGCCGGGGCGCAGTCGCGCTGGGGCGTGTCGTGGGTGAGGACGCAGGCGATGCGTTCGCCGCGTTCCTTGCCGTAGCTCCGGATCAGTGCGGTGCGGAAGTCGGCCCACTGGCGGCGGGTGTCGGTGACGGCGCCGTGGACGGCGCGGTCGAAGTTGCCGGCGGTCTTCCCGCGCGGGGTGGCCGGGGCGCTCGTGGCGCCGGTGGCGGGGTCGATGACGCCCTTGTCCTTGTTGAGGTCGCCGTGCTGGACGCGGCCGGAGCAGCCGAGGAGGACGGAGAAGCAGCCGGTGGTCAGGTCGGCGGGGACGGCGGAGGGCTGGAACGGCCGTCCGTCGGCGAGGGCGAGCAGCGGGGACGGGGCGGGGAGGTTCAGGCCGGGCGGGTTGTCCTTGCCCGTGGGCCGGTCGGTGGCGGGCTTGTCGGTCCAGTTGCTGTGTGAGTAAAAGTCCTGGACGCCGTGCAGGGCACGGCCGAGGCCCTCGATGGCCTCGCACTTGTCGCGGCCGGGGGCGCCGAGGGTGAAGGTGCAGTCCTTGGCGAGGTCGCTCTCGGCGGCCGCGAGGGTGCCGTCGGCCCGCACCGTGCCGCCGGCGGCGCCGACGCCTTCCTCGAAGCGGGTCCGCAGCGCGGTGACGCATGCCTGGAGTTGCCGGGTGGCCTGCTCGCGGGTGCGCGGGTAGCCGAAGGCGGCGAGGTGGTCGGCGTTGTCGCAGTGGGCGGCCGGGGTGAGGCTCTCGTCGGAGTCGGGCGCGCCGACGGCGCCGAAGGTGCCCGCGCGGCCGGCGATCTGGTCCAGGGAGCGGGGCTCGAAGCACGAGCCGTCACTGCGGGCGTCCGGCCGGCAGGCCAGTGCGGCCCGGGTGATGTTCTCGTGCTCGGCGTGCTGGCCGAGCGTGCGCACGGTACCGAAGGCCGACGCCGACGGAATCTGAGTGGCGGTCAGGAGCGGTACGGCCAGCGCCGTGAGGCCCAGGGCGAGCACGCGGCGGCGGATCGGGGCGGGTCTGGAGGTCAGCATCGTGTGAAGCCTTCGTGACGGGTGTGAGGGGTTGTGGAGGACAGTGGACCGGTGCGCGACGGAATACACAATTCCGCGCGGGTTCGCCCCGTGCCGCTCCCGTTGCCCCGCCCTCAGCCCGGCTCCGGGGCGGGCTCCGCGAGCTCGTGCCGCCCCGGCACGATGAACTCGCACCACACGGACTTGCCGGTGCCGCGCGACTCCACTCCCCACACGTCGGCGAGCCGGTCCACCAGCAGCAGCCCGCGCCCGGACACCCCCGACTCGCCGGGTTCCCGGCGGCGCGGCAGGACGCTGGAGCGGTCCTCCACCTCGACCCGCAGCCGGCGTTCGGGGCCGGTGAGCATACGGATCGTCACCACGGCCGCCCCGTCGGTGTGCAGCAGGGCGTTGGTGACCAGTTCGTCGGCGACCAGCTCGATCTCGTCGGAGCGCTCCCGGGCGCCCCAGGCCCGTACCGCCGCGCGGATCATGTGCCGGCCGGCGGAGAGGGCGTCGGGGTCGGCGGGGGCGATGTGCTGCTGGAGGCGGCCGCCGTGCCGGGCGCCGGCGCCCTGCCGGCGCAGCAGGAGGACGGCCATGTCGTCCTCGCCGACGCGCTCCTCGACCACGTCGCACAGCTTGTCGGCGAGTTCGTGGAGGTCGTACGAGCCCTCGGCGACGATGCGCGAGAGCAGCTGCATGCCCTCGTCGAGGTCGGAGCCGGGCTGCTCGACGAGGCCGTCGGTGAACATCAGCAGGGTCTCGCCGGGATCCAGTTCCACGGTGGTCATCGGGTAGTCGAGCCGGCCGAACTCCGCCGAGAGGCCGAGCGGCAGCCCGCCGGCGACGGGGAGCCGGCGCGAGGTGCCGTCGGCGTGCCGCAGCAGGGGGTCGATGTGGCCGGCGCGGACGATGTGCAGGACGCCGGTGGAGAGGTCCGCCTCGGCGTACGCGCAGGTGGCGAAGCGGTCGGTGTCCAGTTCGTGCAGGAACGTCGAGGCGCGCGCCATGATGGTGGCCGGGGCGTGGCCCTCGCTGGCGTAGGCGCGCAGGACGATGCGCAGCTGGCCCATGACGGCGGCGGCGTGGGTGTCATGGCCCTGGACGTCACCGATGACGGCGCCGACCCTGCCGCCGGGCAGCGGGATCACGTCGTACCAGTCGCCGCCGATGTCCCGGCCCATCCGGGCGGCGCGGTAGCGGACGGCGATCTGCGCGCCGGGGATGTCGGGGATCCGGCGCGGGAGCATGGACTGCTGCAGGCCCTCGGCGAGGTCGTGCTCCTGGTCGAAGAGCATGGCGCGGGCGATGGCCTGGGCGAGGCTGCTGCTGAGGGCGATGAAGAGGTTGCGCTCCTGCTGGGTGAAGCCGCGGGAGTCGCGGTAGAGCAGGCCGAGGGCGCCGATGGGGCGCCCCTGCGCGATCAGCGGGAGGTAGGCAGCGGAGGAGATGCCGACGTCCTTGATGTTCTCCCACAGCCAGGGGTAGGAGGCGGCGAAGTCCTCGCGGGACTCGATGAAGCGGGGGAAGAGGGTGCGGATGACCTCGCTCATGGGGAAGTTGTCGTCGATGCGGGTGTAGCGCGTGCCGGGGATGTAGTGCTCCCCCGGACCCTCGGCGACCATGTGGATCCGGCCGGACTCGACGAGGCCGAGGACGAGCAGGTCGGAGCCGAGGTGCTGGACGGCCCGGGAGTCCTGGAAGAAGTCGATGACGTCCCGGACGGTTCGGGCGTGGGCGAGGGCCGCCGTTATCGTCTCCACGACGGTGGTCTGGTTGCGGCTGTCCTCCTCCGGCTCGCGCCGGGCCGTGTGGCTCAGCTCCTCGGTGGCGTCCCGGACGATGCCGATGACGCGGCAGGGGCGCCCGCCGCTGTCGCGCTGGATGCGGCCCTGGCTGTAGGCCCAGCGCAGGTCGCCGCCGTCGGTGCGGACCCGGTAGTAGGCGCTGTAGGCGTTGCTGCCGTCCTTCAGCGCCCGGGCGATGAGGGCGTCGAGCCCGGTGGCGTCGGCGCGCGGCAGCCGGCCGGTGACGTCCTCGATCCGGACCTCGAAGTGCTCCCGCGGCAGCTGGAGCACCTTCAGGGCCGTGGCATCGAGGTGGAGCCGGCCGCTGCCGAGGTCCCAGTCGAAGGTGCCCACGTCGTTGAGGGCAAGGGCCTGCTCCGGGCGGGCGGGCCAGTCGTCCGGCGCCGAGGCGTCCGGCACGGCGGCAGGCGTCGCTCCCCGATCAACCATAGAGCCACTCTGACACCTTTTGTCCGTTTATTCGATGTGACTGTACGCTCATAAGTGGTACGGATACGTCATGGAGTGGTTCACGGTGTCCGGGGCGTGGCTGAGCCGCCTGGTCGTGCAGCGCGGGCTCGCCGCCCTCTACCTGGCCGGCTTCCTGGCGGCCGCCCTGCAGTTCCGCGCGCTCATCGGCGAACGGGGGATGCTGCCGGTGCCGCGCTTCGTGCGCGGGCTGCCGTTCTGGCGTGCCCCGGGCGCCTTCCAGCTCCATTACTCCGACCGCTTCTTCGCCGCGTGGGCGTGGGCGGGCGCCCTGCTGTCGGCGGCGGTCGTGGCCGGCGCGGCGGACGCGGTGCCGCTGTGGACCTCGATGGTGATGTGGGCGGCCTTGTGGGTGATGTACCTGTCCATCGTCAACGTCGGCCAGACCTGGTACGGCTTCGGCTGGGAGTCGCTGCTGCTGGAGGCGGGCTTCCTCGCGGTCTTCCTGGGCAACGCCCGCACCGACCCGCCGGTGCTGGTGCTGTGGCTGATGCGCTGGCTGCTCTTCCGCGTCGAGTTCGGCGCCGGGCTGATCAAGATCCGCGGGGACCGCTGCTGGCGGGACCTGACGTGCCTGTACTACCACCACGAGACCCAGCCGATGCCCGGCCCGCTGAGCTGGTTCTTCCACCGGCTGCCCCGGCCCGTGCACCGCGTCGAGGTGGCCGCCAACCACGTCGCGCAGCTGGTCGTCCCGCTCGCGCTGTTCACACCGCAGCCGGTGGCGAGCGTCGCCGCGGGGATCATCATCCTTACCCAGCTGTGGCTCGTCGTCTCCGGCAACTTCGCGTGGCTGAACTGGGTGACCATCGTCCTCGCCTTCGCCGCCGTCGACGGCGCGGGGATGGCGGACGCGCTGTCCCTGCCCTCCCACGCGCCGCTGCCCGGCCCGCCCGTCTGGTACGAGGTCCTCGTCCTCGCCGCGACCGCGCTCGTGCTCGTCCTGAGCTGGTGGCCGGTGCGCAACATGCTCTCGCGGCAGCAGCGGATGAACATGTCGTTCAACGCCTTCCACCTGGTCAACACCTACGGGGCCTTCGGCAGCGTCAACCGCAGCCGCTACGAGGTGGTGGTCGAGGGCACCGACGCGGACCGGGTCGGGCCGGAGACGGTGTGGCGGGAGTACGGCTTCAAGGGCAAGCCCGGCGATGTCCGCCGGGTGCCGCGCCAGTACGCCCCGTACCACCTGCGGCTCGACTGGATGATGTGGTTCGCGGGCATCTCCCCCGTCTACGCGCAGTCGTGGTTCGGGCCCTTCGTCGAGCGGCTGCTGGTCAACGACCGGGACACGCTGCGGCTGCTGCGCCACAACCCCTTCCCCGGCACGCCGCCCACGCACGTACGGGCCCGGCTCTACCTCTACCGCTTCACCACCTGGCGGGAGCTGCGGGCCACCGGCGCCTGGTGGCACCGGACGCCGGAGCGGGAGTTCCTGCCGCCGGTGGCCCTGCGGCGCTGACCCTCAGCGCGGCGGCAGCCCGCACAGGGCCAGCTCGGCGGCGGTGATCGACGGCTCGCGCTGGGCCGCGCGGCCGGGACCGCGCGCCACCCCGAGCGCGACCGCGGGCTTCATCAGGTCGCTCATCGGCGCGGACAGCGTCATCACGTCCATCAGCGCCCGCAGCACGACCGGGTCGCCGGTCGCGGCCCACATCAGCCGCTGCACGTAGCCGCGCAGCAGCCGGGCCGCCAGGGGCGGGCGCTCGCCGATCGCCCCCGGGTAGTTCATGTCCTCGCCGGTGGCCAGGTCCCAGGGGCCGGCCGACGCGCGGGCGACCTCCCGCTGGACGCGCCCGGCCAGCCCCGGGGAGTCCGCGCCGCGCTCGTCCAGGACGCGGCGCAGGGCGACGGCGCTGTGGGCCGCCACCGACATGCCCTGCCCGTAGACGGGATTGAAGGTGGCGACGGCGTCGCCGAGGGCGACGAACCCCTCCGGCGGGGACGGCAGACGCTCGAAGAACCGGCGGCGGTTGACGGTGCTCCGGGTCAGGGCCACGTCCGTCAGCGGCTCGGCGCGGGAGATCAGGTCCGCGACGAGGGGGTCGCGCAGGGCCCGTACGAACGGTTCGAACTCCTCGGCACCGCCCGGGGGTTCCGCCCCGCGCGTACCGGACGCGGTCACCAGCCACCGGCCGCCCTCGATGGGCACCAGGGTCGCGCCCTGGCCGGCCCTGCGGCCGTGCGGGTCGGCCTGGACACTGACCACGGGGAACCGGTCGGTGTCCGGGGGCGCCCGGAAGATGCGCGTGACGTAGACCAGCCCCGAGTCCACGGTCTCCTCGTGGACGACCGGCAGCCCGAGCTCGGACAGCCGGCGGGCGGCCTGCGAACCACGGCCCGAGGCGTCGACGACCAGACCGGCTTCGAGCTGCTCGACGGCACCGGCGCCGGTGTCACGGACCCGCAGCCCCGTGACCCGGCGGGCGTCACCGAGCAGCGCGACGGCCTCGGTGCCCTCGCGCAGGGTGACCCCGGGCAGGGCCAGCACCTGCTCCCGGACCACGAGGTCGAGCAGGTCACGGGTGCAGGCCATGAGGAACTGCGACCCCGGCCACCGGGGGAACCAGCCGCGCGGCCCCATCACCACCAGCCCCGTCGGCAGTGCTATCCGCCGGGCACCCGCGCTCACCCAGCGCTCGATCGTCCCCGGCAGCAGGGACTCGACGGCCCGCGCCCCGCCGGACATCAACAGGTGCGCGTGCCGGGCCTGCGGCAGCCCCTTGCGCGGCCGGGCCCCCTCCGGCATCCGGTCCCGGTCGACGATCACGACCTCGTCGACGTGACGGGCGAGCACGGAAGCGGCCAGCATCCCGGCCAGCCCCGCCCCGAGCACGACCGCCCGGCTCCGGCCGGCGGCAGCGGTGATATCGGCATGACTCATGCCCGCAACCTCCCCTGCGAGGGGGACGGCTACGCACGGGTCCCCCTCCCCGGGGGGGGGTGACGATGGGCGGGTACCGCTGCGCGACGGGGCGATACCGCCGGAGCCACGGGGTGGGCGGGCTCACCGGGGGCGGGCGGGCCCCGGCAGGCCCGGGGACGGGGCCCCGGTCGCAGCCGAACACCGCTGCGGCGCGAGTGACCGCCCGGCACCACCCGAGACGGCCCGGCGCGCCGAGGCCCTGGTGAATCCGGCGGGCCCGGCACCGCCGTTGAGCCACCGGCGTGGCCGAACACCGCTGCGGCGGGAGTGGCCGCCGGGCACCACCGGAGGGCGGCACGGCCGACAGGCCCGGAGCCCGGCCCATCACCACTGCGGCAGCCGAACACCGCTGCGGCGCGAGTGACCGCCCGGCACCACCCGAGACGGCCCGGCGCGCCGAGGCCCTGGTGAATCCGGTGGGCCCGGCACCGCCAGGAGCCACCGGCGTGGCCGAACACCCTCGGCAGGAGCGGTCGCCGGACACCAGCCGAGGAATCCGGCACACCGGCACCCTCGTGAGCCCTGCGGGATCGGCACCACCGAGAACCGCCAGGGTGGCCGCACACCCCGGTGCGGGAGTAGCCGCCGGGCACCGCCGGAGGCCGGCGCGCCGGACGCTCCGGCAGGCCCGGGGCCCCGCACCGCCGACAGCCACCGGCGTGGCCGAACACCGCTGCGGCGGGGGGCGAGGGCCGGGATCCGTCCGGCACCGCCGGAAGGCGCCCTCCCCGTGGCGGGACCGGTTGCCGGGCGCCGCCCGCCCCGCCCGGGAGAACCACATGCGCGCCGCGCCCCCATCCCGCACCGTAGGAAGCACGAGCAGCCCGCAAGGCAGGTGGTGGCATGGACCCGGTGGCGGCGTTGGATCGGATCGCCTTCCTGTTGGAGCGCTCGCAGGCGCCCACCTACCGGGTCAAGGCGTTCCGTACGGCCTCCGACGTGATCGCCGCGATGCCTGCCGAGCAAGTTCGCGAGCGGACCGCAGGCGGGACGCTGACCAGGGAGAAGGGGATCGGGCCCAAGACCGCAGCCGTGGTCGCCGAGGCCGTGTCCGGCGCGGTGCCGGGGTATCTGGCGCGGCTGGAGGAGGAAGCGGCCGCACCGCTCGCCGAGGGCGGCGAGCGGCTGCGGGCGGCGCTGCGCGGCGACTGCCATATGCACTCGGACTGGTCCGACGGCGGCAGCCCGATCGAGGCGATGGCGCGCGCGGCCCGCGACCTCGGACACGAGTGGGCAGTGCTCACCGACCACTCCCCCCGGCTGACCATCGCCCGCGGCCTCTCGCCCGAACGGCTGCGCACACAGCTCGGCGTCGTGGCCGAGGTCAACGACCGCCTCGCCGCCGAGCGCGGCGGATTCCGGCTGCTGACGGGCATCGAGTGCGACATCCTCACCGACGGCTCCCTCGACCAGGAACCGGCGCTGCTGGAGGAGTTGGACGTCGTGGTGGCCTCCGTCCACTCCAAACTGCGCATGGACGCCCCCAGCATGACCCAGCGGCTGGTCGCGGCCGTGGCCAACCCGCTGGTGGACGTCCTGGGGCACTGCACCGGCCGGCTGCTGGCCGGGCGCGGACGGCCGGAGTCGGAGTTCGACGCGGCGATGGTCTTCGCCGCGTGCGCCCGCTTCGGCACCGCCGTGGAGATCAACAGCCGCCCCGAGCGGCTCGACCCGCCCCGCCGGCTGATCCGCCGGGCGCTCGACGCGGGCGTGCTCTTCTCCATCGACACCGACGCCCACGCCCCCGGTCAGCTCGACTGGCAGATCCACGGCTGTGCCCGTGCCGAGGAGTGCCACGTACCCGCCGAGCGGATCGTCACCACCTGGGGGCTGCGGGAGCTGCAGGAGTGGACCCGCTCTCGGTGACCCGGCCCGGCGGCCGCCGACCTGCGGGCGGCCCCGCACCCCAGGATCATCGAAGGCATGGGACCCACCACGCTCCCGGTGATCCAGCCGATGCTCGCCACCCCCGGCCCACTGCCCGCCGAGGGCGAGGACGCGGCCTGGGCGTTCGAGGTCAAGTGGGACGGGGTGCGCTGCGTGGTCAGCGCACCGGGCGACGGCACCGTACGGCTGGTCACCCGGGCGGGCAACGACGCGACCATGACCTATCCGGAGCTGAGGGTGTTCGGAGAGCGGTTCCGCCGCCGGGCGGCGGTCCTCGACGGCGAGGTGGTGGTCCTGGACGCGCAGGGGCGGCCCGACTTCGGCCTGCTGCAACGCCGCATGGGCGTCATGAACCCGCGCCGCGCCGCCGGCCTGGCGATGGAGTACCCCGTCCACCTCATGCTGTTCGACATCATGCATCTGGATGACGAGTCCCTGATCCACCTGCCCTACCGCGACCGCCGGTCCGTCCTCGCCGGACTCCGCCTCGGCGGTACGCACTGGTCGGTGCCCTCGTACATGGAGGGGCACGGCCGGCAGGCGTGGAACGCCACGCTCAGCAGCGGTTTCGAGGGCGTCCTGGCGAAACGGCTCACCTCCCGGTACACCCCGGGCGCCCGGTCACCCGAGTGGCGCAAGACCAAGCACGTGACGACCATCGACGTGGTCATCGGCGGCTGGGCGGAGGGCCGCGGCGCCCTGGCCGGGCTGCCCGGCGCGGTCCTGGTCGGGCTGCAGGAGTCCGGCGGGCTCCGGTACGCCGGCTCCGTCGGCTCCGGGCTCTCCGACCGCGAACGGCGCGAGCTCGCCCGCTACCTGCACGTGCTCGCCCGCGCCGACTCACCCTTCGCGGGGCCGGTCGACGCACCGGGCGCGCACTGGGTCGAACCCCGGCTCATCGCCGAGATCACCTTCTCCAACTGGACCCCGGCGGGCCACCTGAGGCACCCGACCTGGCACCGGCTGCGCCCCGATCTGACCCGCCTCGGCTGACCGGCGAGCCCTCACGGCAGGGGCGCGCGGGCGTCGTCGCCGGTGAGCGGCGCCAGCAGGTCACCGTGGGCGGCGACGCGGCCGACCACCTCCTCCAGGGTGAACGCCAGGTCGTCGGGGCTCTCGCAGGCGGCGACCTCGTCCCAGGTCACCGGTGCGGCGACGCCGGGCCGCTCCCGCAGCCGGACGGTGTACGGCGCGGCCGTGGTCTTCGCGCTCGCGTTCTGCGACCAGTCGATGAAGACCTTCTCGGCGCGCTCGGCACGCGCCATGGAGACCACCACCAGCCCGGGGTGCTCGGCCCGCATCCGCCCGGCCAGCTCCTTGGCGTAGGCGGAGGTGGCCCGGCCCGACGCGGGGCGTACGGCCGCGTAGAGGTGGAGGCCCTTGGAGCCGGAGACGACCGCGTGGGCGGTCAGGCCGTCGTCGGCGAGGAGCTGGCGCAGCCGCTGGGCGATACGGCAGCACAGCACGAGGTCGGCGCCCGGCCCCGGGTCGAGGTCGAGGACGAGGCGGTCGTGGGCGCCGGGGCCGGCGGCGGCCGTCCACTGGGGGACGTGCACCTCGTAGGCCCCGAGATTCGCCATCGCGATCAGGGCCGCGGTCGAGTCGATCACGACCTGCTCGGTAGCACCGTCGCGGTGCTCCACCGTGACCACGGGCACCCAGCCGGGTGCTCCGCCCGGCAGGTTCTTGGCGATCCAGCTCTGGCCCTCCAGGCCCTCGGGGGCACGGACGAAGGACGCGGGACGGCCGGCGGTGTGCGGCACCATGACCGCGGCGACCTGGGCGTAGTAGTGCAACACCTGGGCCTTGGTGTGACCGGAGGCGGGGAAGAGGACCCGGTCGAGGTGGGAGAGCGCCAGCCGGTGGCCCTCGATCTCCACCGCCTGCCGGTCCGAGGATGCGGGCATAAGGTAGGAATTCCCCGTGGAGGGATAAAACTATGCGAACCATGTGGAAGGGTGCGATTGGGTTCGGTCTGGTGTCCGTACCCGTACGGCTGTACTCCGCCGTCCAGGAGCACGGCGTCAAGCTGCACCAGGTCCACGACAAGGACGGCGGCCGGATCCACCTCAAGCGCGTCTGCGACGCCTGCGGCGAGCCGGTCGACTACGAGCACATCGCCAAGGGCTTCGAGGACGACGAAGGGCACACCGCCGTCGTCACCCAGGACGAGCTCGCGGGACTGCCGCTGCCGAGCAAGAAGCTCATCGACGTGCTGGCGTTCGTCGACTCCGACCGCATCGACCCCCTCCAGCTCGCGAGCTCCTACTACCTGGCGCCCGAGAGCGCGGCGGCCAACAAGCCGTACGTACTGCTGCGGGAGACCCTCAAGCAGACCGAACGGGTGGCCGTCACCAAGATCGCCCTGCGGACGCGGGAGTCGCTGGCGGTGCTGCGGGTCCACGAAGACCTGCTGACCCTGCACACCATGTACTGGCCCGACGAGATCCGCGGCAGGCAGGGCCTCGCCCCGCCCTCCTCCGTGACGGTCCGGCCGCAGGAGCTGAAGATGGCCACGAGCCTGATGGACACGCTTTCGGAGGACTTCGACCTCGACGAGCTGGAGGACGAGTACGAGGTCGCCCTGACCGAGCTCATCAACGCCCATCTGTCCGACCGGCCCGTCCCCAAGAGGGAGACGGCGCCGGCGCCGGACAATGTCATCGACCTGATGGCCGCCCTCCAGGCGTCCATCGACACGGCCGGACGGAAGTCCGGGGACAAGGCCGCGAAGGAGCCGGCGGCCGGGAAGCCGGCCCGGCGCACGGCGAAGAAGGCCGCCGAGCCGAAGAAGCGCACCGCGGCCAAGAAGACGGCGACCGCCTCCACCGCCAAGAAGACGACGGCCAAGAGCGGCGCGGCCGGGAGCACGAAGAAGACCGCCGCCAAGAAGACGGGCCGCCGCGTGTCCTGACGCCGCGTCGCCGCACCGCGCTCACGCCGCCGGCCCGGCCTCCTCGCGCACGGCTTCCCCGTGCACTGCTTCCCCGTGCACGGGCTCCCCGTGCGCTGCTTCCTCACGCACGGCTTCCTGGCACACGGCTTCCTGGCGCACGACGCCGATCTCGGCGCGGGCCGTCCTGACCAGACCGCTCGCCCCGCAGTTCTCGGCCAGCTCCAGGCCCTCGCGAAGACGGTCCGCCGCCTCGGCCGCGCGGCCGGCCCGCTTCAGGGCCACACCGTGGTCGACGAGGGCCGCCGCGAATTCGTACGCGCACGGGGACCTGCGCAGGTGCCCCACGGCCTGATCGAGCTTGCGCAGGGCGTCCTCGGGCCCGGCGACGACGGCCGCCAGGCGCAGTGCCTCACCGACGGCGGTGTCGGTGCCGAACCGGCCGGCGTGCCGCACGGCCCGGTCGGCCAGGGTCCGGGCCCGCTCGGGGTCCTCGGGCGCGACCGCGATGGCGAGGTCGAGGGCCCACGGAGCCCAGAGGGTGTTGTGCCGGCCGCGCTCCTCCAGTCTGCGCCCGGCCGCCTCCAGTTCGGCGATGGCCTCCTTCGTCCGTCCCTGGGCGAGCATCAGCCGCCCGGCCAGGCACGCGGCGTCCGGCAGGACGACCGCCGGTGAATAGGGCGCCCGGAAGCCGTTCTCGTCCGCGACGGCCTGCGCCTCCTCCACATGGCCGCGGGCGAGCAGGGTGTCGATCAGCAGACAGGTGCCGTCCCAGTGGATGGGCAGCCCGGGACCGAGGCGCGCGGCGAGCCGCAGTCCTTCGCGCAGCACCGTCTCGGCGACCTCCAGATCGCCGAGACGGCGGTGGACCAGACCGAGGAACGCGTGCGCGAAGGCGAGGTGCGCACCGCTCCAGCCGGAGATCTCGAAGGCGCGCACGGCCTCGGTGAACATCTCTTTCGCGGCGTCGAGCCGGTCGGTGTAGGCGTAGCTGATGCCGATGATGCTGGGGAGTTCGAAGCCCCACTCGGTGTTGGTCCAGCCCATGCCGGTGGCCAGCCGACCCTCGACCAGGGAGTGTTCGACGCGCCCCACGACGTCCAGGGCGTTCTCGCCGCGGAGCATGCCGTCGAAGGCGCGGAGCGCGAGCAGGGCCCGCTCGGCGTTGTCCCGGCCGCGCAGGTGGTCGGCGAGCTCGGCGATGCGGCGGGACCGGGCGGGCGCGTCCTCCTCCTCGATCTGGATGCCCTTCCACAGATAGTGGGCGGCCTGCAGCCGCATCCGGCCGGGGCCCGGCGGAGTCCGCGCGGCCTGTACGGCCACCACCTCGGCGGCCTCCTCCAGCCGGTTGCTGTGGGCGTACGCCTGGGAGAGCCGGTACGTGGCGTCGACGCGCAGCTCTTCGGGGAAGTGCGGCAGGGCGAGGGCGGTCTTCAGGTGGTTGACAGTGGCCGGCAGCGAGGTGAGCAGCGCCGAGCAGCCCAGTTCGTACAGAACCGCCGCCCGTTCCTCCTCGGGCGGCGGTTCGCGCAGGGCACGCTCCAGGCAGCGGCGGGCCGCGTCGGGCGCGCCGACCGCGAGATGCTCCCGAGCCGCCGACCGCAACTGCTCGACCAGCTCGGCGTCGTGATCGGGGTGGACCTCCAGCAGGTGGCGGGAGGCGGCGGCCGCGCCCTGGCCGGCCTCGGTGACCGCCCAGGCGGCCTGGCCGTGCATCGCGGTGCGGGTGGCCGCCGGGATCGCGCTGTAGACGGCGGTGGCGATGAGCGGGTGCACGAATTCGAGCGGTCCGGCGCCGGTGAGGATACGGGCCTTGCGCAGCTTGTCCGCGCACTCGGCGCCCTGCGCCGGACCCATGCCCGCGAGGCTGGCGGCGAGCTCCGGGGAGATCTCCGTGCCGAGGACGGCGGCGGCCCAGGCGAAGCGGGTGGCCGCGGTGCCCAGCCGCTCCAGGCGGGCCACCAGTCCGCTGCCGCGGGCGGAGGCGCCCAGGTCGCGCAGGAGGGCGGCGGATTCCTCGGTCGGCTTCAGATCGCGGTCCCGCGCCTTGGCGATCAGCTCGACGGCCTCGTAGGGATTGCCGCCGGTGACCGCCCAGACCTCGCGGCAGAACGGCGGGTCCGCCTTGCTGCCGAACGCCGCGTGGACCAGTGCGGCCACGGCGTCGGGTGTCAGGGCGCGCAGCTCCACGGGCCGGGAGCTGCGGCCGTCCTTGACGAGGTCCTGGAAGGCGGGGGTGTGGTCGGGCAGTTCGCGGGGGCGGTAGGCGAGGACGACGAGCATGGGCATCTCGCGCAGCCGCACGGTGAACGCGGTCAGCCAGGCGAGGGACTCGGCGTCGGCCCAGTGCGCGTCGTCGATGACGAGCATGACCGGCTCGCTCTTCAGGGCGAGTTGGGTGACCAGCCAGTCGATGCCGTCGCGCACGCCCTGCGGGTCCTGCGGGCCGCTCGGCGGGGCGATGCCGAGCGCGGGCCCCGCGATGTCGTACCAGCTGCTGAGCAGCTGCTGCCGGGCCGACTCGGTCAGCGGCGCGAGGGCCGGCTGGAGGAGCTGGCGCACGACGTGGAAGGGCACGGAGCGCGCGGACTCGCTGCCGCGGGCGAAGAGCACGGTGCACTGGCCGATCTCGGCCGCGATGCGCCGCAGCTCGGTCAGCAACGCCGTTTTGCCGTGGCCCGCTTCGCCGCTGTACAGCAGCAGACCCCCGAGCCGGTCCCTCCCTTCGGTGGCGTGGCCGCACAGGCGGCGCACCGCCTGTTCCGCTGTCGCGAGCTCGAGCTCCCGCTCGAACAGGGCGGCGGCTGCGTTCCGTTCACGCTGTTGCCCTGACATGGCGATGTCTCCCAGGAGGTGTGGTGAGGCGAGCCTAGTCCCGTCGGCGGGTCAAGGGGCAGGGTTCACAGGACGCACCACCCGGGAGCGTGACCTTGCGGCCCGATCGCGGCCGTGAGGTGGGACGGTACGTCCGGCACGCGCGCGGCCGGGCCCTCCGCGCCGGGCGCGCCCGGAGTGGGCGAGAGCCGGTTCGCATACGGACCCGGACCCCGTAAATCCGAACACCTATCCAGGAAATCCGGAAACACATTCGGTATTAGTGACACGGGGTCATTATGGGGCCTTTCCAATTCCCCCGTCAGGCCAATCTGCGAATATGACAACTTCGCGCCGGAGCACCCCGGCGACCGGCTACGCTCCATGTCGCGCAGCGGGTTGCGGCCCCTTCACGTCCGTGGCGACCACGGCACGCTGCGGACAAGTGCCGCGCTGTCGCCGTTCTCCCCGCATTCACGAGGAACGCTGCGCTCCGGCACCCACGCCCTTTTCGGAGAGTCCGAGGATCTCGATGGTTGGTACTGGCTCGTCAGCTCCGCGGCGGCCCGTTTCCGCTCTGATATGGCTGATCTCGCCCCTCGTCCTGGCGGTGTGCACGGTGGCGGCGGTGTTCGCCGTCACCCCCGATGCCCGTGCGCCGGTGGCCTGGTGCGGGTCCTCGGCCACGGTCGCGGTGGCACTGGCCGCCTCCGAGGCGGCGCGACGCGGCCGCGTGATCGCCACCCTGCGCCGGCGCTGCAACGAGGTGGAGGCCGGGCTGCGGTACCAGCTCGACCAACACGAGGCGGAGACCCGGCGGTTGGCGCGCGAGCTGCTGCCCAAGGCGATCCACCTGCTCCAGCGCGGCTCGCCGACCGAGGTGGTGCTGCGCCACACCCTGCCGGCCCACGACCTGGAGCCGGGCTACGCGACCGCGCACCGCTCCGTCCTGAAGTCCGTCATCGAGGCGGTCCAGGCGGAGGAGGGCCTGCGTGACTCCGCGCAGCGCGCCTTCGTCAACATCGCCCGCCGCGTGCAGGCCATCGTTCACCAACAGGCGTACGACATCCGGGAGATGGAGCACAAGCACGGTAACGACCCCGACGTCTTCGGTGACCTCCTCCACCTCGACCACGGAAACGCCCTGACCGGCAGGCTCGCCGACAGCATCGCCGTTCTGGGCGGCTCCCGTCCCGGCCGCCAGTGGAAGAACGAGATCCCGCTCTACAACGTCCTGCGCGGCGCCATGTCGCGGATCCTGGAGTACCGGCGCGTCGACCTGCACTCGGTGGCCGACGTCGCCGTCGTCGGGCCCGCCGTCGAGCCGGTGATCCACGCCCTCGCCGAGCTGCTGGACAACGCCACCCGCTACTCCCCGCCGCAGACCCGGGTGCACCTGACCGCCGTGGACATCCAGTCCGGCATCGCGGTCGAGATCGAGGACGCCGGAGTCGGCCTCACCGACGAGGCCCGCCGCCGCACCGACCGGGTGCTGTCCCGGGAGGGCGCGCTCGACCTGGACGACCTCGGCGAGGCGCCCCGGCTGGGTCTGGCGGTCGTGAGCCGGCTGGCGCAGTCGTACAACTTCCTGGTCTCGCTGCGGCCCTCCGCCTACGGAGGCGTACGGGCGGTCCTCGTCATTCCCATGGATCTGATCACCGCGAGCAAGCACCCCGGAGGCGATATCGCGCGCGCCCCCAAGCTCCCCCCCTTCAAGTCCAAGCGGCGCCCGGGCCAGAAGATCCCCGCCCCCGGCCCCGAGGCCCCGCCGCCCATGATGGAGCACCCCATCCCGCCGCCGCTCGGGGACAGCGGCCTCCCTCAGCGCCGACGGCGCCGTGGCCCCGCGCCGCTGCCCTTCGGCCGGGCCGCCGCCGCCCAGCGGGAGCGGGAGCGGGCCCAGGCCAAGCCGGCCGTGCCGGTGCAGCCCGGGCCCGAGCGGGACTCCGTCGCCCAGGAGCCGCCCAAGCAGCCGGGAATGTGGCTGGCGGCCTTCACCAGCGGAATCAACGGGGAGCTCCCGGAGCCGGGTCCCGGCCGGCCGAACAGTGATACCTCGTCAGACAAGGAAGAGTAGCCAAGTGACGCAGCCGCGGTTCAACATGGACTGGATGCTCAAGGACCTGGCAACCAGCGTTCCGCAGACCCGCCACGTGATCGTGCTGTCCTCGGACGGCCTGCGCATGGCTCAGCACGGCACCGACCCGGACGCGGCCGACCGCCTCGCCGCCGCCTGTGCCGGACTGCAGAGCCTCTCCACCGCCATCGCCTCCGAATTCCCGCGCGGCGACGGGGAGATGCGCCTGGTGGTGATCGAGGTCGACGGCGGATTCTTCTACCTGATGGCCGCCGGCGCCGGAGCGTTCCTGGCGGTCCTGGCCGACGACGACGTGGACGCGGGGCTGATGGGCCTGCGGATGCGGGACCTGGTGGCCCGCATCGGCTCGCACCTGACCAGCCCGCCGCGGGTCGGCGGGGCGGTGACATGAACCGAGCCGGACCCGACCCCGCGACGGCGCCAGGCAGTCCGGACCGGCTGTACATCCTCACGGGCGGCCAGACCCGCGCGGAGAAGAAGACCGAGCTCGATCTCGTCACCCTGATCGTCTCCCGGACGGAGACCGACCCCGGTCTGCAGCCCGAGCACGCCGCCATCGCCAGGATGTGCCATTACCCACTGTCCGTCGCCGAGATATCGGCCTATCTGGAACTGCCCGTCAGCACGCTCACCCTGCTGCTGACGGAGCTGTTGTCCAGTAGCCAGGTGGAGGCCCGTCCGCCGGTCCCGGCGGCGGCGCTGCCCGACGTCCAACTTCTGGAGGCGGTGATGAATGGACTTCAAAGGCTCTGACACCCAGGGCGCCTACGCGGGGCCGCGGAGCGAGGACGTCCTTCCTGCGTCGGCCACGGCGGCCGTCAAGGTCGTCATCGTCGGTGGTTTCGGAGTGGGAAAGACGACCTTGGTGGGCGCGGTCAGCGAGATCAGGCCCCTGACCACCGAGGAGACCATGACCCAGGCCGGCGTCGGCGTCGACGACCTGGCCGGTATCGAGCACAAGACCGAGACGACCGTGGCCATGGACTTCGGCCGGATCAGCATCGACGAGCAGCTGGTGCTGTATCTGTTCGGGACGCCCGGCCAGGAGCGTTTCTGGTTCCTGTGGAACGGCCTCTTCGAAGGCGCCCTCGGCGCGGTGGTGCTGCTCGACACCCGCCGCCTGGAGGTCAGTTACGACGTCATCGGCCGCCTGGAGGAGCGGGGCGTGCCCTTCGTCGTCGGGGTCAACCGCTTCCCCGAGGCCCCCACCTACCCCATGGCGGAGCTGCGGGCGGCGATGGACCTGGACGACTCCGTGCCCATGGTCGACTGCGACGCCCGCGACCGAGGCTCCTGCCGCGACACCCTGCTGACCCTGATGCGCTACCTGTACACCCTCACGACCGCCTCCCCGGAGCCCCAGTGACCCTCCCCCCCGAACACGCACGCGCCGACTCACCGGCCGGGCCACCCCCGCAGTGCCCCGCCCACGGCGGCGCGACCCGGCTGTACGGCCCCGAGGCCGAAGCCGACCCCATGGGCCTGTACGAGCGACTGCGCGCGAAGCACGGGCCGGTCGCGCCCGTGCTCCTGCACGGCGACCTCCCGGCCTGGCTGGTCCTCGGCTACCGCGAGAACCTCGACGTGGCGCGCACCCCCTCGCGCTTCTCCCGCGACTCCCGGCTGTGGACCGAGGCCCGGGAGGGCCGGGTCGCCCCCGATCATCCGCTCGCCCCCATCACCACCTGGCAGCCGATCTGCGTCTTCGCCGACGGCCAGCAGCACGAGCGCTGGCGCGGGGCGGTGAACGACGCCATCGCGCGCTTCGACAAGCGGGGTATCCGCCGCCATGTGACCCGCTTCTCCAACCAGCTGGTGGACCGCTTCTGCGCGACCGGCCGCGCCGATCTGGTGCACCAGTTCGCGGATCACCTGCCGATGATGGCGATGACGCAGCTGCTCGGCATGCCCGAGGCCTACAGCCTCCGGCTGGTCAATGCCGCCCGGGACATGATCAAGGGCACCGAGACGGCCGTCGCCAGCAACGCGTACGTGCAGGAGACGCTCCGCAAGCTGGTCGCGCGCAAGCGCGTGGAGCCCGGCGCCGACTTCACGAGCTGGCTGCTGGAGCACCACACCGGGCTCTCCGACGACGAGGTGCAGCAGCATCTGCGCCTGGTGCTCATCGCGGCCTACGAGACCACGGCGAACCTCATCGCCAACACCCTGAAGATGGTGCTCACCGACGTCCGCTTCCGGGCGTCGCTCGCGGGCGGCCACATGACGCTGCCGGACGCGGTGGAGCAGGTGCTGTGGGACGAGCCGCCCTTCATGGCGATCCTCGGCCGCTGGGCCACTCAGGACACCGAGCTGGCCGGGCAGCAGATCAAGGAAGGGGACGCCCTGGTGCTGGGGCTGGCCGCCGCCAACATGGACACGGCGGTCCGGCCCGATCCGGACACCCCCATCCACGGCAACCGGGCCCACCTGGCGTTCAGTGGAGGCCAGCACGAATGCCCCGGCCAGGACGTGGGCCGGGCGATCGCGGATACAGGCATCGACGCCCTGCTCCTGCGGCTCCCCGACCTCACCCTCGCGGCGGACGAGTCGGAGCTGACCCACACCTCGTCGCTGATGGGCCGTCATCTCCAGGCGTTGCCGGTGAAGTTCACTCCCCGGCAGCCCCAGCCGCCCGCGGCACCCGAGACACACGCGCCGGTCGATCCCGTACCGCCCGTACCGCCCGTACCGCCCGTACCGCCCGTTCATCCCGAGCGGCCGGAGCAGCCGGCCATCCCGCCGGCGCCGCCCGGCCGGGCGCCCGGGCGGCGGGGCTCGTGGTGGCGGTCGTTCAGGCGCTGGCTGCGGCGCGGGTAGGTGGTATCGAGGTGGTCCCACCACCAGGCGATGGAGGGGACGGGCAGCGGGGCGAGGCTGTCGTCCGAGGGGGCCGGCTTCCACCACTGTACGGTCGCCGAGGTGCCGTAGGGGTCCGCGTAGCGGGCACAGGAGGAGGCCCAGTCGAGGTGGCCGCGGATGAACTGTCCGAGCGCCACCAGATAGCAGCGCAGCTCGACACCGGCTTGTGACCAGAGCTGTTCGCGCAAGCGCAGGAAGAGTGTCATGACGCGGTCGCGCATCGCCATGGCCTCTTCCTGCGCGCGGGCGGGCTCGCAGTCCCGCTCCCGGGCCAGGACGTCGATCAGATTGAGGTTGTCACCGGCCCTCTGGATCTCCTTGTTCCGTGAGTAGAAGTCGTTGTCCCAGGCGACCAGGGTCCAGGTCATCTCGGTGAGGGCCCGCACCTCGGGTCGGTCCAGATCGCCGTCGGAGACCTCGTATCCACCGGCGATGTCCATCAGCGCCGTGGACGGAGCCATGCCGATGGCACGCATCCACATGGCGGCGTAGTCATTGAGGGAGGGCAGGGCCCGGTCGCGGCGGCAAGCGGCCTCCCAGACCAGACCGGACAGGTAGGTGCGCATGGCATCGGTCCAGTGCCGCAGTTGGGACGGTGTCGCGTGGTCGGCGAGCTCCAGCCGGATGGCGCGCAGTGCCGCGGCGTGGGGCGCGTCATCCGGCCATGGCGGACTCGGGGCTTCCAGGACGCGTGTGATGCGCGAGGTGGCGTGGGCGAGGCCGTGGGCCGTGGCACCCGACTCGTCGCAGAGGGCGTCGTCCAGCGAGAAGAGGACCGCGTGCAGCTTGGCGACGACGGTCAGCGGCGCGGTCCGGCCGTAGGGCATGGTCCTGGCGGTCAGCCCGCCGAAGTCGCAGTGGATGAGTCGTTCTTGCTGATGGAGTGAGGTGTCCAGGTCTTGTTGGAGCATCCATTCGACCGCGGCGTCGTCGATCTCACGGACGCGGGGGTGGACGGCCGGCGGGATCGGACAGTAGAAAGGCAGGATCTCCAAGGGCTGGACTGTCAAACGGTCTCGCACGCTTGTCACGCCGTCTCCCCGGGCCGTCTCACAGCGTTCCTGTCCACATTTGCGCGGTACCTGCCCAGGGTGAACCGCGGATAACCCGTGGCGCATATCCACCCGCACCTTTCCAGCAGCGACCGCAAGGCTCACTTCGGATCGTTTTCGATCGAATCGAGTCAAAGATATTTTCTGGGGAAGGTGGAAACGATTGAATATTGCACACTGCTGTCGGAATTCTCGCCATGATCCTCCACTGTTCGAGGGTCCGGTGGTTGGCCGGATCCCGATCGCGCCGAGCACGGACGGATGATCGACGATCCCCGACACTGGTGATCGGCTGGCCCCAGGGAGGTACGGCATGGTGGAGGCACCGTCGGACCAGTGGTACGCGTCACCGCTCGCGCGGCCCTGGTGGCGCGCGGCCGCGTGCGCCGCGGCGGGCGCGCTGCCCGCGCTGGCCTTCCCCGCTCCGGCGTGGTGGTGGCTGGCCTACGTCGCGCTGGTGCCCTGGCTGCTCCTGATCCGCTCGGCCGCCACGACCCGGCGGGCGGCGCTCGACGGGTGGACCGGCGGGGCCGCCTTCCTGCTCGCCGTGCACCACTGGCTGCTGCCGAGCCTGCACGTCTTCATCCTGGTACTGGCCGCGCTGCTGGGGTTGTTGTGGGCTCCGTGGGCCGCGGCGACACACCGGCTGCTGAGCGGGTCTCCCGGGCCGACCCGGGCCGCGGCGGCGCTCCTGGTCGTGCCCTCCGCATGGTTGATGGTCGAACTTGCCCGTTCCTGGGAGTATCTGGGTGGCCCCTGGGGGCTGTTCGGAGCCAGCCAGTGGCAGGTCGCACCCGCTCTGAGGGTCGCCTCGGTGGGTGGGATCTGGCTGGTTACGTTCCTCCTGGTGTCCCTCAACACCGCTCTCACCACGCTGATTTGTTCGGTTCGCAGCCGTATCACCGGACTTGCGGGGGTGCTCGCCTGTGCCGCGGCGGTCGCCTCGGTGTGGGTGTGGGCACCGCTGCCGGAGAGCGCGGGGACGGCGCGGGTCGCGGTCGTACAGCCCGGCGTGATCTCCGGCGCCGCCAGCCCGCAGCGGCGCTTCGACCGCGAGGAGGAGCTGACCCGACGGCTGGCCGGGCAGCACCCGGACCTGGTGGTGTGGGGCGAGAGCAGCGTCGGCCAGGACCTGGGCGCGCGCCCCGACCTGCGGGACCGGCTGGCCGCGCTGTCCCGGGCGGTCGGCGCGGACCTGCTGGTGAACGTCGACGCGCGGCGCTCGGACCGGCCGGGGATCTTCAAGAGCTCCGTGCTGGTGGGCCCCGGCGGCCCGACCGGGGACCGCTACGACAAGATGCGGCTGGTGCCCTTCGGCGAGTACGTTCCGGCGCGCTCGGTCCTCGGCTGGGCCACCTCCGTGGGCAAGGCGGCGGGCGAGGACCGCGGACGCGGGCGGGCACCGGTGGTGATGCGGCTGCCGGACGCGGGCGGACTGCGGGTCGGCCCGCTGGTGTGCTTCGAGTCGGCGTTCCCCGACATGAGCCGGAAGCTGGCCGCGGACGGGGCGCAGTTGCTCGTCGCCCAGTCGGCGACCTCGTCCTTCCAGCACAGCTGGGCGCCGGCGCAACACGCCTCGCTGGCCGCGCTGCGGGCCGCCGAGACCTGGCGGCCGATGGTGCACGCGACGCTGACCGGTGTGAGCGTGGTCGCCGGGCCGCGCGGCGCGCTGACCGGCGAGCGGCTGGGCACGGACCGCAGCGCGGCCGCCGTCTACGAGGTCCCGTTGGCGCGCGGCACCAGCCCGTACGTCCGCATCGGCGACTGGACGGTCCTCGGCGCGGTGGCGGTCCTGGTCTGCTACGCCGCCTTCGAGGGTGTACGGGCCGCTCGACGCCCTGGTCGCCAACACCCCGTTACGTGACTACGTCCTGCGCCCACGGGTGAACGACTGCCCCCCTGCCCGTCCTCGGCCCTGTCTGGGAGGCCCCCTCGCGGCCGGCCGATGCAGAGGCGGACGCCCGTGCGAAGATCGCGGCGTGAACGATCTGCGCTTCCGTCTCGCTGACGACGCCGACCTCGCCGCTGTCGTGCGTCTGCGCGACGACGCTGCCCGCTGGATGCTTGCCCAGGGCGTCACTGGTCAGTGGCGGCCCGGTGAGCTGGGCGAGGACCACTTCCGCCGGATCATGGAGAACGGGGAGGTATGGCTCGCGGAGGCTGCCGATCGGGTGGTCGGGGCCTGGGAGCTGTGGTGGGAGGACGAGGACGCCTGGGGGCCACAGCCGCCGACGGCCGGCTATGTGCACCGGCTGATGGTGGACCACGACAGGGTCCCGCCCAGGACAGGGCGGCAGCTTCTGCGAGTCGCGGAGCGCCGCGTGGCCGAGGTGGGCCGGCCGTTGGTACGTCTGGACTGCCTGGCCGGCAACGCACGCCTGAACGCGTACTACCTCGACGCCGGCTATCGGGTTGTCGGACGCAAGGAGGGCAAACCGCAGCCGGGCGGTACACCCAAGTCGTTCACGCTCCTCGAAAAGTCCCTACGGGACGGAGGGGAAGAGGAATCGCCTGCGCTCGTCGTGGTCGGACGGGAGCGGCAGGCTGCCCTGGGGTAAGGGCCGGGACACCGGCCTTACCGTCACGCCGGGCTTACCATCACGCCGGGTCAGACGTCCTGCTCGATCTTGCGCACGATCTCCTCGCACAACCGGTGCGTCCGCAAGGCGTCTTCGGCGTCGAGTACCTTGCCCGCCCGCACGGCGTCGAGGAAGGCGAGGACGACCTGCTCGATGCCACGCTGGCGGGCGACAGGCACCCAGTCACCACGGCGCCGGATGGTGGGCTGTCCCTTGTGGTCGATGACCTCGGCGAGATTGAGCACCTGACGCTTGGTGCCCCGGCCGGAGACCTCCAGGATCTCCTCGGTGGAGCCGCTCATCCGGTTCATGGTGCCGATGGCGGTGAAGCCGTCGCCGGAGAGCTGGAGGACGACGTGGTGCACGAGGCCGTCGCGGACCCTGGCGCGTATGTCGATGTGGTCGACGTCGCCGGGGGCGAGGAAGCGCAGGGTGTCGACGACGTGGATGAAGTCGTCGAAGACGAGGGTGCGGGGGGCCTCGGCGAGGCCGACCCGGTTCTTCTGCAGCAGGACGAGGTCGCGCGGGTGCTCCAGGCACTGGGCGTAGCCGGGCGCGTGGCGGCGGTTGAAGCCGACCATGAGTCCCACTCCCCGCTCCTGGGCGAGGCGGACGAGCTTCTCGCTGCCGGCGAGGTCGTAGGCGAGGGGCTTGTCCACATAGACCGGCACGTCGGCTTCGAGAAGGCGGGTGACGATCTCGGGATGGGCGGCGGTCGCCGCGTGGACGAACGCCGCGTCGAGGCCGGCCGCCAGGAGGGAGTCGAGGTCGGTGTGGCGTTGGGCGTCGGGGACGCGGTAGGTGTCCGCGACCCGGTGGAGGGTGGTCGCGGTCCGGGTGTGGAGGTGGAGTTCGAGCCCCGGCTGAGCGGTGAGTACCGGCAGGTACGCCTTCTGGGCGATGTCTCCGAGCCCGATGCAGCCGACCTTCACAGAGCCTCCCAGGTACGCGTCTACGTTTGAGCAGCATACGGGTGTGCGGACGGCTGCCAGTCGGCCACTCCGTCGAGGGCGCGGAGGGCGACGCCCGGGCCGAGGAGGTCGACCGCGCGGAGGGCGGCGGTGCGCAGGGCACACGCCGGGGCGGAGGAGAGGGAGACGAGCCGGCCGACACGGGCCGAGCGGCGGACGACGTCCATGGTGCGGGGCAGGCGCTGCGCGGTGTAGGCCGTGAGCGCGCCGAGGACACCGGCGCTCCCGCCGCCCGCCCCGGCGAGGAGGAGCGCCAGGACGGCGCCGTCCTCGATGGCCTGGCAGCCGCCCTGGCCGAGGTGCGGGGTCATGGGGTGGGCGGCGTCGCCGAGGAGGGCGGTCCGGCCGCGGTGGTAGGCGGGCAGGGCGGTGGCGGCGTGGTGGACGTCGTTGCGCAGGACCGCGGCGGGGTCGGCGGCGGCGAGGATGTCGGGCACGGGGTGGTGCCAGCCGCCGAAGAGGCGGCGCAGTTCGGACAGTTCTCCATCGGGGGCCATGCCGCCGGCGGGGGCGTTGGCCTGGGCGTAGGCGTAGACACGGCCGTCGCTGAGCGGCACGGTGCCCCAGAGCAGGCCCCGGCCCCAGGTCTCGTGGGCGGCGAAAGGCTGCGGCGGCCGGGGTACGACCAGGCGCCAGACGGTGATTCCGGCGTAGTGGGGTGCGGGGTGGCCGGGGAAGAGTGCGGCGCGGGTCGCCGAGTGGATGCCGTCGGCGCCCACGACGAGGTCGGCTTCGAGGGTGCCGTCGGGGGTGGTCACACGGGCGGGACGGTCCGCGTCGCCGGGGTCGGCGAGCGCGGCCGGAGTGCCGGTACGGACCGCTCCGTCGGGCAGCCGTGAGGCCAGGAGGGCGACGAGTGCGGCGCGGTGGGCGATGGCCACGGGTCCGCCGTAGCGCCGGGCGGCGGCTTCACTGTTCGTACGGGAGAGCCAGCGGCCGCTCGGCAGGCGCAGGCCACCGTCGGACTGCCAGCCGGCCAGGGCGCGTACGGCGTCCCCGGCACCGAAGGTGTCGAGGGCGCGCTGGGCGTTGGGGGCCAGGGCGATGCCGGCGCCGACGGGTTCGAGCGCGGCGTCGCGTTCGAGGACGGTGACGGCCCAGCCCCGGTGGTGCAGGGCGGCAGCGGCGGTGAGGCCGCCGATGCCCCCGCCGATGACGACGGCGCGAAGGGTTCCCATGGACAACCTCCCGAGGTGACTACATCTGTAGTGACCCAGACATTACTACTCCTGTAGTGACACCGGTAGATTGGGGGCATGGCAGTGGACGACAACCCCCCTGAGAAGACCGCCGGTCGAGGCTCCTCCCGCGCCCGCGCGCTGTTGATCGCCGACACCGCGCTGGCCCTGCTGGCCGGGCGCGGCATGCGCGGGCTCACCCACCGGGCCGTCGACGAGGCGGCCGGTCTGCCGACCGGCTCGACGTCCAACCACGCCCGCACCCGCCTGGCGCTCCTGGAGACGGCGGTGCGCAGGCTCGCCGTGCGCGAGGGCGAGGTGCTCGGTCTGCGGGAGCTGCCGGATCCGGCGGACGGGCTGGAGGCGTTCGCCGACGCGGTCGCCCTCGCCCTGCACCGGACGCTGACCGGTCGGCGGGATCTGCTGATCGCCCGCTACGAACTGGCCCTGGAGGCGACGCGCCGACCCGAACTGCGGACGATCTACGACACCGAGGGGCGCCCCTTCCGCGAACCCCTCGTCGCCCTGCTGGCCGCGGCCGGTTCGGCCGAACCGGCCCGGCACGCGCTGGCCCTCGTGGCGTGGTGCGAGGGGCTGATGTTCTCGTGCGTGGCCGGTTCGTTCCACGCCGAGGTGCCCGGCCGGACCGAACTGCGGGCGGACGTCGAGGAGCTGCTGCACGGCATGCTGGGCGGTGAGCGGCGATAATCCCTGGCGGGAAGGGATGACTGGGCGCGAGGATGGCCGCCATGACGAACTCCCAACGCCCTGGACCCCCCACCGACTGCGATGAACGCACCAGCCTGGAGGGGTGGCTCGACTTCCACCGCGAGACGCTGGCCCGCAAGTGCGAGGGGCTGACCGACGAGCAGCTGCGCGAGGCATCGGTGCCGCCCTCGGAACTGACGCTGCTCGGGCTCGTGCGGCACCTGGCCGAGTGCGAGCGCGGCTGGTTCGGGAACGTACTGGCCGGTGACGAGAAGGCGGCCGAGCCGATCTACTTCACCGACGAGGACCCCGACGGGGAGTTCCACCTCTCCGAGCGGGACACCTGGGAGGAGGCGTACGCCACCTGGCAGGCGCAGATCGCCGCGGCCCGCGAGGCGACGCGGGGGCGTTCGCTGGACGACCTCGGCGTGGGCGAGCACCGCTCGGGCGAGACGTTCAACCTGCGATGGATCTACACCCACATGATCGAGGAGTACGCGCGCCACAACGGCCACGCGGACCTCATCCGCGAGCGGATCGACGGCGCCACGGAGATGTGACCGGGCCGGGACCGGGCGCCGGTGACCGCACATCACTCGTGCGGGGCATTCCCAACGGGCTTTGTTCACCAGCAGAGTTGAGCGAGTGTATCGACTGCCCGTAGTGACAGCTCTGACGGTGATGACGATGGCGGCCGCCGTCGGCTGCGTGTCCGTATCGCCGCACACCGCCGCCCAGTCCCCGCCCCGCCTGTCCCGCGCCACCGAGCCGCGCTTCGCGCCGGCCCCCGCGCGCGAATCCCTGATCAGGACCGGCCCGGACGACTCGGCTCCGCCGGCACCGGCCGCACCGGGAGCATCACGGGACGGCCGGCGGGACCGGACGAATCCGCCCACCGGCGACCCGGCCGGCCCACGCGATACGGACGGACCCGGGCGGCCGGACGCCAGGGAGCGAGGGGACGGCTCCCCCGGCGGGGGTGGCTCCCTCGGCAGGGGCGACTCCGGCGGCCGGAAGGGCGACGGCGGCCGGGGCGGCGGAGACACCTCGCGCCCGTCCGAGCCCTCGGGCCCCTCCAGGTCCGCGCGCGGCGCCGGCCCGTCCCGCGCGGAGAACCGGCGGTCGTGGGCGTCGCGTCAGGACAGCTCGTCGCCCGCCGAGGCGGCCCCATCCTCCGACGACCGGGCCCCCGATCCCGAGCAGGCGCCCGCGTCCCGTCATGAGGCCCCCGCACCGGCCGCTCCCCGGACCCCGCGCGGCAAGGGCATCTGCGCCCTCGGCCACCAGTACGGCCGCTGGCAGCAGGGCGGCGACGCCTCCCGGATCTGCGGCCAGGTCTACGACCATTGAACCCCGGCAGGTCTCCCGCCCGGGGCCCGGGCCGTCGGCCCCTGAGGGCCGGACCGAGGGCGGCACGAACGATCAGACCGCGAGGTCCGGGATGCGCCAGTCGACGGGCTCGTGGCCCTGGGCCGCGATCGCCTCGTTGATCTGGGTGAAGGGGCGGCTGCCGAAGAACTTCTTCGCCGACAGGGGCGAGGGGTGGGCTCCCTTGACGACGGTGTGGTGGCTCTCGTCGATCAGGGGCAGCTTCTTCTGGGCGTAGTTGCCCCAGAGCACGAAGACGGCCGGGTCGGGGCGGGAGGCCACCGCGCGGATGACCGCGTCGGTGAACTTCTCCCAGCCCTTGCCCTTGTGGGAGTTGGGCTCCCCGCCCCGGACGGTGAGCACGGCGTTGAGCAGCAGCACGCCCTGCTCGGCCCACGGCTGGAGGAAACCGTTGTCCGGCACGTCGTAGCCGAGCTCCTCGCGCATCTCCTTGTAGATGTTGCGCAGGGAGGGCGGGGTCTTCACGCCGGGCCGGACGGAGAAGCACAGGCCGTGCCCCTGCCCGGCGCCGTGGTACGGGTCCTGGCCGAGGACGAGGACCTTCACCTGCTCGTAGGGCGTCGCTTCGAGAGCGGCGAAGACCTCTCCGCGCGGCGGGTACACCGGCGCCTTCGCCCGCTCCTCCTCGACGAAGTCCATGAGCTCCTTGAAATAGGGCTTCTCCAGCTCCTCGCCGAGGACTCCGCGCCAGGATTCGGGCAGCATGTCGGTGACGGTCACGTCAACAACCTCCGGGGTTCGTTCCGTTCTCACGCAAGAACTTACCGGCGACCACTGACAACGCCCGACGCCCGGCCTCAGAACCCGGCGTTGAGGAGGATTCCGCCGTCCACGACGAGGGTCTGGCCGGTGACCCACCCGGCGGCGTCGGAGAGCAGGAAGGCCGCCGCTCCCCCGATGTCCTCCGGCACGCCGAGCCGCCCCAGGGGGTACGAGGCCACGACCTCCTCCTCGCGCCCTTCGTAGAGGGCGGCGGCGAACTTGGTCTTCACCACCGCGGGAGCGATGGAATTGACCCGTACGCCCGGTGCCATCTCGTGCGCGAGCTGGAGGGAGAGGTTGACCATGGCGGCCTTGCTGATGCCGTACGCGCCGACGAAGGGGGACGCCCCGAGCCCGGCGACGGAGGCGATGTTGACGATCGCGCCGCCGTTCTCCTTCTGCCAGGCCCGCCAGGTCCGCTGGGCGAAGCCGAGCGCGGAGACGACGTTGGTCTCGAAGACCTTGCGGGCGACGGCGAGGTCGAGTTCGGCGATCGGGCCGAACACAGGGTTCGTCCCGGCGTTGTTGACGAGGTAGTCCACGCGCCCGAAGGCGTCCATCGCGCGGTCCACGGCGGCGGCCTGGTGGGCCTCGTCGTGCGCCTTGCCGGCGACGCCGGTGACCCGGTCGGGGCCGAGTGCCTCGACGGCCGCCTTGAGGCTGTCCTCGTTGCGTCCGGTGATCACGACACGGTCGCCGCGGGCCACGAGCGCCTCGGCGATGCCGTATCCGATGCCGCGGCTGGCGCCCGTGACGAGGGCGACCTTTCCGCTGTCCTGTGCGGTCATGTGGTGTCCCTCCCCGTCAGTTGAGCGGGCCGCCGGCCACGTACAGGACCTGGCCGGAGACGAAGCCGGCCCGCTCGTCGGTGAAGAAGGCGACGGCGTTGGCGATGTCCTCGGGCTCTCCGACGCGCTGCACGGGGATCTGGGTCGCGGCCGCGGTCTTGAAGTCCTCGAAGCCCATGCCGACGCGGGCGGCCGTGGCGGCGGTCATGTCGGTGGCGATGAAGCCGGGGGCGACGGAGTTGGCGGTGATGCCGAACTTGCCGAGCTCCTTGGCCAGGGTCTTGGTGAGGCCCTGCATGCCGGCCTTGGCGGCGGCGTAGTTGGCCTGGCCGCGGTTGCCGAGCGCCGAGCTGCTGGAGAGGTTGACGACACGGCCGAATCCTGCGTCGACCATGTGCTTCTGGCAGGCGCGCGACATCAGGAACGCGCCCCGCAGGTGCACATTGAGGACGGTGTCCCAGTCGTCCTCGCTCATCTTGAACAGGAGGTTGTCGCGGAGCACGCCCGCGTTGTTGACGAGGATCACCGGAGCGCCCAGCTCCGCGGCGATCCGTGCCACGGCGGCGTCCACCTGGGCGGCGTCGGAGACGTCACAGCCGACGGCGAGGGCCTTGCCCCCCGCCGCGGTGATCTGCTCCACGGTGCCCGCGCAGGCCGCCTCGTCGAGGTCGAGGACGGCGACCGCGCGCCCCTCTGCGGCCAGGCGGAGCGCGGTCGCGGCGCCGATGCCACGGGCCGCGCCCGTCACAACGGCCACACGCTGCTCGGTGGTGGACATGCGGGGCTCTCCTCACGTCGGAAACGTCGGCGTCGACGTCGCGCTCGGCTCCAGCGGCCGCTCCCCGCCAGCAGGTGAGCAACCGCTTAGTAGCTTGTCGATCAGACGCTAGAAGCCCCGCCACCCGCTGTCAACGCCTCGCGGCTCACCTCACCAGCAGGTCGAGGAGGCGTTCCGGTTCGCTCGCCGGGTCGGCGGTCAGTCCGGTGTGCACCGGGCCGGGCTGTACGACGGTGGAGCGCGGGGCGATCAGCCACCGGAAGCGCCGTCCGGCGTCGTCCCCGGCGGCCTGCCCGGCCCGCTCCCCGCCGAGGCAGACGCCCTCGACGGCGCAGAGCGCGGCCCGTACGCCCTCGACGTCGGCCGACGGGTCCAGGGCCAGCAGCCGCGACTCGTCCAGGTGGACCCGGGCCGCGACGAAGGACGTCGCCTGGCAGTAGACGACGACGCCGGCGTTGATCTGCTCCCCGCGCTCGACGCGTGGGACGACGCGCAGCAGCGCGTACTCGAATACTTCGCGTCCGTTGTGGCGCCCGGTCATTTTCCGGCCCTTCCATCGAGCCTGACCCGCACCCACTCGGGGGCCTGCGAGGGCTTGTCCTTGCTGCGTTCGCCGAGGGTGATCCGCTCGCCGATGCCCGCGGCGCGCTCCAGCAGCACGTCCACGTAGGCGCGGCGCAGCTCGTCCGGGCCGGCGAAGCCCGGCTCGTCCACGAGCCATTCGTCGGGGACGTCGGCCACGACCGAGGTCAGCAGCTCCTCGGTGACCTTCGGGGCGAGCTCGGCGGCCGCGGCGGCGACGTCCGGCGCGAAGGAGGCCAGGACGTGGTCCGAGGCGTCGTACGCCTTTCCGGCCGCCGCGGCGGCGGTGGGCCAGTTGTGGTGCCAGATCATCGTCGCGCCGTGGTCGATGAGCCACAGCCTGCCGTGCCACACCAGCAGGTTGGGGTTTCGCCAGGAGCGGTCGACGTTGTTGATGAGCGCGTCGAACCAGACCACGCGCCCGGCCTCGGCCGCGTCGGTCTCGAAGGCCAGCGGGTCGAAGCCGAGGGCCCCGGGCAGGAAGTCCATGGCGAGGTTGAGCCCGCCGCTGGACTTCAGCAGGCCCTGCACCTCCTGATCCGGCTCGCTCCGGCCGATGACCGGGTCGAGTTGGATCACCGCCAGCTCCGGCACCCGCAGGCCCAGGGCCCGGCCGAGCTGCCCGCAGACGACCTCGGCGACCAGGGTCTTGCGGCCCTGGCCGGCGCCGGTGAACTTCATGACGTACGTCCCGAGATCGTCGGCCTCGACGATCCCGGGGAGCGAGCCACCCTCACGCAAGGGCGTGACATAGCGGGTGGCGGTGACCTCTGGCAGCATTATCGCAGGCTCCACGGCTCTTTTACCTGGCAATCCATGACCCACTCCAACAGGTGCTCTTCGGGGGAAGCGTCCACGATCAGCCTTGGGGAGAATCTGGGGAGTTTCCGCTGGCCTGCCACTCCCCCGCCCTCCCGAGCAGCCCGTCAATGGCGGTGCGCCCCTTCCTTCCGGCCTCCGGCATGAAGTGAGCATAGTAACCGAGCGTGACAGTCGGCGACGAGTGACCAAGCCACCGCGCCAAAGTCACCACCGACTCCCCCGCCTCCAGCATGATTGAGGCGTAGGTGTGCCTCAGCACGTGGAATCCGTCCCTCGGCGCCGCCTCCCACTGCCACTGCTTCGTTTCCCTGGGGCGCGGGGGAATGATGCCGGCCTTGGCCAGCGCCGGCTTCCAGGTGTAGGTGTTCCACGTGTTGACGGCCACAGCGTTGCCGAATCGTGTGGTGAGTAGAAGAGAGTACTTTCTCCGCTGCCTGTCGGCCTCGGGCCTACCCCACGGCAGCTCCACCTCCACCGAAGGGAACTCCTCGACATGCCGCTTCAACTCCGCGGCCACCGAGGGAGGCATGTCGACGATCCGCGTCTTCGCCCCCTTCGGCAGGGCAAAGTACAGTCTCCCGCTGACCGCTTGAACTTGGCGGCGACATGAAGCACGCCTCTCGCATAGTCGATGCCTTCGGGACTCAACCCGAACACCTCTCCCTGGCGTAGCCCGCACCCCAGGCGGCACCTTGGGCCACCTCACGGACTTCGCATGCATGGGGTTTCTGGCAAGCCGCTTGTCGTCAACGGCAGCCTGCAGGATGCTCGACAGCTCGGACAGGATGCCGCGCTGGTAATCGACCGAGGAGACAGTGGCTTCCAATTTCGCAATGTAGGCGCGTACTCGGACGCTGTGATGTTTCTGAGCGGCAGCTCGCCGAGATGCGGCGCGATGTGCAGTCGCGCCTTCCGCTCCTGATTCTGCTGCGTCTTGGGAGCACCTCCCCTGCCCGGTCGGTCAGCAGCATCCACCGGGCACCGTCTTCGATCGCTCCGGCTCCCCGACGCGCACGCCAGCCCGGCTCACCGGGGAAGCCCACCGAGACTCGGGGATCCTTGAGCAGCGTGGACACCTCGTGGCATCCTTGGGCGACCCATGGCCCGTGCGCGCTGCGGAACAGCGGGCCGCGTTCCCGCAGTCGGGCGTAGACCCGGTGGGAGTCCCGGTGAAATCGCGGGTCGGACAGATCCAGGACCGAGTCCGGTGCCCGGTCCACTAGGAGCGGACCGGCCCGAACAGTCGGCTTCCCGGTGCCGAGGCGTCCGGGCTTCCGTAGTAGCCCTCGATGAGCTGCGCAAAGCCTTCGCGGTTAAGGCGTCCGTCCACCAGCACCTGCTCGATGGCCTCCTCGTCCATTGGGGCGTCCATGACGGCCAGGAGGCGGCGGAACTCCTCGGCGCTCAGGTGGTCGTCGTGGTCGCGGTCGGCGTTGGTGAACACCGCGTGGGCCACGGGGCGCATCGCCTTGCCGTGGGACTTGGTGACGCTGGCGCCGACCGAGGCGAGGAACTCGGCCTCGCTGATCCTGCCGTCGCCGTCGCGGTCCATACGCTCCAGCAGCCGGTCGAACAGTGTCAGGTACTGCTGCCGCAGGTTCCGTGCCGACGGCGAACCGGGGTCGACCGAGAACTCGGCGAGCACGCGGTCGACGATGGCGTCGTAGCCGTCCCGCTCGAGATATCCGTTGCCGTTGGTGTCCAGGGCGTGGAACTGAGCGGCGGCCTTGCGCTGCTGGAACGTCAACTGGTGGGGCACGTCGGTGGACATGGGCATCGCTCACGGATCGATGGAACGCGACTGACTGATTGATGGGACGAACGGTGAGGGCGGCGCTACGCGGGTGAGCCCGTCACCAGGTGACGGTCACCGCTCCGTCACCGCCGTGGGCGCCGTCGGCACCCCTGTCGCCGTCGCGTCCGGGGTGGCCGTCGGCGCCGCGGTAGCCGTCGTCGGCTGCGGCGCCGACGTTCGGTTCGAAGAAGCCGCCCGTCCCGCCACGACCGCCGTGGCCGCCATGGCCCCCGGTGCCGCCTGCTCCACCGGCGCCGCGCGCGGAGCCCGGCAGCCCCGCCGAGCCGCCCCGGCCGGGCGTACCCCCGTATCCGGATCCGCCCTCCTGGCCTCCCTGACTCGTGTTACGCACGGCGTTCCGATGGCCGTTGGTCCCGTCCCGGCCGGGCGTACCGTCGCCGCCCTTCCCACCGTCGCCGGCCGCCCTGACCGTGGCGCCAGTGCCCGCGCACGTGTTGGAGGAGCCGGTGCCGCCCGCACCTGCGTGCCCGCCCGCTCCCTGCGGGCGCCCGCCCTTTCCACCGTTGCCGGGCGTACCGCCACCCGACTCACCGTTGTTACCACCGCCTCCGGCCTTGCCCTCGTGCCCCGCCTTGGCCGTGGCGCCTGCCTTGCCGCCCACGACGGTCGCTACGGTGTCGGGGCGCCCGGAACCCCCTTTACGCCGGTAGATGATTCCGCCTTCGCCGTTGTGTCCGGAGGTGCCGATGTGGCCCACGCGGCCTGGATATGCGTTGGCACCGCCTCCGACGAGGGTGCTGTTGCCCACGCCCCACTCGCCGCCACCGCCGCCGGCACCGCCCTGGCCGCCCGGTCCTCCCGCGCCGACGAACATCTCCAGCTGGTCGCCGGGTGCCACACTCACGCGGCAGGTCACGTAACCGCCGCCGCCCGCACCGCCACCGCCTCCACCGCCCGCACCGCCGCCTCCACCGCCGCCACCCCCGCCACTGCCGCCGAAGGACCGCCCGCCGTTGCCCCCACCGCCGCCGCCACCCGCACCTCCACCACCTCCCGCTCCGCCACCTCCGCCGCCACCGCCCCACATGGAGACGGTGATCGAGGTAACGCCCGCGGGAACGGTCCACAGCCAGCGGCCCGGCGCCCACTGCTCCTGCCCGGCGGCCCGGGCGGGAGCAGCCGTAGCGAGGGGCAACAGGCTTCCCGCCAAGAGGAGTGCCCCGGCCGCGGCTCTCGCCGGCCGGCGACGGTGCGGGGCGGACGATGAGGATCGAAGCAGCAAGGAGCGGAGACGCGGCAGGGGCATGGCAGTCCTCTCGGATACGAGGTGTTCCAGGCACTGTCCGAACCGATGCGAACGTAGCGACCGAAGCACGCCCGTGCGTCGAGGCGAGCTGTTTATCAGCTCTTCGGGTGGTATTGGGTAGATATGCATGGAACGTTCGTCGCAAGGGGGGACTCGAACTCGTCACAGCCGTCCTTCATCACCGGACACGGTGAGCGGTTGCTGCCGCGCGGGCAAACCAATGACGGGGCCCGATGCGCCCTCGCCGGTAGGTGGCCGGAAGACGGCCAGCAGCTGCTGGGGCGGGTCGGATCGAGTGGTGTGGAGCTGCCGCCGGCTGCGGAAGGGCGGCCTGGGGGCGAGGGCGAGCACGCGGTTGACGATGGCGTCGTAGTCGCCCTGTTCGGGATATCCGTTGCGGTCGGCGTCCAGCGAGTGGAATCGGGCGGTGGCTTCAAACTTTTGGGAGGTCAGCTGCGGGGCACGTCAGCGGATCCATAGTGGGGGCCGGCCACGGCCGATACCGCTCGGTGCAGGGTGGTGATCAGGTGGCTGCCCTGGTTGATGAGGACGGTCGGCGCCTGCCAGGTGACCCGGGGGGCGGCCACCAGGGTCAGGCGGTTGAGATGAACCCATTGCTGGGCGAAGGAGCGTGCGCTGTCCTTCAGGTAGCGGCGGTAGGTCCTGACCACGTCGCCGCCGACGAGCGCCTCGGCGGCGGAGTGCCGGGTCTCCAGGCGGGTCAGCCATTCCTCGCAGGTTCGCTGGTAGTGGCTGCCGTCGGAGCGGAGGTTGAGCGGGTTGAAGAGCCGCTCGCCGGCCTGCAGGACTTCGGAGAGGAAGGGGAGGTGCGACTGCGGGAAGATGGCCGTTGAGATGAAACCCAGTCGGTTCGCCGCTTCGACACTGACGGGCACACCAGGGCCCCAGCTGATGAACTGAAGGGATAGCCGTCCGCCGGGTCGTAGCCAGGAATGGCAGTGGCGGAAGAAGTGCCGGTAGGCGCGGACCTTGGCGGCGCGCGACATGCCCGGGTGGGTGAAGTGTTCGAGAGCGCCGATGCAGATGATCGCGTCGTAGGGCTTGTCGGGCTTGTGGTCACGCCAGCTCTCCAGCCTGACGTCGACTCCGGGTATGGGGCGTGACCGGATCCAGGAGGTCTGCGCGGCACTGGGGTTTAGGCCGGTGGCCCGCGTGACGTGGTGTTCCCGGATCAGGCGGTTGAGTGTGCCGCCCCACCCGCAGCCGATGTCCAGGACATGTTCGGCTCGTGCGGCACGGGCTTGCTCGATGTGGTAGTCGATCTTCCTGATCTGTGCTCGCTCGAGTGTGTCCTCCTTGTCGTCCTCATCCCACAGGGCACAGCTGTAGGTGAGGTGCTCGTCGAGCCAGAGGGCGTAGAAGTCGTTGGAGATGTCGTAGTGGTGACGCAGGGCGGCGGTCGACGCCTCCGGTCGGCTTGAGCGGCCGGACCGGCGACGGTGGGGGGTGTATTGGGAAGGGGCCATGGCTCAGGAACCTCCGGGGTCGGGTCGGGATGTGTGTGGCGGGACGGTGCCAGCGAGGCCGAGCCGGGTGTGGATGCTGTGGGCAACGTCCCGCAACGTGCCGTGAGTGCGCAGGAGTTCCAGAGGCGGGATGTCGACGTTGTAGAGCTGCTGAAGGCTGGTGAGGAATTCGGCGGCCATGAGGGAGTCCATGCCGTAGGCGTCGAGGTGGCGTCCGGGGTCGAGTGCGTCGGGTTCCATGTGCAGGGCGCCGGCGACCAGGGTGCGGAGCCGGTCGGTGATGGCGGCCAGGGCTTCCTCGGTAGTCAAGCGTGAGAGCTGCTGGGAGAGGTCGTGCGGTGCGGTGTCGCCGGCGTGTGCTCGGTCGGGCATGAGAGCGGCGAAGCGGGGGGAGCGGAGTGCGGGGAGTACGCGGCCGAGCCGGGCCCAGTTGCAGCGGGCGATGCCGCAGACTCCGGTGGGGTCTGCCCACAGGGCCTCGGCGGCCTCGAAGGCGTCCTGGGGGCGCAGGGGTTCGATGCCCAGGGCGGCCAGGGGGCGGGTGAGGTGGTTGCGGGCCACGTACCCGACCTCGCCGATGACGCCCCAGCGCAGTGTGGTGGCGGTGTGACCCAGCTGGCGGCGTTGGCGGGTGAGTGCTTCCAGGTAGAGGTTACCGGCGGCGTACGGAGCTTGGGTGGCCTGGCCGACGGTGGCGGAGGTGGAGGAGTACAGCAGGAACAGATCGCAGGACCGGTCGCGGGTGAGGCGGTCCAGGAGAGCCGCACCGGCCATCTTGGGTGCCAGGACGGCTGCCAGGCGTTCGGAGGTGAGCTCGGCGATGGGAGCGTCGTCCAGGTGCATGGCGCAGTGCACCAGGCCGCGCAGGGGATGTCCGGTGGCGTCGATCTGCTTGATCAAGGCCCGCATGCCCTCGGCATCGGTGGTGTCGGCGGCGTGCACGGTGGTCCGCACGGCGTGGCCGTTGAGGCGGTCGGTGAGTGCGGCGGCTTGGGGTGCTTCGGGTCCGCGGCGGCTGACCAGGGCGAGGTGGCGCGCTCCGAGGCCGGCCAGCCAGGTGGCGGTGGCCGCACCGAAGCCGCTGGTCCCTCCGGTGATGAGGTAGGTGCCGTTCGGGTCGAGGCGAGGGGGGCGGGGCAGGGGCTCGACCAGCGGCGGTTCGTCGAGTGGGTCAAAGGTGGTGACGACCTTGCCGATGTGGCGTGAGTGCTGCAGCAGCTGGAGCGCCTCGCCGATGCGGGAGGCGGGGAAGACGGTGTGGGGCAGTGGCCTCAAGGCGCCTGCGTCGAGATGTTGCTGGATCGTGGTGCGCAGCTGCTGCTTGCGGCGCCCGTCGTCGATGACTTTGGAGATGTCGACGCCGAAGAAGGCGATGTCGTTGGCGAACGGCCGCAGTGGCAGGGGGTTGTTCTCGCAGATGTCCCGCTTGCCGAGTTCCAGGAAGCGTCCTCCCGGGGCGAGGACTTCGAGTCCCCGGGTGAGGGCTTCGCCTGCCAGGGAGTTGAGGACGATGTCGACGCCGCGGCCCTGGGTGATCTCCATGACCTGGTGGGTGAAGTCGAGGGACCGGGAGTCCAGGACGTGGGGGAAGCCGAGGGCTCTCAGGAAGCCGCGTTTGAGGGGCGTGCCGGCGGTGGTGATGACCACGGCGCCCTGGTCCGTGGCGAACTGCACGGCGGCCAGGCCGACGCCGCCGGCCGCACCGTGCACCAGGACGCTCTCCCCCGGCTGGAGGCGGGCCAGGTGCACAAGACTGTGGAGGACCGTGCTGCCGGCCATCGGAAGGGTGGCGGCCTCGGCGTCGGTGAGAGTGCTCGGTGTGCGCAGTAGGTAGGACTCCTTGGCCACGGTGTGGGTGGCGAGGGTGGCGTGTCCGAAGCCGAAGACCCTGTCGCCGGGCTGCCATGCGGTCACCTCCGGGCCGCAGGCGGTGACGATCCCGGAGCATTCCAGGCCCAGCCCCTTTTCGGAGGCCGTACCTTCGAAGACGTCGCTGGGCAGAAGCCCTGCCGCCTGTACGGTGTCGCGGTAGTTCAGTCCCGCGGCGCGGACAGCGACGACGACCTCGTCGGGTCCGGGCATCAGGGGGGTCATCTCTTCCCAGGCCACTTGGTATGACAGGCCGGGGTTGCGCACTCGCAGTCGGTAGGCCGTACCCGCCGTGGCGGGTCGGGCCGGCTGCCAGGGGCGCTCGCGGGGGACGAACCTGCTCTGACCGGTGAGGACGATCTCTTCCTCGTCGCTGGGATCCAGCAGTTCGCGCGCCAGAAGGCAGGCGGTGGCGTTGGTGTCCGTCCCGCGCTGTAGGGAGAGCCGGTGCCAGCCGAGTTCGGGGGTCTCGTTGGCGAGGGTGCGGGACAGGCCCCAGGCGGCCGCGTCGTGGGGTTGGGTGATGGCTCCGGGGGCGGGCACGGCTCCGCAGGGGGAGGTCACCAGCCAGAAGTCGGTGCGTACCGTGGCGGGCAACGCTGCGCAGGCGGCTGCCGCCGCGCGCATGATGAGGGCCCGCTCAACCGTCCGGTCCACTTGGGCGTTGGGGGACGGTTCGGGGGCTTCGCCGAGGAGCAGTGCGATGGTGAGGCGCTGCGGGGGCTCGCCGGATACCTGGGTCATGGCGGAGGACAGCAGGGCCGCCCAGTCCTTCGTCGTGGCTCCTGCCGAGCCGGTCAGCGCAGGCCGGCTGTCGCCGCGCAGGAGTTCCGCGGTGGTGCGGGCCAGAGGCTCGGCCTCCGGTGTCTCGCCGGCGAGGAGGAAGACGGTGCGGGCTCCGGGTGAGGGCAGCACCGGCTGTGGCGGCTCCTGGCCGTCGGGGGCCGTGGCGAGGAAGACGGAGTACTGATCGTGCAGAGGAGCACGATCGTCGCCGGTGTGGACCACTTCGGTGTAGCCGCAAGCGGGCAGCAGATCGGTCCAGTCGCGCCGGGAGCGCATGGGCCGGACCGGGCTCCAGGGGCCGGATGTCTCCTTGCCGAGGTCCTCGTCGACATCCAGCAGGGAGATCACGAGCTCGGCGTCGTGGGTTTCCAGCCCGAGCAGGCGGCCGCCCGGTGCCAGGAGCCGGGCCAGGTGGCGCAGCGTCGTGCCCGGATCGCGGGCCGAGCGCAGCGCATAGCCGGCCACGATGAGGTCGAAGGAGTGCTCGGTGCCGTCCTGCTGCTCGGGGCCGAGGTCGAGATCGTAGGTGCGGTAGTCGACGAAGTCATGGGCGGCAAAGCGCTTGCGGACCACGGACAGGGCCGCCGGGGACGTGTCGGTGAGCCGGTAGTACGTCCGGTCGGCGGGCAGCAGCGGCAGCAGGGCCGCCGTGGTGCCGCCGAAGCCGGCGCCTACTTCCAAGACGCGCAGCGCCCGATCGGCCGGCCAGTGAGCGACGATCCGGCTGAGGAGGGCCTGGGCGACCCGGTGGTGGAAGCGGACCGCCGGGGAGGTCTCGTAGAGCTGCTGCCGCAGATGCGCGTCACCTCCGGCGATCCGGGCGGCTGCCGGTCCGGCGTCTTCCGGTCCTGCCTCGGGCCGCGCGAAGAGGTGGGTGGTCACGGCGATGTCGGCAACCGCCGCGGGCTGCTGTGCCAGGGCCTGCCTGAGCAGATCCGCACCGCGGCCGTCGGACCGGTCGGTCAGCCGCCATGTTCCGTCCTGCACAGCGGACAGCAGTCCGTAACGCCGCATGAGCGGCGTCATCTGCACGGCCAGTCTCTGGTAGCGCTCGGGGACGCCCGCCGGTTTGAGGTCGCCGAGGGAGAAGGGGGCGGTGGGATCGGGCAACACCCGGGCGAGGGAAGCGGCCATGGTGCGGGCGGCGTACTCCTTGAGCAGGGTCGCCAGGGCCGCGTGGCGCTGTGCCGGCCAGGCGGCGCGCAGGGCACCGATGGTTTCCTGTGCCTCGTCCAGGATCTGTGTGGACGAAGGGAGAGAGGACGGCTGCGAGGTCATGTCCGGGCGGGGTGCGGCACGCAGCACGGTGTGGTGGGCGGTCGGCGGGGTGCGGCCGGTGGTGGTCAGACGGCGCAGGCGGCAGGAGGTCAGCTGCGCCACGACGGCGCCTTCGGCGTCCGTGAGGTCGATGTCCCAGCACACCTCGCTGTCCGTGCGCGTGCGTTCCACGACGTGGATGGCGCCGGTGGGCGGCGGGGTCTGCCACAGGCGGACGGCGCCGATGCTCGCGGGCAGGTGGGCGTACCCCTGCGACAGGCGACGGGCCAGGAGTTGCACACCCGCTTGCAGAGCGGCGTCGAGCAGGGCCGGGTGTGCCACGTAGGGGGCGCCGGGGGCATCACACCGATAGGTGGCCACCACCTCGCTGTCACTGTGGTGAAGGTCTGTCAGCAGCTGGAAAGCCGGGCCGTATTCGAGTCCGACCTCGGCGCAGTCCTGGTAGTACTGCTCGGCTGCGACGTGGTGGGCGCAGCGCCGGCGCAGCGCGTCGAGATCGAGACGACCGGGTCGTGGCCACAGCAGTGCGCGTACGCGGGCGCGCGCGTGCGGGCGGGGTTCGGTGGTCCCCCCGTCCATGCTGGTGATGGTCACCGTGCCGTCTGCCGGGTTCAGCGCGGTCTGGATGTGCACGCTGGAGGGGTCGGCCGCAGGAATCACGAGGGCGTGCAGGATGTCGAGGTGTTCGGCTTCCACCGGTTCACCCAGCACTGAGCGGCCCGCGGCGAGGGCCATCTCCGCGTAGGCGGTGGCGGGCAGGACGACGGAGCCGCCGATGCGGTGGTCGAGCACCCAGGGGGCGAGGACGGGTTCGACGGCGGCATCCCACGAGGGGTGCGGGGTGGGCATCCGTTCGCCGAGCAGCGGGTGGTCGATCCGGCCGGTGCAGTTGTTGGGCACCCAGCTTTCCGGGGAGCCGACCCAGTGCCGTTCGCGTTGCCAGGGGTACGCGGGCAGGTCCACCACCCGCCCGGGGCGGGGGAACCAGCGCGTCCCGTCGCCCATGGCACCTGCCGCGATCAACGCGGCATGCGCCCTTCGCAGGTCATCCCGCCCCTCACCGTCCCGGTGCAGGGCCGCCACATGGACGACTCCGGCATCCGGCCGCTCGGCGGCGACGCGGCGGACATAGGGGCGCAGGACGGGATGAGGGCCGATCTCCAGACAGATGTCCGCCCCGTCCTTGACCATGCGCTCGGCGGCTTCGGCGAATCGGACCGGCTCGCGTACGTTGCGCCACCAGTAGGCGGCTGTCAGGTCCCGGCCGGCGGCCCGGAAGCCGGTGACGGTGGAGTACAGGGGGATGGTGAAGTCGCTTGGTCTCAGGCCGGACAGGGCGGCGGTCAGGGCCCGGCGTTCGCTGTCCATGGCGCGACTGTGGAAGGCGTAGTTCAGCGACAGATCGCGGAAGAACACTCCGCGTTCCGCGAGCCTCCGGCCCAGGTCCTTCAGGGCCTCCGCATTGCCGGAAAGGGTGACATCTTGAGGGCTGTTGACGCCGGCGATCTCCAGATCGTCGGCGTAGCGGGCGATCTCCTCCAGGGCACGGTCCGGAGCCAGTCCCACCGCGGCCATCCTGCCACGGCCCGCCGTTCTGGCCTGGGCCCGGCTGCGTTCGACGATCACCTCGGCGGCTTGGGCCACGGTGAGGGCCCCGCCGACGTGCGCGGCCGCCACCTCGCCCACACTGTGACCGAGGAGGGCGACAGGCTCGATGCCGGCGGCGCGCAGCTCGGCCACCAGGCCCAGTTGAACGGCGAACAGCAGGGGCTGGGCGAATGCGGTGTCCTCAAGCCTCCACCGGTCCGCGGGAGTGCTCAGCGCCTCGCCGACCGACCAGCCCAGGCGGGGGGCCAGTTCTTCGTCCACCGCGGTGACCGCTTGGCGAAACGCCGCGCTGGAGAGCAGCCCGGCCGCCATGCCCGGCCACGGTGAGCCGTTGCCGGAGAAGAGGAAGGCGACGCGACCGCTGGGCACCGCCTCGCAGACAGCTCCGGCGGCATCGTCCGGCGACCGCCCGTACGCCTCAGTCCGTTCGGGCGCGTCCGTTGGTGTACCGAGGGTGACTCCGGCGAGCGCGGTGAACTCCGCGGCGGCGCTCTGTGCGGTGCGGGCGAGGACCACGGCGCGGTGCCCGTGCCGTCCCCTGCGCACGTACGAGGTGTAGGCGATGTCGTAGAACTCCGCGGCGTCCGCGATCTTCAGCCGCTCGGCCATGCGCTGGACCGCCGCCGACAACGCCTGCGGGGTGCGGGCGGTAACCAGCACCGGAAGTTCTTCGGGCGGTACCGGCGGGGCGACGGCCGCTGCCTCGGGTGGAGGTGCGCTGGTGAGGACGGCGTGGGCGTTGGTCCCGCCGAAGCCGAAGGAGTTGACGCCCACTGCCGGCCGCTCGGTCTCGGGCACGGGACGCGCCGTGGTGGCCAGGGTGAGCCCCCAGCGGGCGAGGTCGGTATCCGCAGGCGCGGGTCGGCCGTGCAAGGTGGCGGGGATGCTGCGGTTTTTGAGGACCAGCAGGGCCTTGCACAGGCCCGCCATGCCGGAAGCGGGCTCCAGGTGGCCGAGGTTGCTCTTGACCGATCCGATGGGCAGTTCACCGGTGATGCGACGCATGCCGAGTGCCTGTCCGATGGCCCGCGCCTCCACGGGGTCGCCGGCCGGGGTGCCGGTGCCGTGCGCCTCCAGGTACACCAGCTCGTCAGGGCTCACGCCCGCCTCGGCGTAGAGGCGGCGCAGCAGGTTCTCCTGAGCCTGAGCGCTGGGCAGGGTCATGCCGAGGGTCCGTCCGTCGCTGTTGGCGGCGGTGCCGAGAATGACCGCGTGAATGCGATCGCCGTGGGCGAGGGCGTCCTGAAGTGGTTTGAGTACCAACACGGCGCCGCCTTCGGCGCGCACGAACCCGTCGGCCGCCGCGGAGAACGGTGAGCACCTGCCGGAGGGCGACAGCATGGCCGCCTGGGAGAATCCGATGTAGTGCACCGGGCTCAGGAGAAGGTTGACGCCTCCGCAGATCGCGACCGGGCTGTTGCCTTCCCACAGGTTCCGGCATGCCCCGTCCAGCGCGACCAGCGAGGAGGAGCAGGCGGTATCGACCGCCATGCTGGGGCCGTGCAGATCGAAGCTGTAGGAGATGCGGTTGGCGGCGATCGACAAGGCGGCGCCTGACATGGTGTAAGGGCCGATCCTGCGATAGGGGCGGGTCTGCATGCTGGCGTAGGAGGCGTCGGAGATGCCGATGTACACCGCCGTGTCGGAGCCGGCGAGGGAATCAGGAGCGATCGCCGCGTCGTCCAGGGCTTCCGCGGTCAGTTCCAGCAGCAGCCGGTGCTGCGGGTCGATATAGGCGGCTTCCTTGGGCGAGATGCCGAAGTATGCGGCGTCGAAGGCGGCGATGTCGTGGCTGAGGAAACCGCCCGCCGCGGTGTAGCTCTTGTCCCCGCGCGGTCTGGAGGCGTCCACGAACAGTTCGGCCGGGAAGCGCTCCCGGGGCACCGTGGTGATCAGGTCACGCTCCTGTTCGAGCGCTTGCCGCAGACCGTCAAGCGTCTCGATCCCCCCGGGAAGCCGGCAGGCAGCACCCACGATCGCCACCGGCCGGTTCTCCTGTGATCGCCCGTCCGTCACCGCAGCGCCCCCTCACCCCATTCGACAAAGGCGGCATACCCATGCGTGCTGCTAAAAATCCATCCGATTGAGTGGTAATCGGCCGGGTGCGACTGCGCCGCCGCGGGGAAGCTAGCCGGACATCGAGCCCGCCCGACGACGTCGAAGGAGACACGATGTCCATCGTGATCACCGGTGCCACCGGCTTCCTCGGGAGCCACCTGATCGGCGAACTGCTGGCCCAGGACAGCGGTGAACCCCTGATCATCCTCGGGCGGCACGCTCCGGACACGCTGCGCCACCGCCTTGAGACCGCCGTTCAGGAGCTGCGGGAACCTCCGATGAGGCCCGCGGCGCTGCGCCGCCTGCGGTACGTGTACGCCGACCTCACCCGGCCCCGCTTCGGGCTCCCGGCCGGGCAATGGTCACAGGTGGTCCGGGAAGCCACCACCGTGTGGCACTGTGCCGCACACATCAACCTCCTTGGTGACGCGGCGGATCACTACCAAGTCAACGTCACGGGCACCCGCCATGTGCTGCAGCTCGTGGATCAATCGCCGGCGGCCAGGCTCCTCCACATCAGCACGGCCTTCGTGGCCGGTCGCCGGTCGAGTGGCCACGTACTCGAAACCGACTTGCGCGACGAAGGCTTCGACCTCGCCTATCAGGAAAGCAAATACACCGCCGAGCGCATGGTCCACCACTGGGTCCGGCAGACCGGGCGCGAGGCCCTCATCCTGCGTCCCGCCGTCCTCGTCACCGACCGTGCGCCCGCTCGCCATTCGGCCGGCCAGCCCGTGGGTGTGCTCCACCACCTCGTTCGCCAGGCGCTGCGAGCCGGCGCCGCCACCGACCCGGCCTTCGTCCAGCTGCTGTCCGGACACGGTGCGGGCACCGCCCTGCGCATCCGGATCCCCGTCGACCCGAGCAGCACCATCAACCTTCTCCGGGTCGACCACGCGGCCGCGGCCATGGTGCGCGCCGCCGCCCACCGTGGCCCGACCGTGCGGACCCTGCATGTCACGCATCCGCACGAGACGCCTTTCAGTACGGTCATGCGCGCTTTCACACTCCGCTACCCGGGTCTGGTCCTGGAGGCCGACCCCGAACTGGGCGCCGCCAGCCCGCTGGAGTCCCTCTTCGCACGGGAGGCCGCGAGCCTGCTCAGTCACACCACGCACCATCGCACCTATGACCGCACGCACTTCCGCCAGGCCGTGGGCACCTTCCCGGACCCGGCCCCCGTCACCAGCGCATACCTCGCACGCGCCCTGCGCGACCCGGAGCGCGCCGCGGGTGCGAACCGCTCGGGCGGCGCGGCGTACGGCCGAAATTGACCGGACCGTGTTCGGTGCCCCTCCGGCGGCCGGCTCGTCCAGGCCCGGCCCCCGTCATCAGGCCGCGCGCAGCCGCTCTTGAAGCTGCCGCCGGAAGCACGCCGCGTCATACGGGGTGGCGTCGCCGGGCTCCTTCAAACCGACCTCGATGCCCAGCGAGTCGATCCGGCCACCGTGCACGGGCCCGGTGCTGTACTCGCTCGCCAGGAACCGCACCCCGAGCATCGTCTCCATGTGCGCCTCGACGAGTCCTGCACATCCGCCTCGACCTCGGCAAGACGTGGCGCGACCTCAGTCACGCCGCTCCCATCCCCCTGATCCGCACTCGAGCGAACCACTCGGCATCCTCCGTGACGCCTGAGCCATCAAGGCGAGGTGACGCTCTGGATCGTTCCTACAGCGCAGACGGTCGGCATCTTCCCTTCTCCTATCGATCACTCAATGCAACAGGCCCGCCCATACCGACAGCAGTCAAGATCACGACCAACGCCTGTCGCTGACGGTTCCCCTGGAGAGAATCTGGGGAGTACGAGCCGCTCTGGGGAGCGCGTGGGGAGAACCGGCTATGTAACCGGGGACGACCCTGAAAGGCCATGAAAGAAGGATCAGCGCAGGTCACAGACGTGTTGGATCGCATTGCCGCAGGTCAGGACCACTTGGTAGACAACTTCATGACGTACGTACCGAGATCGTCGGCCTCGACGATCCCAGGGAGCGAGCCACCCTCACGCAAGGGCGTGAACATAGCGGGTGGCGGTGACTTCGGGGAGCATCGCCCCAGGCTACTGCGGTACGGGCGGGTATCCGGCACCGCCCGTGCGCGCGCCTCTTCGAACGCGGCGGCGAGGCTCTGAACGCGGGCGGCCCCGGGGCCGTATAACTCCCATGAACCAGCGAGCCAGAGGAGCGATCATGACGCATTCGGCACCGGACCGGCCCGGCACCACCCGCCGTACCCTCGTCGCGGCGGCGGGAGCCACCGGCCTCGTGGCCGCGCTCGCGGCCTGCGGCTCCGACGACGGCAAGGGGAGCAAGGAGACGGGCCCCGAGGAGCAGCCGGGCACGACCACTCCGCCGGCCACGGGCGAGAGCCCGAAGGAGGCGCAGCCCAAGGGTGAGGCGCTGGCCCGGGCCTCGGAGATCCCGGTGGGCGGCGGGAAGGTCTTCGCGGACCGCAAGGTGGTGGTGACGCAGCCCGTGAAGGGGGAGTTCAAGGCGTTCTCGGCGGTCTGCACCCACCAGGGGTGCGTGGTGAAGGACGTGTCCGACGGGACGATCAACTGTCCTTGTCACGGCAGCAAGTTCAGCGCGGCGGACGGCAGTGTCCGCAACGGTCCCGCACGGCAGCCGCTGCCGGGGCGGACGGTCACGGTGCGGGACGACTCCGTACAGCTGGGCTGAGGCCGCTCGCCCGGCGGGCTCCTTCCCGCGCCGGTGCCATCGGCGCGGGAAGGAGCCCGGCCGCTTATGACACGGCGAGCAGGATCCGCAGCCGCCCCGACTCCAGCCGTGCGGCCAGGGCGTGTTCGCTCCGTCGGACCGCCGCCGCGAGGGGCAGTGCCACCAGCGCGCCCACCAGCAGTCCGGCCGCGGCGTCGTGGGGGTAGTGCGCTCCCACCCAGACCCGGGAGACTGCCATCAGCAGCGCGGCGATCATGGCGATCATCCCGAGACGGCGTGAAGCGAACAGCAGGGCGACGGCGGCGGCCGCCGCCAAGGTGGCGTGGTTGCTGGGGAAGGACCAGTCACCGGGCGCCGGGCATGCCTCCAGCGTGAGGACGTGCAGGCTGTGGCAGGGCCGGTCCTCGCGCACGACCAGCTTGGCGAGCGCGCTCACCCCGAACGCGGCCACCACGATCACAGGTGCGGCCAGGGCGCCGACCGCCCTGCCGCCGGGCCTCCTGCGGGCCTGCCACCAGGCCACCACCATGAGCAGCGCGAACAGCGCGAGCCCGTACGCCGACCAGGCGGTCACCAGGCTGTCGAGCCAGTGCGGGGAACGGCCGGCGAGCCTGGTCACATCGAGATAGACGGACCCGTCGACGCCGGATCCGTCGAACGCGGAAGCCTTCATCGCGCGCCTCCGCCCTGGGCACCGGCGGACCGCCGGCCACGCCGCAGTTCGAGCGCCACCGGGACGAGGGAGACCACCACGATCGCGGCGACGATCGGCAACAGGTAGCGGTCGACATCGGGCACGGAGGAGCCGAGCCCGTAACCGGCCAGCACCAGTCCCACGGTCCACACCAGGCCGCCGGCCATCTGCCACAGGACGAAGGTCCGCGTCGGCACCTTCAGCGCTCCGGCGAGGGGGTTGAGGACAGTGCGGACGATCGGCAGGAAGCGGGCCAGCGAGATGGCCTTGGCGTGCCCGTACCGCTCGAGGAGTTCCGCGGCCCGTTCCGCGCCCTGGTGCAGCCTCGGCGACCCGCTCCGGGCGAGCAGGGCCGGGCCGGCACGGCGCCCGATCAGGTAGCCCGTCTGCGCGCCGGCCAGGGCTCCGACGGCGGCCGCGAGGAGGACCCACGGCAGTGACAGCGTCGTGGACGCGGTGGAGGATCCGGCGCACAGCAGACCGGCGGTGAACAGCAGCGAGTCGCCGGGCAGGAAGAACCCGACGAGCAGGCCGGTCTCGGCGAACATCACCACCGCGATGCCGATGGTGCCGAACATCGCCAGCAGCGACTGCGCGTCGAGGAGGTTCACCGCCAGTTGTGAGGCGGCGAACGCGGGTGCGGTCATGGACCGGGGCCCCTCTCATAATGGAATGGGCAAGGCGCGGGCAGGGCTCGACTTCGTCTACATTTCAGTAGACGGTCTACTCGACTGTAGACGATCGTGGGGAGAGGACGGTTCCATGACCGACACCGAAGGCGACCGGCGACCCGCCGGCGAGCTGGAGGCGAGCGTGCTCGCGGCACTGTGGGCGGCCGGACAGCCGCTGACGGCGGCCCGCGTCCGGGAGGCGATCAGCATGCCGCTGGCCCGCACGACCGTGGCGACGATCCTCGCCCGCCTCTTCGAGAAGGGCACGATCGGCCGCCAGGAGGCGGGCCGTGGATTCGCCTACTTCCCCACCCAGGACGCACACGGTCTCACCGCCCGCCGCATGCACCGCGAACTCGACCAGGGCAGCGACCGGACCACGGTCCTGGCCCGCTTCGTGGACCAGCTCAGCGCCGAGGACGAGGAGGTCCTCCGCGGTTTGCTCGAGGGGGACGGCCGGTGATCGCCCTCCTGCTCCTCCCGCTGCTGCTGCCGATCGCGCTGCCGCCGCTGGCCCGGCGCGTCGTCGGGAAGGTGCGGCCCGACATCGCCCTGTGGACGGTCACCCTGGCCTCGGCGGCCCTCGCGACCGGCGTCCTGGCCTGCCTGGGCGCCCTGCTCCTCCCCCTCGCCCTGATGGTGCCGTCGCTGGCCGCGCTCGCCGAGCTGGTCCGGCCGGTCGAGGCCGGCCCCGCCACCCTCGTGGAACTCGCCTCGGCGCTCGCCACGGGAGCCCTGGCGGTCGCCGCGGCGGCCGTCGTGCGGGCCGCCGTGCGCGAGGCGGGCCGGCTGCGCTCCGTACGCGCCGACCTGGTCGGGCACCCGGAGGCCGGGGGTCTGTGCGTGGTCGAGGACGACCGCGCCGACGCCTACGCGCTGCCCGGCACCGGATCCCGGCCCGGCCGGGTCGTCGTGACCACCGGGATGCTCCGCGTCCTCACGCCCGCCCAGCGCGAGGCGCTCCTCGCGCACGAGCGGGCCCACCTGGCCGGCCGGCACCACGTCTTCCTCCTCGTGGGCGGGCTCGCCGCGCGCTGCCACCCCGCCCTGTGCCCGGTCGCCGCCACCATCTCACTGGCCGCCGAGCGGGCCGCCGACGAGGCCGCCGCGGCCGTCGGCGGCGACCGTACCGTGACCGCTCACGCCATCGGCCGCGCCGCTCTCGCCACGGGCCGGTCCCGCGCACCGCGCCCGGCCTCCGCTCCGGGCGCCGGCACCGGTCCCGTCCCGGCCCGCGTCAAGGCGCTCCTGGCCGCCGCCCCGGTACGGCGGATCACCCCGGTGGTCCTGGCGATGGCCCTCCTGTGCGGCACGGCCGCCGCCTCGTCCCTCGCCGGCGCGGCCTCGCTGCACCACAGGGTGGAGATCGCCCAGGGCGAGCGCCCCGGCGACCCGGGTCCTCCGCCCGGCCGGCCCTGACGCGGCCAGGGCCGGCCGACGGCAGGGACCGGATTCTTGACGCGGCACGGGCGGCCCCCCGGATCGCGCAGGCCGGTCCCGCCCTACTCACCCGTTCGGCGCCGGACATGGCGCGGCGGGCCGAGGCACTCGCCGACGTCAGCGCGGCCGGCCGCGCGGCTGCCGCCAGTCGCGGAGCACGACCTCGGCCGTGGTGACGGTGGCGACGAGCGCGAGGGTGTGGCGGATCATCGCCGCGGTGTAGTCGGCGGGCACTCCCGCGATGGCGTCCGCCGGAACGACGGCCGTATAGCCGAGGTTGACGGCGTCGAAGACGGCGTTGGGTATCGCCACGTTGGCGGAGACGCCGGTGATCACCAGGGTGCGGCAGCCGAGGTTGCGCAGGAGGCCGTCCAGGCCGGTGCCGGCGAGCGGTGAGAGTCCGTGCAGCCGCCGTACGACCAGGTCGCTGTCGTCTACCGGGATCGGGTCGGCGACGCGTACGGCCGTGGTGCCCGCCAACTGCTGTACGGGCAGCCGCTCGGTTGCGCGGAAGAGGCGGGCGTTGCGGCCGCTGCCGCGGCCGTCGGGGCGGCGCTCGGCGACGGCGTGCACGACCTGGACGCCCGCGGCGTGCGCGCCGGCCACCAGGCGCGCGGTGGTGAGCAGGGCTCCGGAGGTGCGTGCGGCGGCGGCGAGTTCGGGGAGCGCGCTGTCGGGGCCGACGATCCCGCTCTGGCATTCGACGGTCAGGAGCACGGTCGTGGCAGGGTCCAGCGGCTCGGCGTGTTCGGGCGGCGCCATGGGCTCCCCTCGCAGCGGGTCATGGCGGATCGTCGCGGGTGGATGGCGGGTTCCGGGGCGGTGCCGGATCGCGTGAGGTTAACGGGCATTGCGCCGTGAGGGAAGAGGCCCCATGCTTCCTGACACCTAGTCAGGTACGGGAGGTGTGGAGATGGCCGCCACCCAGCGGCGGGGCCGCCGGATCATGATGACGCGGGCGGAGCTGGACGCCTTCCTGACCGAACGGCGCACCTGCCGGGTGGCGACGGTCGGCCGGGACGGCCGGCCGCACGTCGGCGCCCTGTGGTTCGTCTGGGACGGGGGCGCCCTGTGGCTGTACTCCCTCGTCCGCAGCCGGCGGTGGGCCGACCTGCGGCGGGACCCCCGGCTGGCGGTGGTGGTCGACGACGGCCGGGAATACGGGGAGCTGCGCGGCGCCGAGCTGTCCGGCACGGCCGCGTTCGTCGGCGAGGCGCCGCGCACCGGTCTGCGGTGCCCGGTACTCGATCCCGTCGAGGCGCTGTTCGCCGCCAAGTACTTCGGCCTGACGGTCATGCCGCACGACGGCCGGCACGCGTGGCTGCGGCTGACGCCGGAGGCGGTGGCCTCCTGGGACTTCCGCAAGCTGCCGGACGGCTGAGGCCGGCGGCTTGCGCTGTCAGTGCGGCGCCGGGCGCCCGGACACGGTCTCCCCCGCCGCCCGCAGCGCCTCCACAGCGGCACGGATCGAGGGCCTGCGGTCCGCGTCCGTGCGCCAGATCGCGTAGACGTGCCGGTGCATGGTGTGGCGTACGGGCACCACGCGCACCCCGTCGGGCACCGGGCCCCGCCCGAGCCGCGGCGCGACCGCGACACCGAGGCCGGCCGCGATCAGGGCGAGCTGGGTGTGGTGCTCCTCGGCCATGTGGGAGATGCGGGGTTCGATGCCCTTGCCGCGCAGCGTGAGCATCAGCCAGTCGTGGCAGAACTCGCCCCGGGGCCAGGAGACCCAGTCGTCGTCGGCGAAGTCCTCCAGGTCCACCTCCCGCCGGTCGGCGAGGGGGTGGTCGGCGGGCATCGCCACATCGGCGAGGTCGTCGAGGATCTGGGCCTTGGCCAGGCCGTCCGGCATGGGCAGCGGCTTGTTGTACCAGTCGAGGACGACGGCCAGGTCGATGTCACCGCGCACCACGCGGGGCACGGCCTGGTCCGGTTCCATCTCCTCCAGGCGGGCGCGCAGCTGGGGGTGGGCGCGGCGCAGCTCGGCGAGGGCGGCGGGGAAGAGGCCGCGGGCAGCCGTGGGGAAGGCGCCGAGCAGCAGCTCGCCGACCGCCTCACCACGCTGGGCCTCCAGGTCGGACTGGGCGAGCTCGACCTGGGAGAGGATCCGCGAAGCGTGATCGGCGAGGAGCCGGCCGGCGTCGGTCAGGCGTACTCCGCGGCCCTGTTTGGCCAGCAGTTGCTGGCCGGTCTCCCGCTCCAGCTTGGCGAGCTGCTGCGAAACGGCCGAGGTCGTCACATGGAGGCCGTCCGCCGCGGCGCTGACGGAGCCATGGCGGGCGACGGCGTTGAGGGTGCGCAGACGGTCCAGGTTCAACATGTAAGGGATGCTACGCGATAGTGCGCAATTTTATTCGCTTGTCCTAACTGGTATGGACCCTCATTGTTATGCTCATGCGCACCACAGGCACCACTGCTCCCGTCGGCCCGCCCGCCCCGGCCTCACCTGTTTCCTCCGCCACCTCTTCCGCGGCCTCCCCTTCCGCGCCGGCGCGCCCCGGCCTGGACTGGCGGATCCGCTTCGGTGCGCTCGCCCTCATCTGGGGCTGCAGCTTCCTGTTCATCAAGCTTGGCACGGACGGCTTCGCACCGCCGTACGTCTCGCTCGGCCGCATGCTGTTCGGCACGGCCGTGCTCCTCGCGGCGCTGGCGGTCAAGCGGGAGCGGCTGCCGAGGCGGGCCCGTACCTGGGGCCACCTGGCCGTCGCGGCGTTCCTCCTCAACGCCCTGCCCTTCACGCTCTTCGCCTACTCCGAGGTGCGCATCCCCTCCACGCTCGCCGGCATCTGCAACGCCACGACCCCGCTGTGGGGCATGGTGCTCTCGCTCGTCGCGCTCTCCGAGGACCGGCCGACCCGCCGCCGGTTCGCCGGCCTGGGCATCGGCTTCCTCGGCGTGCTGACCGTGCTCGGCGCCTGGCAGGGCTTCTCCGGGCAGGACCCCGTGGGCACCGCGATGGCGCTGGTCGCCTCCGCCAGCTACGCGGTCGGCTGGATCTACGTCCGGCGGACCCTCTCCTCGACCGGCGACTCCCACCTGTCGATGTCCGGCGGCCAGCTGCTCCTCGGCACCGTCCAACTGGCCGTCGTCGCCCCGCTGCTCAGCCCCCTGCCGGTCTCCTTCCCCACCGTCCCACTGCTGGCGATCCTCGCGCTGGGCGCCCTGGGCACGGGACTGGCCTTCCTCGTCCAGTACGGACTGGTCGCCGAGGTCGGGCCGACGACCGCCACACTGACGACCTACTTCATCCCGCTCGTCGCCACCGTGGCGGGCGTGCTCCTGCTGGACGAGCACCTCACCTGGAACACCCCCGTCGGCGCCCTGATCGTGCTGGCCGGCGCGGCACTGACCCAGAGCAAGGGCCGGCCGAGGGCCAAGCGGGAGCGCGGCGCGGCTCAGTCGTAACGCCCCGCGGACACCGGGCCGGTCACGGACGCCAGCGCGTCCGCGACCGGCCCTATCTCTTCCATGGCCAGCGGCGACACCGTCAGCCGGACGGCCGGCGGCGAGGCCAGCCGGAAGCGGGCGCCCGGCGCCACCGCCCATCCGGCGTGCAGCAGCCGCGCCACCGTCGCGGCCTCGTCGGGCACCGGCAGCCACACATTCATCCCGCTCCGGCCGTGCGCGGCGATCCCCCGCTCCCGCAGCGCCGCCACGAGCGCGTCCCGGCGCCGCCCGTACGAGGCCGCCACCGCCGGCGCGTCCACGGCACCGCTCCGCCACAGGTGCAGCACCGCGTCCTGGAGTACATGGCTGACCCAGCCGGGCCCCAGGCGCTGCCGCCCGCGCACCCGGTCCACGGTGACCTCGTCGCCGGTCACCACCGCGAGCCGCAGGTCCGGTCCGTACGCCTTGGCGACGGAACGCACCACCACCCAGTGGTCCGTGGCTCCCGCCAGGGGCCGCAGCGGCAGGTCGACGATGCCGTGGCCGTGGTCGTCCTCGACGAGCAGGACGTCCGGGTGACCCGCGAGCACCGCCCGGAGCTCGCGCGCGCGGGCCCGGCCGATCGCCGCTCCCGTGGGGTTCTGCGCGCGGTCGGTGACGATCAGCGCCCGGGCGCCTTGGCGCAGGGCCCGTTCGGTGTCCTCGGGAAGGGGGCCGTCGTCGTCGAGGGCGACGGGGACGGGGCGCAGGCCGAGCGCCGGGACGAGGTCCAGGAGGCTGCCCCAGCCCGGGTCCTCGACCGCGACGGCGTCGCCGGGCCGCAGATGCGCGCTCAGAACGCGCTCGATGGCGTCCAGGGCACCGGAGGTGACCGCCACCGGGCCATCCGGCACCCCCTCCTCCGTGAAGGCGGCGCGGGCCAGCCGCTCCAGCTCGGTGTCGACGGCGGGGGCACCGTAGAGCACCGGCCGCTCGGCGGAGCGGGCGGCCGCCGCGGCGAGGGCGTCACCGAGCGGGGGCAGCAGCGAGGGATCGGGATTGCCGGTGGAGACGTCCCGCACGCCTTCGGGGGCCTCCACGCGGATCAGCTCGCGCTGGGTGCTGGCCGGGCGCTCGCGCACCCGGGTTCCCCTGCGGCCGGCCGTCTCGACCACTCCCCGCTCGCGCAGGCTGCGATAGGCGGCCGCGACCGTGTTGGGATTGACGCCCAGCTCCACCGCCAACTCCCGCAGCGGCGGCAGCAGTTCGCCAGGAGCGAGCCTGCCGGCACCGACAGCGCGCTCCACGCTCGCGGAGATGTCCGCTGCGCGTCGACCTTGGATCCGATACTCTCCTAGCACAAAGTCAAGTATGCACTAGTGCAATGGAGAGCGCAATGTCTGTTCCCGTCACGGCGTCCGCAGCGGACACGACCGCCGCGTCCTTCGAGCCGACCGAGCGGACCGCCCTGACCCGCCACCGCGAGCGCGGCTCCTACGACCGCGAGCTGATCCACTCGATACTCGACGCGGGATACGTCTGCCACCTCGGCTTCGTCCGCGACGGAGCGCCCTTCGTCCTGCCGACGCTCTACGGACGCATCGGCGACCGCCTCTACGTGCACGGCTCCACCGGCTCCCGCCCGCTGCGCGACGCGGCCGGCACCGAGGACCCCGGCATGCCGGTCTGCGTCACCGTCACCCACCTCGACGGCCTGGTCCTGGCCCGCTCGGCCTTCAGCCACTCCCTCAACTACCGCTCGGTCGTGGTGCACGGCACCGCCCGCCAGGTGACCGACGAGGCCGAGGCCCGCGCCGCGCTCGACGCCCTCGTGGACCAGGTCGTGCCGGGCCGCTCCGCGGACTCCCGGCCCGCGTCGCCCAAGGAGCTGGCCGCGACGGCGGTGCTGCGCGTCGACCTCACCGAGGCGTCCGCCAAGGTCCGTGACGCCGGCCCCGGGGACGACCCGGAGGACATCGCCCTGCCCCACTGGGCCGGCGTCGTCCCCGTCACCACCGTCCACGGCCCCCCGGTCCCGGCCGGCGACCTCACCCCGGGCATCCCCGTGCCGGACTACCTCACCGTTCGGTGACCGCCGGGGCGGCCGGGCCGCGCGACTCGGCGACGGCCGGCGCCGCCACCGCACACAGCAGCACCGCGGTGCCCACCGCCGTCGCCGGGGTGAGCCGCTCACCGAGCACCGCGACCGCGATGACCGCGGCCGTGACGGGTTCCAGCAGGGTGATCAACGAGACCGTGGTGGCCCGCACCACGACCAGCCCGGCGAAGAACAGCCCGTAGGCGAGCGCGGTGGGCACCGTCACCAGATAGGCCATCAGCCCCAGGGTGCGGCCGAGCCCGCGGGCGTGCGGCCACAGACCCTCGGCCGCCGCGAGCGGCAGCAGGCACACCGTCCCGACCGCGAAGGACGTCACCGTCGTGGTGAACGGGTCGGCTGCCCGGCCCTCCTGCTCCAGGAACCGCGCGTAGAGGGTGACGACCGCGTAGCCCGCGGCGGACAGCAGCGCCAAGGCCACGCCCACCGGCCGCACCACACCCGTGGCATCGTTGCCGAGCATCAGCACGGCCAGCCCGGCGAACGCCCCGGACACCGCCAGGACGCCACCGGCGCCCAGCCGTTCCCCCATGAACAGCCTGCCGCCGAGCGCCACCAGCACCGGCGCGGCACCCAGCGTCACCACGGTGCCGACCGCGATCCCGGTCCCCTCCACCGCCCCGAAGTAGGCGACCTGGAAGACGGTGAGGCCGATGCCGGTGACCAGGACGCGCCCGGCCCGGCGGCGCGGCGACTCGTACGGGCGGTGGGTGCGGGCATGCGTGCGGACCGCGCGGCGGCGGCGCGGGACCCACACCGCCAGCAGCAGCAGGAGTCCGCCGGCCGTGCGCCAGAAGGTGAGGGCGGCGGGGCCGAGCCCGCTTCCCGTCATGACCAGGTCGGCGACGGCGCCGGTGGTTCCCCAGGAGGCGGCCGCGAGGGCGACGTAGAGCAGTCCGCGGCCGACGGGTATGCCGGCAGCGGCCGCTGATGAGGACGGTGCCGAAGTGGCAGGCGAGGACAAGCGACAAGAAGGCATGACTGTTCTCCCGCGGAAGACGAGGTGATCGCGTGGTCCCGCGTGCGGGCAGCGGCGATCCGCCCGGGGGATGTCACCCCGGGCCCGGTCCTCCGGGAGCGGCCGCCCGCGCTAGGCGGCGGGAGGCGGCAGAACGGTCATCGGCATGATCGCGACCCTACGCCGACCGGGAGCCGGCCGACAACTTCCCCTTGGCGTCCGCCGGAACGGCGGCGGCCCCGGCCACCGGCGCCTCGGCGGCCGCCTTGGGCGTGGAGGTCTGCGCGATGAGGGCGCCCAGCAGCACCACGGCACCGCCCACGATCTGCGGAGCGGAGAGGTGTTCGCCCAGCAGCACCCAGGCCAGGACGGTCGCGATGACCGCCTCCAGGCAGGCGACCACGCCGGCGACCTGCGGCGAGAGCCTGCGCACGGAGACCACTCCCGTGAGATACGCGGCCACCGTCGCGATCAGGACGATCCAGGCGAGCAGCAGCGCGGCGGGCACCCGGGTGCCGTCCATCTCGGCGCTCCCCGCGAGCACCTGCCAGTCCATGGACCAGGGCCGCGCGACGGCGGTCAGCAGGAGGGCGCCGATCAGCAGGCCGTACGCGATGACGCCGACCGGGTCCGCGGGCTCCTCGCCGTCGCCGCCGTGGTCGGACAGGACGAAGTAGCCCACCTGACAGCAGGCCGCGCCAAGAGCCAGCAGCAGACCCGCCATGTCGAAGCCGAGCCCGGACCAGACCTCCACCACACAGGCGAGCCCGCCGACGGCCAGGACCACGCCCGCGGCCGCGGCCCGGCTCACCGGGCGGCGCTGGACGAAGCGGACCCAGCCGAGTACGAGTGCGGGGGCCAGGTACTCCACCAACAGGGCCACGCCGACGGGTATCCGGGATATCGCGGCGAAGTAGCACGCCTGGACGCCCGCGACGGCGAGCAGGCCGAAGCCTACGAGCAGCGCGGGCCGGTGCCTCACCAGGGCGCGATGGCGCCAGGCGACGGGCAGCATGACCAGCGCCGCCCCGGCCACCCGCAGCCAGACGACGTGCAGCGGATCCAGACCGGCCAGGATCAGCGGCTTGGCGGCGACCCCCGACCCGCCGAACGCCAGCGCGGACACCAGAGCGAGCCCCAGGCCCGCGTTTCTCCCCCGAGACACCTCAGACGCGTGCATCCGATCATCATGTCAGCCGATGTCATGAGCGTCACCCCCATTGCTCATGACGTGAGACGGGACCGGGTCGGTCGCCCCGGCCGGACCGGCGCCAAGGTGCGCGAGGAGCGGGTCGAGCTCGACGCCGGCGCGGCGCAGCACCTCCGCGGCGCGGCACCGGCCGTCGCCCGCGAGCGCGGCGAGCAGGTCGAGCCC
>NZ_JAGGOL010000171.1 GCF_018614525.1 Streptomyces sp. ISL-11
CCCCGCCCCCGCGCCCGCCGCCGCCGTACCGGCACCCGCGGCACCGGCCGTGAGCCCGGCGGCGGCCTTGACCGAGAAGCCCGTGGCGAACCAGCCGACGACCGCGACCGGAAGCAGCGCGCGCAGCCGCTCATTGACGTCCGCGACCTCCAGCGCCGCCGTCCGGCACTTCGCGCAGTCCTCCAGATGCCGGCGCAGCCCCCGCTCGGCACGCGTCCGCAACGCACCCCGCGCGAACGCGCCCAGCCGGTCGGCATACCGCGCGCAGCCCCCACCCGACGTCAGCGACGAGCTCACATGCGCCTGGAGGTACGCCTGCTTCAGGCCCTCGCGCGCCCGGTGCGCCAATACCGCCGTGGCGTTGGCCGTCAGCCCCAGCAGCGGCGCGATCTCGCTCGGCGATCCCTCCTCGACCGTCGTGTGCCACAGCACCGTCTGCCACCGCTCGGGCAGGCTGCGGAACGCCAGCACCGCCAGGGAGCGCTCGGCCTCCCGCATGGCCAGGACATCGGCGCCCAGATCGAGGGTGTCGTCGTCCGCCGCCCCGGACGCGCTCGCCGCCGAGGATGCGAAGACCGCGAAGTCGTCGACGAGTTGCTCGCGCTTGGCCGTCTTTCCCCAGGACGCCGCGACGCGCCGCACGGTGGTCAGCAGATAGGCGCGCACCGCCGAGTCGGGCCCCGCGCCCGCCCGTACCGCCTGCAACGTCCGTGCGAAGACCTCGTTGGTGAGGTCCTCGGCGGTGTGGTCGTCGCGGCAGCAACTGCGGGCGTACCGGCGCAGCGCGGCCGCGTGGCGTCGGTAGAGCTCCTCGTACGCCTTGCTGTCACCGGCCCGCATCCGGGCGACCAGCTCGATGTCCGACGGCGGTACGTCGACGTCCAGGTCGATCTCGACATCGATGCCGACGTCGGCGCCGACATCGGTGCCGACGTCGGCATCGGCGCCCGGGCCGAGGCCGTCGCCGCTGTGCGTACCCCCGGCACCGCCCGTGTCATCGCCCCGGGCACCACCACGCACGATGTCGAGGGCGTTGCCGCGGTGCCTGCCGTGACGCTGCCGAGGCACGCTCGCCTCGCAGGCGCGCCCGGCCGGTTCCGAGGCGAAGGGAGAAGGCGCGGACGGACCGCTCTGCACAGGCAGGTGACGCTGGAGGGGCGGCTCGCCCTCCTCGTCACCGCTGTGCGGATCTTTCCGCCCGTCAACGCCCATAGTGCAGGCCCCTGTACACGCCGGCTCACCCGAACATCAGGCAGCGTGACACAGTGCCGTCCGTCACGAGAGCGGCGTGAACGGCAACCACTCATCCGTGGTGTCCGGTGCACCCGGAGTACTACCGATCACCCGTACGGGGAAGGCCCGGGCCCGGACGCGCCCCACGATGAGCCCAACCGCTCATCGAACGCACCCGTCGCCGACGGGCCCGGAACCCTGCTGACCGGAACCCCGCTGACTGGAGCGCTACCGGCCGGGACGCCCCGGCGAAAGGCGTCCCCGCTCCTCCTGCGGCCCTACTCCGCCGGCCGCGACCGCAGACCCTCCAGCAGGATGTCCAGCAGCCGTGACGACGCCGCGGCCTGCTGCACCGCGTCCGGCAGCGACGGCGCGGCCGTCGCTATCACCAGCAGTACGTCCGCGACCGTGACATCCGGCCGCAGCTGACCCGCGGCCCGGGCGCGGTCCACCAGCCGCCCGACGACCTCCAGCAGCGCCGCCGCGCCGGAGTCGTCGTGCTCCTCGACCGCCGCCGGCCGGTGCTCGACCAGCCGCAGCTCGTGCAACTGGCCCCCGGTGACGCCCGGCTGCCGCTGCTGCGGCACCCTCGGCTCGGCCCGCTCCTCGGCCTCCACGTCGACGCCGACCCGCAGGACCTGAGGCGGCAGCAGCCGCCCCGCGCCCGAGGCGACCGACGTGCGCAGGAACCGGGACAGCGCCGACCACGGCTCGTCCTCCTGGCCCAGCGCGGTCCGCGCCTGCTCGGTCAGCCGCGCCGTCTCCTCCTCGGCTATGCGCCGGACGAGCACGTCCTTGCTGGGGAACCGGCGGTAGACCGTCCCCACCCCTACGCGGGCCCGGCGCGCGACGTCCTCCATCGGCGCGCCGTAGCCCAGCTCACCGAAGACCTCGCGGGCCGCCCGCAGTACGTGTTCGAGATTGCGCTGCGCGTCGACGCGCAGCGGAGTGCTCCGACCGCCGTTGGTCTCGGCGGACGCGACAGCAGCCGACCAATGAGAGCCCTGAATATGCATATGTATCCCCCGGTTATGACGTCTCCCCCCGGAGACTCCCCGCCCTGACTGTCGGAGCACGTCTCTGACACCCCGACGGAGTACGAACATAGTTGAGCCCCGGTCAAGAAAGAAGGGGTAGTTCCGCACAGGCCACCCCCATTTGGAGTACGGGCCCCCTCCGCCCCGATTCTGCACCACCTCACGACCCCACCCCAGCCACCCTGACCTGCACACCTGCCACCCGACCCAGGGCCGGGGCCGCGGAGGGATCAGCTCCGCGACCGGTCATACATTTCGCCGGGCCTGTGGACAAACCGCCGCCGGGGGTGCGTCATGGGAACAAGCTGTGCTTGGCCGGGCGACCCGGCACCCGGCCGGACACCCCCTCGGGCCGGGCGACCTCGCGAGGAGGGGCCTTGGTGAAGGAACCGGCGCGCATTCTGATCGTCGGCGGCGGCTACGTCGGGATGTACACCGCCCTCCGCCTCCAGCGGAAGCTCAAGCGGGGCGAGGCCCACATCATCGTGATCGACCCCGAGCCGTACATGACGTATCAGCCCTTCCTCCCCGAGGCCGCGGCCGGTTCCATCTCCCCCCGCCACGTCGTGGTCCCGCTGCGCCGCACGCTCTCCAAGTGCCAGGTCGTCATCGGCGAGGTCTCCTCCATCGAACACGCCAAACGCACAGCGACCATCAGCACCCTCGCCACCCGCGAGGACGGCACCGGAGCCATCGAGGTCCACTACGACGAGCTGATCCTGGCCCCCGGCTCCATCTCCCGCACCCTCCCGGTCCCCGGCCTTTCCGACCACGGCATCGGCTTCAAGACCGTCGAGGAGGCCATCGGCCTGCGCAACCACGTCCTCGAACAGATGGACATCGCCTCCTCCACCCGCGACCCCGACGTCCGCGACGCGGCCCTCACCTTCGTCTTCGTCGGTGGCGGCTACGCCGGCGTCGAGGCCCTCGCGGAACTGGAGGACATGGCCCGCTACGCCGCCCGGTACTACCACAACCTCCGGCCCGACGACCTGAAGTTCATCCTCGTCGAGGCATCCGGCCGCATCCTTCCCGAGGTCGGCGAGGAGATGGGCCGCTACACCCTCCGCGAGCTCCGCGGACGCAACATCGACGTACGCCTCGACACCCGCCTGGAGTCCTGCGCCGACCGCGTCGCCGTCCTCAGCGACGGCGCCCGCTTCCCCACGCGCACGCTCGTCTGGACCGCCGGCGTCAAGGCGCACCCGGTCCTCGCCGCCACCGACCTGCCGCTCAACGGGCACGGGCGCCTCACCTGCACGCCCGCCCTCACGGTGGAAGGTGTCGAGCACGCCTGGGGCGGCGGCGACGCGGCGGCCGTCCCGGACCTCACCGCCGACGGGGACGGGGTGATGTGCGCCCCCAACGCCCAGCACGCCGTCCGCCAGGCCAAGGTGCTCGCCGCCAACGTCCTGGCCTCCCTGCGCGGCAAGCCCCTCCAGGACTACAAACACAAATACGTCGGCTCCGTGGCCTCACTCGGCCTCCACAAGGGCGTGGCACACGTCTACGGCAGGAAGCTCAAGGGCTACCCCGCCTGGTTCATGCACCGCGCCTACCACCTCAGCAGGATCCCCACCTTCAACCGCAAGGCCCGTGTCCTGGCCGAATGGACCCTCACGGGGCTGTTCAAGCGGGAGATCGTCTCGCTCGGCTCGCTGGAGAACCCGCGCGCCGAATTCGAACTCGCCGCGGACACCGGCCGCCATCCGGAGACGAGTTGAGGCAGGTCGCAGGCCCGGAACGGGACCCGGGAACTCCCCCACAGGGGTCGACGTCTGACGGATGTCAGTCCGGTCGGCCACACTGTTCGTGTGACCATGGGTGGGCTCGTCCCTGCGAAGAGTGACAATTACGAGGATTCGGACGCTTGCAGCATTCCCACGGGGCCAGGCCCCCGCACCGTCAACCGCGGCCCCGCGCCGGGCGCGCGGCCCAGCCCCCACACGTCGCCGAGCTGGTCCGGAACGACTCCGCGAGGTAATCCTCTGTGAACTTCACCCGCTGGAGCGCCCGGCTCCCCGGAACTCAGCGCCGAGCGGCAGCGCGCACCGACCGCGCCGCCGCCACCCCGCAGCCCGCGGCCGGCGGCTCCGTGCCCGCCGCCCGCGCCGAGACCGCTCCGCCCGGCCCGGCCGGCCCCGGAGCGGAGACCCCCGTCCCCGTCCCCGCCCTCGACGGCCTCTCCGTCCACGACATCCTCGGCCAGGTCCCGGCCCTCGTCGCCGTCGTCTACGGGCCCGACCACCGCCTCGCCTACGTCAACGACGCCTACGCCGCCCTCTTCGGCCCGCGCACGCCGGGCGCCCCGGCCCGCGAAGCCCTCCCCGAGCTGACCGAGCTCGGCCTGCTCCCCCTCATGGACCAGGTCCTGCGCAGCGGGAAGCCCCGCACGGTCAAGTCCCGCCGCGTCACCACCGAACCGCACACCCCCGCACCCACCGCCGACACGCCGACGGCCACCGACCCCGACACCCGTCACGGCTACTACACCTTCACCTGCTCCCCGATCGCGGTCGGCGCCGCCGACGCCACCCAGCCCGGCGTCCTCGTCTTCGCCGCCGACGTCACCGACCAGGTCGAGGCCGCCGAACGCCTGCGCGCCAGCGAGCGCCGCCAGCGCGAGGCCGCCGTCACCCTGCAGCGCAGCCTGCTCCCCCAGGAGCTGGAGCAGCCCGACGACCTGCGCGTGGCAGCCACTTACCAGCCCGGCGGCAAGGACACCGCGGTCGGCGGCGACTGGTACGACGTCATCACCCTCGGCGCCGGCCGTACGGCCCTGGTCATCGGCGACGTCATGGGCCGCGGCGTCCGCGCCGCCGCCGTCATGGGCCAGCTCCGCACGGCCGTACGCGCCTACGCCCGCCTCGACCTCCCGCCCCACGAGGTCCTCCAGCTCCTCGACGGGCTCGCCACCGAGATCGACGCGACCCAGATCGCCACCTGCGTCTACGCCGTCCACGACCCCAACGAGGGCCGCCTCGTCTACGCCTCCGCGGGCCACCTCCCCATCCTCGTCCGCGATCCCGACGGAACGGTCCACCGCGCCGCCGAGCCCACCGGACCCCCGCTCGGCACCGGCGGCTGGCTCCACACCTCCGGCACCGTGCCCCTGGGCCCCGGCTCCAGCGCCGTCCTCTATACGGACGGCCTGGTCGAACGCCGTAACGAGGACATCTACGAAGGCGTCGAGGCACTGGAGCGCGCCTTCGCCGGCGCGACCGGATCCCCCCAGGTCATGTGCGACCGCCTCATCCGCGCCCTCGGCGTCACCGCCGACCACGACGACGACGTCGCCGTCCTCGTCCTCCAGCACCCCGCCCGCACGGGCCACGACGCCGAGCTCTTCCACAACGCCGCCCTGGAACTGCTCGGCGGCATCGAGGCCGCGCCCCGCGCCCGCGCCTTCGCCTCGGGCGTCCTGGTCAGCTGGCGCTTCCCGACCGAGCTGCGCGACCTGGGCGTCCTGGCAGCGAGCGAGCTCGTGGCCAATTCCCTCCAGCACGGCACCCCACCCATGCGGCTGCGCCTGCGCCGCACCGACCGCCGGCTGATCATCGAGGTGACCGACGGCGACGACCACCTGCCGCGCCGTCGCCGTGCCGAGCCCGTGGACGAGGCCGGCCGCGGCATCTCGATCATCGCCACCATCGCCTCGTCCTGGGGGTCGCGCCGCACTCCGGGCGGCGGCAAGGCGGTGTGGTGCGAATTCGCCCTCCCGGCGGCTCATGCCTGAGAAACAAACGCCTGTGGCCCCGGACCGTGAGATCCGGGGCCACAGGCGTGAGGCGAAAGAGGAGTAGCCGGAGGGAGGCCGAGGTCAGACGGAGACGGTCTCCCGTTCACGCTTCCCGGCGAACTCGACGGGAGTGACCTCGACCCGCTTGACCTCGACCCGAGCGGCCGCCGGACGAGGCGTCGGCACCCGCAGCGGATTCTCCTGGGCCGGGGTGAGCCGTCGGCCCATCCGCAGCGCCAGGGCCGAGATACCGAGCGAGCAGACCACCAGCATCACGATGTACGCGACGTACATTCCGCCACCGGCCATCAGGCCGCCCACAGCCGGGCCGATCGCCAGCGCCATCTGCTTCACCAGGGCGAACGCCGAGTTGTACTGACCGACCAGCCGCGCCGGCGCCAGATCGGCCACCAGGGGAGCCATCGTCGGCGCCAGCATCGACTCACCTATACCGAACAGCGCGTACGTCGAGATCAGCAGCGCGGTCGCGACACCGTGCGCCCCCGGTACGAGCCCGGACACACCGGCCGCCACCCACGCCACGGTCCAGATCAGACCGACGAGCGCGATGACCCGGCTGCGGCGCCGCCGCTCGACCAGCTTCAGCACGACGAACTGCGCCAGCACGATGGCCGCGGTGTTCGCGGCGAGGGCGATGCCGAGCGTCGCGGGCGAGATCCGGGTGACCTCGACGGCGAAGGCCGCGAGACCCGCCTCGAACTGTCCGTAGCAGGCGAAGAACATCACGAAGCCCAGCACACACAGCTGCACCATCGCCCGGTCCGCCAGCAGCGACCGCCAGCCGCCCTTGGCGGACTCGTCGGTCGGCACCGCGTCCTCGACCTTGGGCACCTTCGGCAGCCGTACGGTCGCGATGGCCGCGCCCAGGACCAGGAACATCACGGACTCGATCGCGAACAGCCGCACAAAGCTCGACGGGTCCGCCACGTCCACGAGCTGCCCGCCCAGCAGTCCACCGACGCCGAGGCCGAGGTTGTTGAGGAAGAACTGCGTCGCGAAGGCGCGCGACCGCGTGGTCGGCGTCGAGCACCAGACGATCATCGTGGCCAGCGAGGGCTGGACCACCGCGATACCCGCACCGAGCGCCGCGGCCGCTGCGACGACGAGCGACTCGCTGTCCGCGAGCCCGAGCCCCATCGAGCCGACGGCGGCGGCGACCGTACCCGCGATGGCCACAGGCAGCGGACCTCGCCGGTCGATGACCCGACCGGTGAAGGGCAGCACGACGAGCGCGGCCACGGCGAACGTCGCGAGCACGATGCCTGCCGTGCTCGCGCCGAGGTCCCGTACCTGAGCCACATAGATGAACAGGAACGGGACGGTGAAGCCATTGCCGAACGCGCTCAACGCGTTGCCCAGCTGGATCCGGCGCAGTGCTGCGCCCATCGCGGTGGTCACACTCACCTACCTAGGTCGAAGAGCGATCGAGGGGCGATCGCTGGAGGGAAGAGATGGAGGAAGCGGCGGAGAAGAACAGAGGAGGCCCGGACCGGACCGGCAGGGCCGGACAGTCCAAGCCTGAAGACTTCAGAGCTAAACTTCGAAGTTGAAGAGTACACAGGGAAGGGCTTTAACGCCAATCACTCGTGTCATACTGCGGCTCATGGCTGACACCCCCGGCGCCCCCGAGCCGAGCCTCGACGAACAGATCGCCGCTTACCAGCGCGAGTACCAAGACCTTGATCCGCAGGTGGAGAAGGTCGTCTCGGCCCTCAGCCGGCTCAACCGGCGCATGAACGTCGCGTACGGGCGGCAGACCGCGGAGCTCGGCATCAACAACGCCGAGTGGGAGGTCCTCAAGGCCCTCGTGCTCGCCGGCGACCCCTACCGCATGGGTCCCGGAGACCTCGCCAAGCGCCTGGGGCTCACACCGGCCGCGATGACCCACCGCATCGACCGCATGGTCGCGGAGGGCCTCGTCACCCGGGAGCGGGACGAGAACAACCGCGTCCGCGTCATCGTCGGCATCACCGAGGAGGGCCGCGCGAAGTGGCTGGAGGCGATGCGGATGGCCACGGTCTTCGAGGGAGACCTGCTCCAGGACCTCTCCGGCGAGGAGCGGCACCGGCTGGGCGAGATGCTGACCCGCCTGCTGCGCCGGGTGGAAGAGGCCCAGCCGGACGCCGGCGGACGGCTCAGTGACCTCGATTGAGGCACCGCCGAGGCCCCGCATCCCCGCGGTTGACATGGATTTGACGCATGGGTAGTGTTCTCCGGGTTGCCACGCGAGCCTGACGGTTCCGAGGCGGCCACTCACGCCGCACCGGCGGCACTCTCTACTGCACGGTCCCTGAACGGGATGGATTTCGCATGCCGGAATTCGTTTCGGGATGGCTTCGGACTCCGATTAGGAGCCCGGGGGAAAATCCGCTAAAGTAGTGATCACGCCGGAAGGCGCGAAACAAACCCCCTCCGACGGGGGATCGGAAACGAAATTCCAGCCGGAAACGGCAGGGAAAAGGATCTGATAGAGTCGGAACACGAAATACCGAAGGGAAGCGCCCGGAGGAAAGCCCGAGAGGGTGAGTACAAAGGAAGCGTCCGTTCCTTGAGAACTCAACAGCGTGCCAAAAGTCAACGCCAGACTATAAAATACCCCGTCTCCGGTCACATTGTGACTGGGA
>NZ_JAGGOL010000172.1 GCF_018614525.1 Streptomyces sp. ISL-11
GCTCCGGGACGGCGGCAGACTGCCGCTGGGGGCGCCCTGCGGGCCGCCCGCCGGCGCCGACGCCGTCCCGTTCGCGGGGCCACCCGTCGACGAGCTGGTCCTGCCGGTGGTGCTCGGCCCGCGCGCGGACTGGTTCGCCGCGGACGCGCCGCGCGCCCTGGCCGGCGGCGGCTACACCGTGGCGTCGGCGAGCAACCGCATCGGCCTGCGCACGGACGGGCCGGCACTGACCCGCGCGCGGGAGGGCGAACTCCCCAGCGAGGGAATGGTCCTCGGTGCCGTCCAGGTCCCCCCGGACGGCCGCCCCGTCGTCTTCCTCGCCGACCACCCCACGACCGGCGGCTACCCCGTCATCGGCGTCGTCCCCGAGCCCTCGCTGCCCGCCGCCGCCCAGGCCGTGCCCGGCACCCCGGTGCGCTTCGTGCCCGTGCGGGCCTGAGCCGGCGGGACCGCGCCCGGGGCGCCGGGGGCGCTCAGTCGATGCCCCGGACGATGTGCGACTCGGGGTCCGCCTCCTCACCGGTGATGTCGGCGGTGTCCCGGGCGGTGGCGCGGCGGGCCCGTACGGTCTCCTCCATGCCCTCTCCCCGGCCCGACGCACGGTCGCTCTGCCTCTTGAGCTGGTCCACGACGGTTCCTTTCCGTTGCTTCCCTGGTCCCCGACTGCTCCTGCCCTCTCCGGCCGGTCCCGGCCGCCCCGGCCGGCTCCCGGCCGCGTCCGCGGGTCCGTGTCCGGCCGTGGGGCCGGTCGCGCGTACGTCCAGCGTGCGTCCGGAAAGGGACGTCCGGGTTTCCCCAGGGTGACGTCTTGAAACCAAAAGGCACCACACCGGATATAGCCAGATATGAACTCCCCGCCCGAGGTGGCAAATGTGGTCATAGACGATAAAATGCAGGAAGGTCCGAACTGACACTGAAAGAAGGTGGCTGACGTGACCGCCCCGACGTCGCCCCGCATCGAACACCACCCGGACATCGTCGCGCTCCGGGCCGTATCGGAGGAGAACACGGCGACACCCGTCGCCCAGGGCGTGGAGTCCCTCGCCCTTCTGTGTGGCCTCTATCTGGCCGCCTCACCGTGGATTGTCGGCTTCAACGGGTCGACGACCCTCGCCATCAACAACCTGATCGTGGGTGTCGCCTTCGCGTGCCTGGTCAGCGGCTACGGCCCGGCCTACGAACGCACCCACGCCATGAGCTGGGCCGCACTGGCCCTCGGCGCCTGGACGATCATCGCCCCCTGGGTGGTGTCCGGGCATGGGTTCGCCACCCGCGCGAACGTCAGCAACGTCATCGTCGGCGCCCTGTGCTGCCTGGTCGCCCTCGCCCTCACCGGCATGGGACGGATCCGCGCACGACGCTGAGCAGCGGGGCGGCAGCGCCGAGTGACCATGAGGAGTTCCCTCGTCCGCTCCGCCTCCGCTCTCGGTGCCTACGCAGGACCAGGCCGATCACCACCGCCGACGGCCCCGCCGCCCGGAATCCCGGGCGGCGGGGCCGTTCCCACGCGCGGCCGCCGACCGCCGTCGCGCGGGAACGGTGTCCCCGGCCGCGGCCGCCGTTCACCCCTGGGGATGAAAACTCAGGTGATCTTCCGAGTTGATGACTCCGCCGTACGGGAACGGGCAATGCTCCCCTCCTTCCGATCACCGCGACTCCAGAGGTGTGAGCCATGCCGACCGTACGCGCCGCCGTCCACGAGCTGTTGCGCTCCCGCGGTGTCACCACCGTCTTCGGCAACCCCGGCTCCACCGAACTGCCCTTCCTCCAGGACTTCCCCGACGACTTCCGCTACGTACTCGGACTCCAGGAAGCCGTGGTGGTCGGCATGGCCGACGGCTTCGCGCAGGCGACGGGCACCACCGCCCTGGTCAACCTCCATACGGCGCCCGGCGTCGGCAACGCCATGGGCGCCGTCATCAACGCGGCCGCGAACCACACCCCCATGGTCGTGACGGCCGGGCAGCAGGTGCGGGCCATGATGACCATGGAGGCCCTGCTGACCAACGTCGACGCCACGGCCCTGCCCCGGCCCGCCGTCAAGTGGTCCTACGAACCGCCGCGCCCCCAGGACGTCCCCGCCGCACTGGCCCGCGCCTTCCACCTGGCCGAAACCGCGCCCCGGGGCCCGGTGTTCGTGTCGCTGCCGATGGACGACTTCGACGTCGAGCTGGACGAGGCGGAGGCCGCGGCCGCCCGGCACGTCGCGGGGCGCCGGGTCACCGACGACTGCGCGGCGGCCGGACCGGCGGTCGAGGCGCTCGCCCGCCGGCTGGCGGAGGCCGCCAGCCCCGTGCTGGTGACGGGCGGTTCGGTCGACGCGGAAGGCGCCTGGGACGCGGCCGTGGCGCTCGCCGAGCGCCGGGGGCTGCCGGTGTGGGCCTCCCCCGTCGAGGGCCGGCCCGGCTTCCCGGAGAACCACCCGCTCTACCGGGGCGTGCTGCCCGCCGCCCTGGCACCCCTGGCGAAGACCCTGGAGGGGCACGACCTGGTGCTGGTCGTCGGGGCGCCCGTCTTCCGCTACTACCCCTACGTGGCGGGGCCGGTGCTCCCCGAGGGCGCCGAACTGGTGCTGCTCACCAGCGATCCCGGCGAGGCGGCCCGCGCGCCCGTGGGCGACGCGCTCGTGGCGGGCCTGCGGCCCACCCTGGAGCGGCTCACCGAACTCGTCGAGAAGCGGGACGCCACCGGCGGCGAGGTACGGGCGGCCGCCGCCGCGGATCCGGCGGAGCAGGGGGCCGCGCCCATGTCCGTGCGCGCCGCGCTCGCCGCCGTCGCGAGCGCCGCACCGCCGGCCACCCTGTGGGTCAACGAGTCCCCCTCCAACCTCCAGATCTTCCGCGATGTGGTCCGCGTCGACCGCCCGGGCTCCTTCCTCACCACGACCGGCGGAGGGCTCGGCTTCGGTCTCGCGGCGGCCGTCGGCGCGCAACTGGGCCGGCCCGAGCGGCCCGTGGTGGCCGTCATCGGCGACGGCTCCGCGCAGTACGCCATCACCGCCCTGTGGACCGCCGCCGCCTGCCGCGCACCGGTCACCTTCGTCGTCCCCGCCAACCAGGAGTACGCGATCCTCAAGTGGTTCGGCCGGTTCGAGAACACCCCCGGCGTGCCCGGCCTGGACCTCCCCGGGCTCGATCTGTGCGCGCTCGCCCGCGGTTACGGAGTGACCGCGCACCGGGCCACGGACCCGGCCCACCTCGCCGAACTGGTCGCCGTGGCCACGGCCGCCACCGACGGCCCGGTCCTGATCGAGGCCCCGATCACGACCGTGCCCCCCTCCCTCTGACGTCCCTTTGAGCCACCCGCCTCTCGTCCCCCTGGTCTTCTGGAGCTGCTCATGACCGTATCCGTCGAGAACCAGCTGATCACGGCCCTGCGGGAGGCCCTGCCCGCCGCGGCCGTGCTCACCGGGGACGCCGAACTCACCCTGCACAGCCGCGATTCCGCGCCCTTCGCCGAGGCGGGCAGACCCGCCGCGGTGGTGCTCCCCGAGACCGTCGAGCAGGTTCGGGCGGTGCTGCGCGCGGCCCGCGCGTACGGCGCTCCCGTCGTGCCGCAGGGGGCGCGTACGGGCCTGGCCGGTGCCGCCAACGCCGTCGACGGCTCCGTGCTGCTGTCCATGGTGCGCATGAACCACGTCCTGGAGATCGATCCGGCGAACCGGCTGGTGCGCTGTGAGCCCGGGGTGGTCACCGCCGACCTCGCCGCAGCCGTCGCCGAGCACGGCCTGTGCTACCCGCCCGACCCGGCCTCCTGGGAGCGGTGCACGATCGGCGGGAACATCGCCACCGGGGCGGGTGGCCTGTGCTGCGTGAAGTACGGGGTCACCGCCGACTACGTCCTCGGGCTGACCGTCGTGCTGGCCGACGGGGAAGTGCTGCGCGTCGGGCGGCGCACGGTCAAGGGCGTCGCCGGCTACGACCTCACCCGGCTGTTCGTCGGCTCCGAGGGCACCCTGGGGGTCATCGTCGAGGCCACCCTGACCCTGCGGCCGCCCCCGCCGCCCGCTCTCGCGCTGCTCGCGCGGTTCGCGTCCGCCTCGGAGGCGGGCGAGGCCGTCGCGGCGATCATCGGCGCCGGGCACCTCCCCTCCGCTCTGGAGCTGCTGGACCGCACGACCACCGGGGCGGTCGCGGCGTTCGGCCACCCACTGCTGGCCGGTGAGGCGGCGGCGACGCTGATCGTGGCGAGCGACGCGCCCGACGCCGCCGACGAGGTCCGGGCCATGGCACGGCTGTGCCGGGGCGCGAAGGCCCTGTCCGTCACGGCGGCGGCCGACCAGGAGCAGTCGCGGCAGGTTCTGGACGCGCGGCGGATGGTGCTGCCCGCGCTCACCGCCCACGCCTGCACGCTGTCCGGCGAGGTGACGGCGTTCATCGAGGACGTCGCGGTGCCCCGCGCCCAGCTGACCGCGCTGATCGACCGCATCGAGCTGATCGCCGACGAGTACGGCCTCTACATCTCCACGGTCGGCCACGCCGGTGACGGCAACCTCCATCCGACGGTCGTCTTCGACCGCTCCGACCCGGACGCCGTCCGGCGGGCGAAGGAGGCCTACGACGCCATCATGGCCGCCGGCCTGGAGCTGGGCGGCACGATCACCGGCGAACACGGCGTCGGCACCCTCAAGCGCGACTGGCTCGCCCGCGAACTCCCGCCGCGCTCCCTGCGGTTGCACCGCGACCTCAAGCGGCTGCTGGACCCCGACGGCATCCTCAATCCTGGAAAGGTCCTCGTATGAGCGGGCCGACCGGCACGCCCGGAGCGGGGAAGGCCGCGGCCACCGCGCTGCCCGTCGCGTCCGCCGGTGAGAACCTCCGGCTCACCCTCGCCTACCTCCTCCCCAACTACCTCAAGGGCGCCTTCCGCACCCGCCCCCGGCTCGCCGCGCTGGTCACCCGGCTCGACGCCAACCGGCGCGGCATGGCCGCGATGCGGCGGATGCGCCGCCGGCACGGCCGGGGCCCGGTCGTGGTGCGCGGCAGCGCCGGGCCCACCCTGCTCGTGCTGGACGCCGAGGACGTCGAGCAGGTGCTGGCCGGGCCGGTGGAGGTGTACGCCGTCGACACCTGGGAGAAGGTCAGCGGTTTCGCGACGGTCCAGCCCGAGTCCCTGATCGCCTCGCACGGCCGGCAGCGCACGGCCCGCCGGGCGTTCAACGACGCCGTGCTGGACGCCGGCTGCCCCGTCCACCGGCTCGCGGACCACTTCCTGCGGGTCGTCGGCGAAGAGGCCGACGCCCTGCTGCCGACGCCTGCGGCCGGCCTCGACCCGGCGGCGGTCCGCGAGGGTTTCGAGCGGGCCGGGCGGCGCTGCTTTTTGGGCGAGGCGGCCGCCGACGACGTGGAGTTCTCCCGGCTGCTGGGCGAACTGCTCGCGGAGGCCAACTGGATGGGCGCCCGCCGCTGGCGCGCCGCCGCCGCCCGGCGGACCCGGCGGCGCCTGGCCCAGCGCCAGGCCCGCTATCTGGGCGAGGCCGACCCGCGCAGTCTGGCCGGCCTGTTCGCGACCGCACCCAAGGGTCCGGAGACCGTGCCCGAGGCCCAGGTGACCCACTGGTTCATGGCACTGACCGTGGTGCACAGCGCCGCCGTGCAGGCGCTCGCCCTGCTCGCCACCCACCCCCACCACCGGGAACAGGCCCTCACGGAGATCGCGGCGGCGGACCGCGCGCACGGCCCGCGCACGGTCGACGGCTTCCGCGCGATGCCGTACGTCCGAGCCTGCGTCCAGGACGCGGCGCGGCTGTGGCCGCCCGTCTCCAGCCTGATGCGGCGCACCACCGCCGAGACGCGCTGGCGGGGCGCGGTGGCGCCGGGCGGCGTCAATGTCCTGGTGCCCGCCGGGTTCCACGCGCGCGACGGCGAGCGGATCGCTCACGCGCACCGGTTCGCCCCCGAGACCTGGCTGGACGGGACGGCCGAGGGCGACTGGGCCCTCAGCCCGTTCAGCCGGGGCGAGGCCCAGTGCAGCGGGATGGAACTGGGGCTGCAACTGGCCACCGGCTTCATCGCCGAGCTGCTGCGCGGCGGCGAGCCGACCGTCACCGGCGTCCGGCTGAGCCCCGAGCGGCCCCTGCCCCACACCTTCGACACGACACGGCTGCGGATTGGCATCCGCCCGGCCCGGCCGGTGGAGGACACATGACCACGACGGACAGCGGCACGTCCCCTCAGGCACCGGGAGCCGGTGATCCGACGCCACCGGACCTCCCGGGCAGCCCCTCGGAACCGGTCCACGCCACTCCCCTCGCCGAGGTCGCCCGCACGCTGAGCGCGACCGCGGGCGTCCTGCGCGACGCGGGCCGGGCGGTGACGGCGGTCGCCTGCGACCCGGCGCTGCTCGCGTCGGTGGGCCGCTCGCCCCGGCTGGGTGCCCGCGCCGCGTACGCCCTGGCCCGTACGCTCGTCGAGCCGGCCGGTCTGGGGTACGCGCCGGACGGCGGGCGCGTGGGCCGGGCCGCCCGGCTGGGCGGAGTGCTGACCAGCCGGCCGAGCCTGGCGGTGGACGTGGCCGTCTCCGCGCTCAAGCTGCGCGTCCGGCTGTGCGCGGTGCGGCACCCGGAGTTCGCCGAGGAGGGCCCGGTCCGGCGGATGCTCACCGCCATCGAGGCGGACCACCAGACGCTGGCGCTGCGCATCCTGCGGGAGAACATGCGGGCCCAGGGCCCCCAGCGGGCCCTGGCGGCGCTCGCGCCGTGCCTGACCGAGGTGATGGCGTGGAACGCGCTGGTGGACGAGAACCCGTTCAACGACGAGGCGGCCTGGTGCATCGTCAAGGGCACCCGCGCGGACGGCGACCCGCTGCTGGGCACCCGCATCGGCGCGTGGGCCCGCTGGGACCGGGGGCCGGGCCGGGCCGTGCCCGAGCCGCAGGACCCGGAGTTCCTGGCCGAGCTCGACGACAGCGGCGGCATCAGCGGGCACCTGCGCAACATCGCGGCCCTCGGCACCGACGGCCGGATGATCATCCAGCGGGTCAAGGGCCCGGACGGGCGCACCCGGCACCTGGTGCTGCTGCCGGGCATGGCCTTCGGCCTGCCGCGCAACCCCAGTCCGCAGGACCTGGTCGGCGCGGTCACCGCCGTGGGCCGCAACGACTCCCCGTACACCCGCGCGGTCCGCAAGGCGCTCGCCCGGACGGTGCCGGACGGCGCGGAGGTCGCCCTGATCGGGCACAGCCAGGGCGGCATCGCGGCGATGAACCTGACCGAGCTGCCCGGGGTCAACGACCGGTGGCGGCTGACGCACGTCGTCGCGGCCGGCTCGCCGATCGACCACAAGCGCCCGCTCGACCCGAACACCCGCGTCGTCAGCCTCGTCAACGAGCACGACGTGGTGCCCAATCTGGAGGGCCGCAGTCCGGTGTCCGTCTTCCCCGTGCCGGCCGGCTGGCTGGAGATCACCTGGGTGGACCCCAGCCACGACTTCCCGCAGTGCCACAACGTCGATGTCTACGCGCAGGGCCTCGACAAGATCGTTCCCGAGGCGCGCGACCGGGTGGACGACCTGCTCGCGCCGTACCGGGGCCTGGTCGAGGAGACCGTCGTGCACCGGCTCCACGACCGCTGACGGCCGCGTGCCCTCCCCCTCGCCGTACCCCGACGTCCGCACATCCCTGATGGAGAGCTATCGATGACGCCCGTACCGCGCCCCCGCCGCGAGTGGCACTCCCTGCCGTTCCCGCTCGCACTGCTGGAGGTCAAGAGACAGCGGGAGCTGCTGCGCGCGCACAATCTGCACGACACCTACGGCGCCGGCGGCGAGCGTCCGCGCCGGCCGAGCCGCGAGCTGCCGCCCTACCGCAGCTACGACGGCGCCGACTACGACCCCCACGACGCGGACATGGGCCGGGCGGGCACCCGCTTCGACCGCAACTGCGCGCTGCCGGAGACCTTCCCGGACGCCGAGGACAAGGGGATGTTCTCGCCCGGCCCGCGGGAGGTCAGCCGGGAGCTGCTGGCCCGGCGCTCCGGCTTCCGGCCGGCGCCGACGCTGAACATGCTGGCCGCGGCCTGGATCCAGTTCCAGAACCACGGCTGGTTCAGCCACGGCGACAACACGGCCGACGAGCCGCTGGAGGTCCCGCTGCCGCGGGGCGACGACTGGGCGCGCTGCCCGATGCTGGTCCGCCGCTCACGCCCCGACCCGGTCGCCCACACCGACGTCACCCGCCCGCCGACGTACGAGAACACCGTCACCCACTGGTGGGACGGCTCGCAGATCTACGGATCGAGCGAGAAGCGGTGCCGCGAGCTGCGGACGGGTGAGGGCGGCAAGCTGGCCGTCGAGGGCGGCCGGCTGCCCGACGAGCGGCGGCCGGGGCTGTCCGGCATCGACCGGACGGGGTTCAACGACAATTACTGGGTCGGTCTGTCGCTGCTGCACACGCTCTTCGCCAAGGAGCACAACGCGATCTGCGACCGCATCGCCGCGGCCCATCCGACCTGGGACGACGAGCGGCTCTTCCTGACCGCCCGGCTGGTCAACGCCGCGGTCATGGCGAAGATCCACACAGTGGAGTGGACACCGGCGCTGATCTCCCATCCGGTGACGCGGGCGGCCATGCACATCAACTGGTACGGGGTGCTGCCCGCGCGCCTGCGGGGCAAGGTCGGACGGTTCGGCAGGGGCGAGACGCTGTTCGGCATCCCCGGCTCCCCGGCCGACCACCACACGGCGCCGTTCTCCATGACCGAGGAGTTCGTCAGCTGCTACCGGATGCACCCGCTGGTGCGGGACGAGTACGAGATCCGCTCGCACCGCTCGGGCGCGCTCGTCGACCGGACGGACTTCGAGCCGCTCCAGGCGCTGGCCACCCGGGAGGCGGTGGACCGCTGGGGCTGGTCGGACCTGCTGTACTCGTTCGGCACCATGAACCCCGGTGACATCACGCTGCACAACCATCCCGACTGCCTGCGCGATCTCGTCCGCGTCTCCGGGGAGCACGTCGACGTCGGCACGGTGGACATCCTGCGCGACCGCGAGCGCGGCGTCCCCCGCTACACCGCGTTCCGGGCCGCGCTGCACCGCCCGCCGGTGACCGGGTTCGAGGAGCTGACCGGCGGTGACGTGACGCTGGCGGCGGAGCTGCGCGAGGTGTACGACGGCCGGCTGGACCGCGTCGACACCATGGTGGGGATGTACGCCGAGCCCCGGCCGCGCGGTTTCGCGTTCAGCGACACGGCGTTCCGGATCTTCGTCCTGATGGCGTCCCGGCGGCTGAAGAGCGACCGGTTCTTCACCTGCGACTACCGGCCGGAGGTCTACACCCCGGAGGGCATGGAGTGGATCGACCGCACCGGAATGGTCGACGTCCTCCTGCGCCACCATCCGGAGCTCGCCCCCTCGCTGGAGGGGGTGCGCAACGCGTTCGCGCCCTGGCGCATGCTGCGACCGGGAGGGATCCGCTGATGGAGGCGTACGGGACGGAGCCCGCGCCCTGGTCACGGCCGGTGCGCGCCCAGGCGGAACAACTGCGCGAGCAGGCCGGCCGGCTGCGGGCGAGCGCGGCCGCCGTGGATCTCCCCGGGGTGGAGGGGACGGTCTGGCGACGCCGGATCACCGCCCACGCGGAGCGGGCCGAGACCGCCGCCCGCTCCCTGGAGCGCGCGGCCGAGGCGCTCGCCCGGCACGAGGAGGTGCTCGCCGCTCTCTCGCGCGCGCGGCGGGAGAGCGGCGGGGCGACGCAGATCGAGTGAGGCCCGGCCGCTACGCCCCGGGGAGCCGGCCGGCCAGGGACCGCGCGTACCAGCGGTCGTCGCGCAGCTCCGCCAGGCCCTGCCCGGCGAGCCCGGTGACGTGCTTGAGGATGGTGCGCGCCTGATAGCCCACCGCCTCGGCCAGCTCGTCGAGGGACGCCCCGGCCTCGCCGTACGCGCGCAGCCCCTCCCAGGTGCGGGTCGCGTGGCGGCCGAGGCCGGGATCCGCTCCGGCGGCGACGGGGAGCGGCCGCGGTGCGGCACCCCGGGCCGCGACGACCGGCCGCGGGGTGCGGTTGACCCGGCGGTGCCGGCGGCCCTTCTGGCGTTTGCTCATGGGTGTACCACTGCTCCGTCCTGTGGCGGTTCTCCGCTGTCTGCTCTTCCCGGGTCAACTCGGGGCGATGTCGGGCGGTTACGGCCATTCCACCGTGTGTGCGAGCCGTCGCGCGGAGCGTGGGGCCACCGGGACGGCTGAGCAGGCCAGGTCCGATTCCTTGAGATTCGTTCGGAAACTTCGGTTTTCCTTGAGCGCGGCTGTCGAAGATTGCTCAGTGTGACCGTGGAATCGGTGCGACGCGAAGACAGTGACCGCGGTGCGGCGACGACGGAGCGCTCCCTCGCGGCCCGGCGGCGCGGGCAGGAGGCGCTGCTGCTCGGTCTGTCCGTCCTGATCGGCTGTTCCGGCTACGCGTACACCGGCCTGTCCGTCAACGGCACGCTCCCCAACGGCTTTCCCGCCTTCGCGGCGGGCATGGCGTGCCTGGCGCTGGTCCCGCATCTGGTGATCCGGCGCTGCGCCCCCTGCGCCGATCCGCTGATCCTGCCGCTGGCCGTCGTGCTGTCCGGGCTCGGACTGGTGCTGCTGTTCCGGCTGGACTTCGCCTACGGCGCCCGCTACAAGGGCTCCGAGCCCACCGCCCCGGAGCAGTCGCTGTGGACGGTGGCCGGGGTGGCCGTCTGCGTCGGCGTGCTGCTCGTCCTGCGCGACCACCGCCGGCTGCGGCGTCACGGCCACGCGGTGATGGCCGGCGCGCTGGTGCTGCTGATGGCGCCCGCGCTCTTCCCCGGCGACACCTACGGCGCCAAACGGTGGATCTTCGTCGGGCCGCTGTCCCTCCAGCCCGGCGAGTTCGCCAAGACCATGATCGCGGTCTACTTCGCCGGCTATCTGGTGCGCCACCGGGACGCGCTGGCCGGCTCCGGCCGCGGACTGCTCGGCGTACGGCTGCCGCCGGTGCGGCAGCTCGGCCCGATCCTGGGCGTCTGGGTGCTCAGCCTGCTGGTGCTCGTACTCGAACGGGACCTGGGCACCTCGCTGATCTTCTTCGGGCTGTTCGTGGTGATGCTCTACACCGCAACCGAGCGCACCGGCTGGGTGGCCGTCGGCGTGCTGATGGCCGCCGTGGGGGCCGCCTTCGTCGGCTCGGCCGAACCGCACGTCCAGGGCCGGATCGCCGCCTGGCTGCACCCGTTCGCGGTCTATCTGCCCGAGGACCGGCAGCCACCCGGCACCGGCTCCGACCAGCTCGCGCACGCCCTGTTCGGCTTCGGCAGCGGCGGCGTCACCGGCACCGGCCTGGGCCAGGGCCACCCCGAGCTCATCGGCTTCGCCGGCCGCAGCGACTTCATCCTCACCACCGTCGGGGAGGAGCTGGGCATGGCCGGGACCATGGCGGTGCTGCTGCTGTACGCGCTGCTGGTCCAACGCGGCATGAGCGTGGCGCTCGGCTGCCCCGACCCGTTCGGCAAGCTGCTGGCGGTCGGGCTGGCCGCTTCGCTGGCGCTCCAGGTGTTCGTGGTGGGCGGCGGGGTCATGGGGCTCATCCCGCTGACCGGGAAGGTCCTGCCGTTCCTCGCCAAGGGCGGCTCGTCCCTGGTCGCCAACTGGCTGCTGGTGGCGCTGCTGGTGCGCGTCAGCGACGCCGCGGGGCGGGCCCGGGAGGAGGAGGCGCGCGCGTAGCCCGGCGCGGGAAGCACCGTGGCCGACGAAGCGGAGGACGCCTACTGTTGACGCGCAGACGCTCATGCCCGCGTGCCGCTCACACCCGTGTGAGGGAACGCCGAGGGAAGGGGTACGGATGACCACCACGGACGTCGAGCCCGCCGCCCACCCGCTCTATCCGTTCAACGAGGCCACCGGACTGGCCTTGTCCGAGCTCTACGCGCACGCCCGCCGCACCGAGGGCCTGCTGCGCGTCCGCATGGCGTACGGCGAACCCGCCTGGCTCGTCACGCGCTACGCCGACGCCCGCCTGGTCCTCGGCGACCGGCGCTTCAGCCGCGCCGCCGAGGCGGACCACGACGCGCCCCGCCAGTCCCCCGGCCGGCGCGAGGGCGGCCTCCTGTCGATGGACCCGCCCGACCACACCCGGCTGCGCACCCTGGCGACCAAGGCGTTCACCGTGCACCGGGTCGAGACGCTGCGCCCGGACATCCGCGCCCTGGCCGAGGGCCTGCTGGACGACCTGGTCGCAGCCGGGCCGCCCGCCGACCTCGTGGAGGACTTCGCGCTGCCGATCCCGGTGGCCGTGATCTGCCGGATGCTCGGCGTCCCGCCCGAGGACCGGCCGCGCTTCCGCGTCTGGAGCGACGCCGCGCTGTCGACGAGCCCGCTGACCACCGAAGAATTCGACGCCAACCAGGACGAGTTGCGCGCCTACATGGCGGAGCTCGTCGCGGCCCACCGGGAGCGGCCCGCGCAGGACCTGATGACCGCGCTGATCGAGGCCCGCGACGTCGACGACCGGCTCACCGAGCTCGAACTGGTCGACCTGTGCGTCGGCATCCTGATCGCCGGCCACGAGACCACCGCGACCCAGATCCCCAACTTCCTGTGCACCCTGCTGGACCACCCGGGCCGGCTGGAGGAACTGCGCGCCGACCCCGCCCTGATCCCCGGCGCCGTCGAGGAGTTGCTGCGCTTCGTGCCGTTCGGCGCGGGCGCGTCCTTCCCCCGTTACGCGACGGAGGACATCGAGGTGGGCGGCACGCTCGTACGGGCGGGCGAGCCGGTCCTGGTGGCCGTCGGCGCCGCCAACCGGGACGCGCTGCGCTTCCCCGACCCCGACGCCCTGGACTTCGGGCGACGCGGGAACCAGCACTTGGGCTTCGGGCACGGCGTGCACCACTGTCTGGGCGCCCAGCTCGCGCGCGTGGAGCTCCAGGAGGCGCTGCGGGCGCTCGCGCTGAAGCTGCCGGGAGTCCGGTTGGCCGGTGACATCGTCTGGAAGACACAGATGCTGGTGCGCGGGCCGCGCTCGATGCCGGTGGCGTGGTGAGGGGGGCCGGGGCACAGTAGGGGAAGTGCCCGAGGCAGGTGAGCGACGGGTGCCGTGGGTAGATTCCCGGCGCCCGGGCCGGCCCGGCCCACTCCCACCGAAGGGGCGTCATCCCATGCCGAAGGTCCGACCCTCGTCACGCCCGGGCGAGGTGCTGTGCGCGCTGCTCCTGGCGCTGCTCACCCTCGTCGCCGCCACCGGGGCCGCGCCCGCGAACGGCGCCGACGACTCCGGCAGACCGGTCGTCGACACCGATCACGGGCCGGTGCGCGGCCGGGCGCACGGCACGTACGCCACCTTCGACGGCATCCCGTACGCGGCACCGCCCACGGGCCCGCTGCGCTGGCGCCTGCCCGTGCCCGCCGCCCCCTGGAAGGGCGTACGGGACGCCGGGGCGCCCAGCGGGTCCTGCGCGCAGGTACCGGTGTTCGGCGGTGACGGCAAGGCGACCGGCTCGGAGGACTGCCTGTACGTGAACGTCACCACGCCGACGGGCCGCGCCCCGCACGGGGGACGGCCCGTCATGGTGTGGATCCACGGGGGCGGATTCACCGTGGGCTCGGGCTCCGACTACCGGCCCGAACCGCTGGCGGTCCGGGGCGACGCCATGGTCGTGACCGTCAACTACCGGCTGGGCATCTTCGGTTTCTTCGGCCATCCCGAGCTCGGCGCGCCCGACTTCGGCATCGCCGACCAGCAGGCGGCACTGCGCTGGGTGCGTGCCAACGCGGCCCGGTTCGGTGGCGATCCGGGACGGGTGACGGTGTTCGGGGAGTCGGCGGGGGCGCTGAGCACCTGTGCGCACCTCACCTCGCCCACGGCGGCCGGGCTCTTCCACCGGGCCGCGCTGCAGAGCGGCGCGTGCATGACGGCCTTCCCGCGCGGCAGCATGACGCCCACCCTGCCGGCGTACGAGCCGTTCGTGCCCCGCGAGCGCGTCGAGGCGGCCGGCACGGCGGCGGCACGCGGGCTGGGCTGCGACCGGCCGGGCGACGCGCTCGCCTGTCTGCGCGGTCTGGACACCGGGCGGCTGCTGACGGCGGACCTGATGCAGGCCTTCTCCGGCGTCGCCTACGGCAACGCCCTGCTGCCCGAACGGCCCGACCGGGCCCTGGAGGGCGGCCGCTTCCACCGCGTACCGGTCCTCCAGGGCAGCAACCTCGACGAGATGCGGCTCTTCCTCGGCTTCACGCTGAAGGATTTCCCCATCCGTGACGAGCGCGAGTACCGGGCCCGGCTGGCCCTGTCCTACGGCGAGGCGGCCGGAGCCGTGGAGGCGCTGTATCCGGCGGCGAAGTACCCGACGCCCGCCCTGGCCTGGGCCGCCTCGCTGAGCGACGCCTCGTTCACCTGCGGCGCCCTGCGCGCCGACCGGGCGCTGGCCGGGCGCGTGCCCACCTACGGCTACCGGTTCGACGACCGGAACGCACCGCACATCATGCCCGGCCTGCCGGTCGTCGAGGGCTTCCCGTACGGCGCGGCCCACGGCTTCGAGCTGCCGTACCTGTTCACGATGCCGACCGATCCGCCGCTCTCGGCCGCGCAGCGCGAGCTGTCGGCGACGATGCTCGGCTACTGGACGCGGTTCGCGCGGACGGGCGACCCGAACTCCGCCGGGGCGCCCGCCTGGCCCCGCTACGACGCCTCGGAGCGGGCGCTGTCCCTGTCGCCGGGTGCGGGCGGCATCAAGCCGGTCGACGCGGCCGCCGAACACCACTGCGACTTCTGGGCGGCGCATCGCGTGTGAGGCGGGTGTGGTGCGCGGTGGGCCCGGCCGTTGCACCATGAGGGGCATGCTGCTGGCCGAGATCGCCCGTGTGTCCCAGGAGGTCGCCGCGACGAGCGCGCGGTCGGAGAAGACCGGCCTGCTGGCCGGTCTGTTCCGGACGGCCGGTCCCGAGGAGGCGGCCGTCACCATCACCTATCTGGCGGGGCGGCTGCCGCAGGGCAGGGTCGGGATCGGCTGGAGCGTGCTGCGCGAGGCGCCCGCCCCGGCGGCCGCGCCCACGCTGACGGTCGCCGACGTGGACCGGGCCGTCGACCGGATCGCGGCGGTGACGGGCAAGGGCGCGCAGGCCGAGCGCCGGCGGCTGGTGGACGAGCTGATGGGCGCGGCCACGGCCGGGGAGCAGCGCTTCCTGCGGGCCCTCCTCGGCGGCGAGCTGCGGCAGGGGGCCCTCGACGCCCTGACCGTCGAGGGCCTCGCGGCCGCGGCGGGCGCGGAC
>NZ_JAGGOL010000173.1 GCF_018614525.1 Streptomyces sp. ISL-11
GTGAGGTGGCGGCGTGGCGGGAGTGACGGGCGGGTGCCTGCCCGGTACTGCACGGCCTGTGGTGAACGGCTTCGGACGGGTGCCGGCCCGCGGGACCGGTTCTGCTCGGCGGTGTGTCGCTCCAGGCAGTGGCATCAGGCCCGGCGGGTACGGGCGAGGGTGGCCGCGTTGCGAGACGCTCGGGACGCTGCGGAGTGTCCGTCGTGCGGGACCCGGTGGACGCCGGGGGTGGAGCATCCGGCCGGGACGGTCTACTGCTCGGCCAAGTGCCGCACGAGGGCTTGGCGGCGGCGACAGGAAGGGTTCGGAACAGCGTCACAGTGACGCCGATCCGAACGCTCATTTTGGCGAGTTCCCGCCGGTTCTGACCGAGTTGACACCGAGGGTTGTTGACGACCTCGCGGAGGTGGACGCTCCGGAAGAAGCAAGGGGCCGCGGATTCCCTTGCGGCCCTTGGTGCCGCGCCCGGCCCCGCGAGGGGTGTGATCACCTTGTCCGAAAACATCGGTCAGGTCACCCGGAAGCGTTACGAAGAGATCGTCGCCGCTGACCGCCGACTCGTCGCCCAGATGGGGCGGGCGATGTTCATGATCGGCGACCACGCGCTGGAGATCGAGCCGATGCGCCGCACGGCGGCTCGGTGGTGCACGAGGACGAGCTGTTCGGCGTCCGCGCGTCGCTCCAGATCTACGCCGACGACATCGGGTTATCGCTGAGCACGGTGCTGAACTACCGGTTCGCCTCCCACCGCTGGCCCGCCGCCCGGCGCCGGGAAGGCGTCTCCCACAAAGTTCACACGATCCTGGCGTCGATCCAGGACGAGACCGAGCGGTTCGAGGCGATCGGCGCCCCGCCGGTCGACGACGTGACCGGGACACGGCGGTGGACGACGAACCTGGCCAAGAAGCGCGTCGGTCGTCGGCCGGACCGGCCGGGGACGGTCCAGGAGAAGGTCGACCGCGTCCACGACCTGGCCGTGGACGAGGACGTCGCGGTCCGGGTGGCGGCGGATGTGCTGCGGCGCCCGGCGATCGCGGCCCGCCTGATGGACGACACGGCCGTGCGCCAGGCGGTCGCCGACGCGCAGAAGCCCGAGCACCGCGCCGAGGCGGTTCAGCGCCTGGTGCACGATGACACCGCTGCGGCGAAGGTTGTGAGCGATGTGCTGCGGCGGCCGGAGGTCGCCGCGCGGGTCGCGGCCGATGATTATCCGGACTACGACCTGGCGGCATGAGTGGGCGCCCATTTCTGAACCATCTGAACCAGCAGTACGAGACAATACGGCGCGAGGCCGCAGGTGCGCGGTGTTGGGGGGACAGGAATGCTCTCGAATGTGCTGTCTGTCACCGCGCTGGTCGTCTCAGCGGTGACGTTCGCCGTGGGTTACCGGGCGTCCCACAAGGCTGAGCGGCGTCACCGACCGCGACGCCGCGAAGGAAGTCCTCTTCCGCCTGCACCTGATGCACCCGGAGATCGCGACAGTCTGGGCCGACTCCAACTACGCGGGCAAGCTCGTCGGCTGGGCCAAGGAACGGATGGACATCACCCTCAAGACCGTCCGCCGTCCGCCGAACACGGCCGGCTTCGTGGTCCTGCCCCGCCGCTGGGTGGTCGAACGTTCTCTGTCGTGGATCATGCGGGCCCGTCGGCACTGCCGGGACCACGAGCGGCTGCCGCAGGTCAGCGAGTCGCTCATCACCTGGGCGTCCATCACGCTGATGACCCGCCGCCTCACCCGCAAACCCGCCCGGAAGACGGCGCCGCTCGTCCCCGTGGTCATGCCGGCCACGGCCTGACCAACATCAGCCTCGTCGTCGTCCCGCCGACGATCCCTGACACTTCCGCAGAGCCGGGACCCCGGCCGGCGCAAAAAGCCCCGTGTTCTGACCATTACAGGGTCCCAGGCCCGTTTCTGGCCCGTGAATGCCAAGCATCGTCGACGTCTACTAATCGACCACGACAGCGCCGGAACTCAGGATTGGCACATTCGTCAAGGCCTGTGAAGCCAAGGTGTCGAGGAGCTGGATGGGATTTTCGAGGATGATGAACGCGCCATCCCTCGCCGCCGCGTGAGCGGGGGAGGCCAGGGTGATCGTCCCGAGAGCGAGTGCGATGCTCACTGCTGCTGCCGTCGTGATGCGGCGAAGCGGCGCCATAGTGGTGTCCTCCCGAGGAGTGTGGCAGCGCACGCCCGCACAACACCGACGAACACTGCTTGCCGATCGGAAGCTGCCCTCCAATCAGATCATCAATACTCCGTATCCCCCGTGTGAGGTACGCCCGAGCTCGTCGCCGCAAGCCACCGACCTCGAAAACAGGCACTCAGAGGTCGTTTTCATCGATGAAATCCGTTTGATCCCAACTCACCCCAGTGCCCAGAGGCGAGTTCTGGGGTGCTGGCACACCAACGTGATTAGTGAGACTCGCCGGGAGCCCGTAGTGCCAGCCTCATCCCCGGAAGCCTGTCTCACTCCAAGGAGTGCCCCTATCGGCGAATACTCCCGCCCTGTCGCGCACGAACCCGAAACGTGAGAGGCATAAGTGCAGCTCTGAGGCGTGCGAAGCGATGTAAACCAGATGAAAACGACCTCTCACCGAGGACCGACGCCGCGACATCGTCCGCAGGACGAAGGACGGCCTGCACTCCGCCCGCGCCCGCCCCGAGTCGGCGGCCGGCGCCCCGTCGTGGACGCCGACAAACGACGCGTGATCCTCGCCCGCCGCACCGAAAGCCAGTCGATCCGCGAAAACGCCGCCGGAGTCGGCGTTTCAGCCGGCGTCGTACACAAGACCCTCAACCTCAGCGACAGCATGACGGCTAATACTCTGCACCTGGGTCAGGGATAGGAGTTCAGGGCCGATCTGTGCGGTTGAGGTGTTCTTCGACGACGCCCGAGTTCCAGGGCAGGGCGAGGCCGGCGATGACGGCGTCGCGGTCGATACCAACAGCGAGGGTGTGAAGGCTGGGCAGGTTGTCCTTCCGGGCGGCATCGAGCCACTGCGGCAGCCGTTCGCCCTGTCGGTATCGTTCTGTCGTGATTGTTTCTGCGCAGCGACCGCTGCTGTTTCTCGATGTCGACGGACCACTCATCCCATTCGGTGCGGCGACGCAGCAGTACCCGACCTTTGCGACAGGTCTTGAGCCGCTTGAAGCCGGCGCCAATCCGCTCCTGACCAGGATCAATCCCGAGCACGGGCCCCGGCTGACGGCGCTCCCGTGCGAGGTGGTCTGGGCCACGACATGGATGACTGACGCGAACGAGTGCATATCTCCTCGTATCGGTCTGCCGCAGCTGAACGTGGTGATCTGGCCAGAGCCGTCCGACACCGATGACCAGGACGAACGCGAGGGACTGCACTGGAAGACCCGCGCACTCGTCGCATGGGCGGCGGGGCGCCCGTTCGTCTGGGTGGACGACGAGGTCACCGACGCTGATCGAGCCTGGGTCGGGGCCCACCACCGGGGACACGCGTTGCTCCACCGCGTCGATCCCCGCCTCGGTCTCACCGATGGTGACTATGCGGCTCTCGACTTGTGGCTGCGACAGCCGTTCTGACTCTCGGCGGGAGAAAGAGATGTCGGCGCCGCGAGAACAGCCCAACCACGGTACGTGGGGGGCGGCGCGTCGCCTGCGTAAAGGCGGCGGGCCGTGGCGGGGTCCGGATCAGCCGTGAAGCCCTGCGGCGCTTCTCGCCAGCCGCCGGATCTCCTTCCAGCGCACACAGACCTGGAAGGAGTCTCCGGATCCGGACTTCGACGCCAAGCCCGACCGCCCGACCGCCCGCATCGAGTATGCGATCAAAGAGCGGCGACCCTCGGTTGGACGCAGCCGCGCCTTCGCAGCTCGTCTGCGGCCGACCGCTGGACTTGGCTGGTGATCGCCGCCCACACCCAGCTGAGACTGGCCCAGCCGCTGGCGACCGCACCGAAACCCAGTCGCCCGGGTCCCGGTCGGCCGCCGGGATCGAAGAACCGCCACCCGGCCACCCGTCATGACGTGGGACGAGTCCTCGCCACCGGCCAGGCCCACAGCCGCCCCACCCACCACAAGGTGGGCACCACACCACGTCGACAGGCGGCAGCCATGCAGTTCAGCCAGGGGAGAGTCTCTTCGCCATGACGTGTTCTCTCCGCCCATCAGGCAGCTCGTCGCCGAGTTGTCCGGTGTCCTCGAAACCGTGCCGACGGTACAGCGCGAGCGCGTGCTCGTTGCCGGGCGTGACTGCGAGCTGCACGATCTCCGCCTGCCTTTCCACGGCCCACTGCACAACGCTCTGGACCAGGTGATTCCCCACGCCTTCCCCACGTGCCTCCTGGCTGACCCACATGGAGATCAGTTCGACGACGCCTTCACGAGACCCTGGGATGCCGCTGGCCATGCCGACCGGCTTGCCATCGAGTACGGCGAGGAAATTGCACGAGCCGGGGATGCTCAGCCGGTCCCGCCATCGCTCCTCCCGGTCACCATCCCCCTGCCAGTCGGCGAGCTTCGATCCGAACGCATACGGAGCCTGGGCAAGCGCGGCTAGCCTCAACTCACGCCACCTGGGCCAGTCATCCGCTGCCAGTACCTGCGACTCGATCATGCAAGGAGGCTGTCCCAGGACGGGGCCAGCAGCAACCCATATTCGACCGGCGCACCGGGGCCCAAGGTTGAAAGACAAGCTGAGCGACTACATCTGCCCCTGGTACACCCTGATTTCGACCGGCTTGAGTGTGCGGATCGTTGTCCAGGCTGCCCGCTCAGTCAGCCCTTGGGCCCAACCTTCGAGATCGTCTCCGGCACCGTGGAAGAACCACGAGTCGAAGCTTCCCAGGGCTTCCAGGGCAGGTGCGAGTCCGTATCGAAGCTCGCAGTGGACCTGCATGTAATGGTCGTGATCACCGTCGCTGTCGGAGATCTCGAACTGCCGGGTGAGGTCCAGCGTGAACGTCGAAGGACCGTCGAAGGAGTAGGTCCCGTACTGGAACAGAAGGCCGTCAGCGTCGGGGGCATCCGCGACGTCGAACAGCCGTCGGCCGAAACGAAGGAAGGCAAACCAGGCCTCTTCCGTGTCCACATCGGCAAGCGCGCCGCCCGGACGCCAGTTCGCCCCCAAGCACTGCCACGGCCTCGTCCATTGATGGTCTCCGCGTCATGCCGTCCTCCTCTTCCACCACAGCGAGGCTCAGCGTATTCAACCCGGCGAATGGCCGTTCATGACGGACCGTCCATGCTGGTCCGGTGCCCAAGGGGCAGCGGACCAGCCAAGCCGATGATGGTTCCGTTGAAAGTGAGGCGGCCGACAATAGCCGTGCAGAGGCGGGCCGTCCTCGAACCCACACCGGCCAAGGAGGCTTCCGGTTCGCAGTGGCCAAACGGTCACCGGTTCGCCGCCCGCATCCGGGCCACACGCACCGCCGTTCACTCCGCCCTCCTGTCGTGACGCCGAGTTGTCACCCCGCAGCTGTTGAGTCAGAACCAGAATTGCCGAGAAACGTCCCGGGATGGTTCAACGGCCTCGGCCCACCCAGACAAGTGTGGCCATATCATGGCGACTTATGATCACCGTGGCGACCTGGAATGTCCTGCACCGCACCCACGCGGAAAACTGGGGTGAAGACACGACAGGAAACTGGCCGGACGAATCGGAGCGGATCGCCGCGGTCACGGCCCGGTTGGCGGGACGCGCTGAACAGGTCGTCGCCCTGCAGGAAGTGAGCGGTGACCAACTGGCCGGCTTGCGTCGCGCCATACCCGACCGCTCGGTCCACGCTCTGTGGTATCCGCGTGTCCCGCGACCACGCCACGGAAAGTGCTCACTCGAAGATCCGAGCGAGTATCTCGCGCTCCTGGTGAACGGGCCGGCTCAGCAGCTGGCCGCTGAAGCCTTCGACGATGATCCCGGCAAGGGGCTGCTCGCCGTCCGGATCGACGGGGCACTCGTGGTCAATGCTCACGTGAGCTTTGGTCAACGGCAGCCGCGTCAGCTGGCTCGCCTGGCAGAGCTGGCCGCCACGTCGACAGAGCCGGTGATTTTGCTCGGTGACTTCAATTCCGACCGCGCCACCGTGGCTGCCGGCCTCGGCCCGGGGTTCACCGTCGTGGATCTCCCGCCGGGCGCTCTGCCAACCCGGCCGGGCGGGCCGGGGATTCCGTCCCAGACCATCGACCACGTGGTCGTGCGCGGCGGCGGGACCAGCGGCGCGGTGGTCGAAGACGCCTATGGCCTGTCGGACCACAACATCCTGTGTGTGAACGTGACGGTCTGAGCGGCTCCGTGGCCACTGGTCGTCGGCCGTTGTCGATACGCGCAGGAGCGTGGCGAGTCGGGATCCAAGCCCGCCTCAGGCTGAGGTGGTTCGCGGCGCGCGTGGGAGGTACCGCCGTTCAGCAGCGACGCCTCGACCTGCGACGTCGTCTCTTACGGCAGTTCGTGCTCGTTCGGCCGGCCTTGTCGTATGTCTGGCTCCCGGACCGGCTGAGGATGCCTGACCTCCGTCGGATTGGGGCGTCGCCGACGGAGGTCAGGCTTCCTCAGGGCGGAGGCCGACAGCGGGCCGACGATCGCGAAACGCTGGCGACGATCGCTCCGTAGCCATATCCGGCTGTAACTCGAACATCGAACATGCCGTTCGCGAACATCCAAGTCTCCGCCGGCACCTCACCACGGAGCAGGAACAGCGCATCATCACCCGCCCTACCGGCCTGCGCCGAGCCGGGTCGATGCAGCCGGATGGCTCAGCTCGCGACCCGGGTGGCGCAGACCTAGGCTGGTGATATTGCCCTGGCCCTCGGACGACAGGAGGCCATGCCGTGAAGCCGACCCGCATTCGTCTGCGCCGGGCCTGCGCGGCCGCTGCTGCCGCCGGGTTGCTCATCGCCCCGGCCGTCGCGGGCTCCGCGTACGGGTCGACTGCCCCGGCGCAGTCCGTCGCCGCAGACCCCTCCCCGGACACCGACACGGACTTCCCGCGGCTCACTCCGGCCGTCGCGGCGAAACTGGACACAGCCGTACGCCAGACCATGCGCGAGGCGCAGGTGCCGGGCGTGATCGTGGGGCTGTGGGCCCCCGGCAAGGGAAGCTACGTGAGGGCCTTCGGCGTGGCGGACAAGGCGACCGGCGCGCCCATGGAGACCGGCTTCAACACGCGCATCGGCAGCCAGACCAAGACGTTCACGGTCACCGCCCTCCTCCAACTGGTCGACCAGGGCAAGGTCGGCCTGGACGACGCCATAGGCACGTACATCGCCGGCGTTCCGAACGGGGACCGCATCACCCTGCGTGAGCTGGCCGGGATGCGCAGCGGGCTCTTCAACTACAGCGAGGACGAGGACTTCGACAAGGCGCTCATCTCTGATCCCAAGCGCCCCTTCCAGCCGCAGGAGTTGCTCGATTACTCCTTCAAGCACTCGGTGCAGTTCGCGCCGGGCGAGAAGTTCGAGTACTCCAACACCAACCTGATCCTGCTCGGTCTGGTGGTGGAGAAGGTCACCGGCCGGCCGCTCCACGAGGTCGTCGAACGGGACGTCCTGAAGCCGGCCGGTCTGCGCCACACGCTCTTCCCCACCGGCGCGGAGTTCCCCGCCCCGCACGCGCAGGGGTACACCGACCAGTCGGCCTCAGGCGAGATCGTGGACGCGACCGACTGGGACCCGTCCTGGGCCTGGGCCGCAGGAGCGATGATCTCCGACCTTCAGGATCTGCGCAGCTGGGCACGGACCCTCGCCACGGGCGCGCTGCTGACGCCCGCGACGCAGGCCGAGCGCCTGAAGACCACCTCGATCGGCGTTCCCGGCGCCGGCTACGGGCTGGGCATCTTCGACGTTCAGGGCTGGATCGGCCACAACGGCTCGCTCCCGGGCTACGAGAGCCTGGGCGTCTACTTGCCGCAGGCGAAGGCGACCATGGTCGTCATCCTCAACACCGATGTCCTGCACGACGGCCAGGAGCCCAGCACCCTCTTCGGCGAGGCGATCACTCGCATCGTGACCCCCGACCACGTGTACCCCCGGCCACCAACCGCCCGTGCCCACGAGCGGCTGACGGGTCGGTGGGACGCCGCGTACGAGCGGCTCCAGCCTTCACGGTCGCGTACGGAGCCACGCCGATCCGCCGGTCCTCGATCCCCCATGGCCCCACACCCAAGACTTTCCCCCAGGTCGCGGACCATCGGGCAGACAGGCCCCCGGCGCCGAACGAGCCGGTGATGGCTGAATCCAGAGCCTCGAAGCCGCCCGGAACACGGCCATGGCAGTCACGGCAACCCCGCGAGCTCGGGAAAACCGACGTTCCGGTTTCTTTCTACTCCCAAACGTGGACACTCCACCGCTGAGCGACACACTCCCTCGCGCCAGAGCGCTCCGCCCACTCTTGACAAACAGGCTAGCCGGTTTGTTACCGTCCGAGACGTCAGGCGGCATCAACGGCAAGCACATCACCGCTGGTCACCGGGGCCTCCGACAGGCGTGCGCTCGCGCCGAGCGAAGGCCGGTTCTTCCACCGAGGAGCCGGCCCGGGCACACACACGAGGGGGAATCGTGGACACCTATATCCGCACCGCGTCCGGGCATGGAGCCGGAACGCTCGAAGCCGTCGTAGGGGAAGGCTTCACAGCGGCCTTGCGGGACGGCCTCAACCGCTCCTTGCCCGCTTGGCGCACACCAAGCACGCACCCGCACACACATGCCCACACCACCGGCGTGGACCGCGACACCGCGGCACGCACCAGGCCCGGCACCGCGACAGGCAGTACGACGACCACCACCCGAGCCGGAGCAACCGCCTCTGACGCCGCCGCCAGTGCCGGCTCCGGCATCCGCATTCCCGCCCAGCGCCGGCCCGTCGACGGGCCTCCTCCCGCCCCACCGCTCGACACGGAGGCCGTACTGCGCCGGTTCGCCACCGCCTGGCGCATCACCCAGCGCCCCTACAGCGCGCCGAGCGCCGATGCCACGCGGAACCCGGAAGGCAGTGGCGGCGCGGCGAGTCTCCCGGACGGGAGCGTGGCGCTCACCGAACCCCCTCACCTGTCACTGCGCACCTACGTCCTCACCCGCGCCCGGCTCACCCTGACCGGCGTTCTTCACCACCCCGCTCCGCCCACCCCCGCGCACACCCACGCCTGGGACACCGCCCGCCGCCTCCTCCTCGAATGCGCCCTCGCCGAAGCCTGGGAGAACGCACCCGACCCCGCCACCGCCGCTCGCCGCGCCGCGCGTGTCGCGCATACCCTCACCACCCCGCCCCCTACCAACTACCAACTCCCCTACCCCAGCCACGAAGCCGAAGAGCTCTGGTACGAACAGCGCCGCCTCGCCCGCGAACTTCACGACCAGATCACGGCGCCCCTCACCCAAGCCCTACGCCACCTTGAGCCGGGCACACCCGATGAGGACCCGAACCGGGTCGGGGACACAGAAGGGGACACAGAGGAGAAGACGGAAGGAAAGGCGGAAGGGAGGACGGCCGCGGCCACCGGCCTGAGCCGCGCACAAGACCTCATCCAAGAGGCTCTCCACGCCAGCCGGGCTCTCACGCACAATTTCAACCAGCACACCACTCTCCCGCCCCTCGCCGAAGCCCTCCGAGCCTTCGTCACCCACACCGCGCCTCCCCACATCACCACCACCATCGCCACGACGGGAAACGAACAGCTCCTCTCCGGCGCCGCGCGCCGTGAGCTCTTCCTCGCCATTCGCGAAACCCTCCACAATTGCTTCGAGCACGCCGGCACCGACCGCATCACCATCACTACGCGCACCACTCGGCGTTGGGCCCACGCACGCATCGAAGACCACGGCCAGGGCTTCACCCCCACGACGCCCCTCGCTCCGCACCATCAAGGTCTGCGCGCCGTCACCGAGCGCATCCAGGACATCGGCGGCCGCCTCACCATCGATGCCGCGCCCCTTGAGGGAACCCGCACCGACATTCACATCCCTCTCACCCTCCACACCGCTGCCTGATTCCCGGCGCGGTCGGATCGGTGCACATGCCGCCCCAGACCCCAACACGGTTCGCCACAAGGCGGGCCGCACGAGGTCAGGCGGACAGGCCACAAAGCTCCATCACGTGCTGGTCGCGCGGATCCTCGGCCGGCCTGCCGGCCACTGCCGCCGCCTCAAGGGGCCCTGACTCAAGCCGCAATGCCTCCGCACCGCGATCCCCGCAGCGACGTCGCCACCTTGGGCCCTTCCTTCACAGTCGCCGCCGGCCCATCTCCGCACTCGGCGCCCCCACGGCCACCGGCGCCAACAACCCTTGAATCCCCCACCACTTGAAAACAAAACCGGATAGTACGTATCTTATCGGCAAACCCCCCACGCTAGGACTCCGCGCACGCTCGCCCGACCAGCAAGGGAAAAACCTGTCATGACCCAGACTCTGCTTCACCACGCGGCCGAGCTCGGCCCCAGCCTCGCCGGCATCGACACCAGCATCAGCGGCGCCTTCGTCACAGACGCCCCCGCCGCCCCGCAGCTCACCCGGGTCCCCAAAGAGCTCGTCCATCTTCGTCACGACGACGCCGTTCTCTGCACCGGTTGGCAGCGCCACGACGCCCACCACTACACCGTGACCGCCCACTGGCCCCCCGGCGCCACGAGGCACGTCCCGGGCCACGGCACCCACCACGACCCCGTGATCACCGCCCGGACCATACGTCAGGCCGCGCTGCTCATCGCTCACGCCGAGTTCGATGCCCCGCTGCAACACCCCACGCTTCTTCACACGTTCGACTACACCCTTGATCCCACCCAGCCCGCGCCCCCCGTCACCCACGCCACTGACATCACTCTTCACCTCACGGCTACGCCCACCGCGACCCGACGCAACCAGACCACCGCTCTCCACATCCGTATGACCCTCGCCCGGAACGACGTGCCCATCGGCACCGCCGAAACCACCTTCGAATGGGTTCCCCCGATGGTCTACCGCCGCCTCCGCGGCGACTACTACGCCCCGGTCACCCAGCAGCAACCCCTCCCCGCACCCGTTCCGCCCCACCGCCTCGGCCTCACCTCCCGGGCCCAGGTCCTCATCTCCCCCACCTCACAGCCCCACCGCTATCTCCTGCGGAACGACATCGCCAATCCCACCCACTACGACCACCCCCTCGATCACGTGCCCGGCCTGGCCCTCCTCGACGCCGCCCATCAAGCAGCCCACCTCGCCGCTCCCTCCGCGGTCCCCTTCCGCCCCACCGGTACGCGCACCACCTTCGACCGTTTCATCGAGATCAACGAGCCCACGCAGCTGGCTGCTTACGTCACTTCAACGCTTGAAGCCACCACCATTACTGTTACCGGGCATCAGAACGATCACCTTGCGTTCACCACGCACCTCACCCAGCACCCTGGCGCTCTCGCCGAGTTCGACATGGCCACGTACGCCGACTCCAACGCCGACGCCGCCGATCACAGCGGCACATACTGAGCCGCTCCTCACGGACAGCCGGTATGCCGCGTCACGGTCGGAAGCCGCGGGAAGTCCCCGTCAGGCAGGGAGTGCGTTGCGTTGTCCGGGTGAGCGGCCCGAGGCCACCGCCCTCACATAGTCGTCCAGTGTGCGCCGCGGCTCCCAACCCTGTTCCCGTGCCCTCGTCACGTCCAGTACGACGGGGTGGGCGAGCTGGTCGAGGGCGTACCGGGTGAGGGTGGGCTCGGGCGCCGTGGGAAGGCGGGACAGCGTCTCCATGGCCCTTGCCGCCGCCGTAGCCGGCCCGAGGGGCAGGTGCCGGACGCGCACCCGGACACCGTGGGCGCCCAGCACGCGCCGGACGGCGTCGTCGCGCCCGTACGGAACGGCGTCCGCGATGTTGTACGCGCCCGGCGTCCAGCCGCCGGCCGCGAGGCAGGCGTCGGTGAGGTTCTCGACGGCCGTCAGGCTCAGTCGTACGTCCGGGCCGGGGAGCAGCAGCGTCCCGGCGCGGACCCGGTCGCGGAGGCGTGGCAGCAGGTGGGGGTCGCCGGGGCCGTAGACGGCGCGCGGCCGCAGGACGACCGCACCCGCCGCCAGTGCGAGCCGCTCGCCGGCGGCCTTGGTGCGGCCGTAGGCGTTGAGTTGCCGGGCGACGGGATGGTCCTCGCGTATGCGGCCGCGGTCCGTGTGGGGGTCGTAGACGCTGGCGCTGCTCACCCAGACGACCGGGCGGCCCCGGGCGGCTTCGAGGAGGCGGGTGGTGCCGTCGACGTTGACCGCCCGCATCCGGGCCTCGGCCCGGGAACCCGGTGCGGGGTCGCCCACAGCCGCCGCGCAGTGGATCACCACGTCCGCGCCCGCGAGGTCGGGGAGGTGCCGTGCCGCGTCCCATGGCACGTGCCGGCCCGTCGGCCCCGGCCTGCGCCCCACGCAGATGACGTCCATTCCGGCGGCGGCGGCCGAGGCGGCGATGTGGGAGCCGCAGAAGCCACCGGCGCCGGTCACCGCGACCCGTATCGACGGCTTCACGGACTCTCCTGGGGGCGGATGACGAGGGTGCGCCAGCCCGGCAGTGCTGCCCGGCGGTCGGCCCGGGCCCGTACGACGACGGGCCGGTGCGGTGCCAGGGCGGCGAGGGTGTCGGCGAGCTGGGCGCGGGCCAGCCTGGCGCCGGGGCAGGCGTGCGGGCCGGCTCCGAACACCAGCTGCGCCACTGCCGCGGGGGCGGGGCGCCGGCAGTCGGGGGTCGTCGCTGTGCGCGCCGACGGCGTGGCGGGCGACGAGCGCGAGCCGGTCGCCGGTGC
>NZ_JAGGOL010000174.1 GCF_018614525.1 Streptomyces sp. ISL-11
CCGGGCACCAGGTCGGCGGCCATGCCCTCGACGGTCAGCGGCCCGGCCGGCAGCAGCGTGTGCGCCGCGTCCGCCGCCGTACCCTCGTCCGGGTAGCCGAGCACCGTCAGCGCGCGGGCGCGCGGCGCCTCCACGAGGCGGACCGTCGCCCGCGTCAGGACCCCGAGCGTGCCCTCGCTGCCGGTGAAGGCCCGCGCCACGTCGGTGTGCCGCTCGGGCAGCAGCGCGTCGAGCGCGTAGCCGGAGATGCGCCGCGGCAGGTCGGGGAAGCCTGTCCGCAGCCGCGCCAACTCGCCTCTCACCAGGGCTTCCAGGCCGTCCGCCAGGCGCGGCGGCAGTCCTCCCGGGCCCCGGCCGAGCCGGGCGCGCTCGCCCCCGTAGGTCAGCACGTCCAGCGCGCGGACGTTGTCGGCGGTGGTCCCCCAGGCGACGGAGTGGGCGCCGCACGCGTTGTTACCGATCATGCCGCCGAGCGTGCACCGCCCGTGCGTCGACGGATCGGGCCCGAACGTCAGCCCGTACGCGCCCGCCGCCGCCCGCAGCGTGTCGAGGACGACGCCCGGCTGGACGACGGCGGTGCGGACGGCCGGGTCGACGGAGACGACGGCGTTCATGTGCCGGGTGAAGTCCAGGACGACGCCCGTGCCCGTGGCCTGCCCGGCGATCGACGTGCCCCCGCCCCGGGCCACGACCGGCACCGCCCGCTCCCGGCAGACGGCGAGCACCGCCTCGACGTCGCCGGCGTCCCGGGGCGCGACGACGCCCAGCGGCACGCGCCGGTAGTTGGAGGCGTCCATGGTCATCAGCGCGCGGGCGGAGGCCCCGAAGTCGACGTCGCCGCGCACGGCGGCCCGCAGGGCCCGGAACAGATCCTCGCGATCGGTCATGATCTCAGCGTGCCCGAACTGCCGTCTCATCCGGTGGACGTATGGCCGGACCCGCGGCACCTGCGGTTAGGCTGCCCCCGTGGCTGATATCCAGATCCCCGTTGACATCAAGCCCGCCGATGGTCGCTTCGGCGCGGGCCCGTCCAAGGTGCGTACGGAGGCGCTCGGCGCCCTGGCTGCCACCGGAACCTCTCTGCTGGGCACGTCGCACCGGCAGGCCCCGGTCAAGAACCTCGTCGGCAAGGTGCGCGACGGCGTGCGGGAGCTCTTCTCCCTCCCCGACGGCTACGAGGTGATCCTCGGCAACGGCGGGTCCACCGCGTTCTGGGACGTCGCGACGCACGGGCTCATCGAGTCCCGGTCACAGCACCTGTCCTTCGGCGAGTTCTCGTCGAAGTTCGCCAAGGCCGCCAAGCTGGCGCCGTGGCTGGCCGAGCCGTCGGTGATCTCCTCCGAGCCGGGCACGCACCCGGAGCCGAAGGCCGAGGCGGGCGTCGACGTCTACGCCCTGACCCACAACGAGACCTCCACCGGTGTCGCCGCACCGGTCCGGCGCGTCGAGGGCGCCGACGCCGGCTCCCTCGTGCTGGTCGACGCCACCTCCGGCGCGGGTGGCCTGCCCGTGGACATCACCGAGAGCGACGTCTACTACTTCGCCCCGCAGAAGTCCTTCGCCGCCGACGGCGGCCTGTGGCTGGCGGTCTTCTCGCCGGCGGCCCTGGAGCGGGCGGCCCGGGTGCACGCGTCCGGACGGCACGTCCCGGAGTTCTTCTCCCTGCCGACCGCGATCGACAACTCCCTGAAGAACCAGACGTACAACACCCCCTCCCTCTCCACCCTCTTCCTGCTCAACGAGCAGCTGGAGTGGATCAACGGGCAGGGCGGCCTGGACTGGGCGGTCCGCCGCACGGCGACGTCGGCACGGACGCTGTACGGGTGGGCCGAGGCGTCGAAGTACGCGAGCCCGTTCGTCGGCGACCCGGCCAAGCGGTCCGCCGTCATCGGCACGATCGACTTCTCCGACGACGTCGACGCGGCGGCGGTGGCCAAGGTGCTGCGCGCCAACGGCATCGTCGACACCGAGCCGTACCGCAAGCTGGGCCGCAACCAGCTGCGCGTGGCGATGTTCCCGGCGATCGACCCGGCGGACGTCGAGGCGCTGACGGCCTGCGTCGACTACGTGATCGAGAAGCTGTAGGCCTGTCCGGCGGATCTTCGGCTGCGGGCCGTCCTGGCCGCGTGGCCGCCTGCGGCGGGGCGGGCCGTCTTTGCCGCCTGCGGCGGCGGGCGCCCTGCGGGCGCGTCCTCAATCGCCGGACGGGCTTGATTTGCGGCTGAGCTCAGCCGCTTTCAGCCCGTCCGGCGATTGAGGACACCGCCACGCAGCGGTGGTGCGCACGACACGCCCCGCGAGGGATCAGCTGTGCCGCAGCTGGCCCCAGGTCTCCGGTCCGACGATGCCGTCGGCCGGCAGTCCGCGCACGGTCTGGAAGCGCTCGACCGCTTCCTCCGTGCCGGTGCCGAAGACCCCGGCGGTCTCCTCGTCACCGATGCTGTGGCCCCAGAAGGACAGCAGGCACTGGGCCTCCCGGACCGCCGCGCCCTCGCTGCCCAGCCGGATGGCCGGCGGCGTGCGCCGGTTGTCGTGGTTGCACTGCACCCCCTCGATGGGCACGTCGGCCGCTGCCGCCGTGCCGGTGGTGAGGGCGGTGACGCCGGTCAGCAGGGCGCCGGCGAGCGCGGCGGATAACGCCGCGCGTTTCGCGAAGTTCATGATGCACCTCTCGGTTCGTCCGTTTTTCCGAACGAGCACGAGCCTAGGGATCAACCTCCGGGTGGGCGACGCAATTTCCCGGCCGGCCGGTCATGAGCCACCGGGTACGACGCCCGTCGGGTCACCGCCCGGCCCGCCGCCGGACCAGCCCGCGCAGGCCGAGGATCAGCGCCACCGCGACGGCGACGGCCCCGGCGCCCACGGCGAGCTCGCGGTGGTAGTCCCCGCCGGCGGCGGCGCCCTTGACCGGGGGCGCCGAGCCGTCGGCGCGGGCGTCGTCCGGCGCCTTCTCGGCGTGGTCGGGCAGCAGGTCGCCCTGCAGCCCGACGGGCTGCACCGAACTGCGCCGGCCCTCCGACCCGTACATCAGCGTCCGCCCGCCGGGCGCGAACGTGACGGACTCGCCCTGACGCTGGAGCGGCACGGCCGGGCGGCCGATCTCCTTGGGCACCCCGTCCTGCCACCGGTACTCCCGCGCGTCGAAATAGCCCCGCACGACGAGCCGGGTGCCGTCCGGGGAGAAGGCCCCGTCCGTCGCCCAGACGTCGATGTCCGCGATCCGGCGGAACGTGTTCACGCCCGACGCCGACAACTGCTGCGGCGCGGCGTAGAGGGCGCCCTTGCCGGACCGCTTCTTGCTGACGATGTAGACCCGCCCGGTCGTGGGATGCACCATCAGCGACTCGGCGTCGCGCGGCCCGTCCTCGTAGCGGACGGTGTGGCGCACGGGGGTGACGGTGGTGTCCTTGAGCGTCTTCGGCTCGGGGAAGCGGTAGATCCACACCTGCGGCCAGGTGCCGCCCAGGTTGTCGCCGATGTCCCCGACGTAGATGTTCCCGTCCGGGCCGATGGAGATGGCCTCGACGTCGCGGGGCTCGATGCCGGCGAGGGTGACGGTCGCGACCGTACGGCCGGTGCGGCTGTCGACGGCGTAGACGTACGGGCCGTCGTCACTGTCGTTGTGCGTCCAGTAGATGCCCGGGTGCGCCCGGCTGGCGGCGAGGCCGCTGGACTCCTTGATCCGTGGATCCTCGATGGTGAAGGCCGACGGCCCGGCGGCGGCCGGAGCGGCGGCGGGCAGCACGGCCAGCGCGGCGATGCCGAGGGCGGGCCCGAGGGTGCGGAGGAGCGGACGCATGGCACCAAGCGTGCCATCGCCCGGGCCGTCCGGGGACGGGACGCTCCCGACGGCCGCCCGGGCACCCGGAATATCGCTCGAATTCCCAGGTGGGCGTACGTATCGTGGCCGCGCCAGTGGTTGGCGGCGGGGTGGTGTGCCCCGGGGCGAGGGAGCGGGGACACGTGGAGCACAACGGATGGGCCGACGAGGGGTTCGGAGCCGTCGCCGACGCGTTCGGGCGCAACTTCACCGAGCGGGGTGAACTGGGCGGCGCCGTCACCGTCTTCGTCGCCGGCCGCAAGGTCGTGGACCTGTGGGGCGGCGTCGCCGACGAGCGGACGGGCCGGCCGTGGGAGGCGGAGACCGCCGTGCCGGTCATGTCCTGCGGCAAGGGCGTCGTGGCCCTGTGCGCCCACCTCCTCGCCCAGGAGGGCCGGCTGGACCTGGACGCGCCCGTGGCCCGCTACTGGCCGGAGTTCGCGCGGAACGGCAAGGCAGGCATCACCACGCGCATGGTGCTCGCCCACCGCGCGGGCGTCCCCGTCACCGACCGCACGCCGGACTTCGAGGAGGTCCTCGCCTGGGCGCCCGTGGTCCGCGCCCTGGAGGAGCAGGAACCCCTCTGGGAGCCCGGCACCGCCCACGAGTACCACGGGCACACCTACGGCTGGCTCGTCGGCGAGGTGATCCGGCGGATCACCGGCCTCACCCCCGGCGCCTACTTCCGCGAGGCCCTCGGCGACCCGCTCGGCCTGAGCACCTGGATCGGCGTACCGGAAGAAGAACTTCCGCGCCTGGCCCGGCTCGCCGAGGGCCCGGGACGGCCCACCCTGCCGGGCCCCGACACCCTGATCGGGCGGATCCTGACGATGAACGGCGTCCTGGTCTTCCCCGGCGTCGACCACCCTCACGGCTGGAACTCCCCCGCCTTCCTCGCCGCCGAGATCCCCGCGACCGGCGCGGTCTCCTCGGCGCGCGGCCTCGCCACGCTCTACGCGGCTGCCGTGACCGGCGTCGACGGCTCGGAGCCGCTGCTGACGCGGGCGACCGTCGACGACGCGCTGACGGAGCTGACGGCCGGCGCGTCGTGGTCGGGCTTCCCGGACCTCGGTACGCGCTGGGGCTCCGGATTCAAGCTGGGCACCGGCACCGACGGGGCCATGCTCGGCGCCCGCAGCTTCGGCCACGACGGGGCGGGCGGCTGCCAGCTGGGCTTCGGCGACGACGACTTCGGGGTCGGCTTCGGCTACGCCGCCAACCGGATGATGAGCCACGGCGACGCACGGGTGCGCGAGCTGGTGGCGGCGGTGCGGGAGTGCGTGAAGGGCTGAGAGCGGCCACGGCCTGCCACTCTTTCGGGTGAGCCGTACTCCCATCAGGCGTAGCGGTCACGGAGCGGGACAGCCTCGGGTCGGCGTGCGGATTTCCGGCCGCGCCGTGGGCCGACGAGCCGAGGGGGACCGTCGTGGAGGAGCAGGAGATCTATGAGCCGCCCGAGTTGGTGGAGGTCGGCGGCTTCGCGGAGCTGACCCGCGGCGTGCCCCTGCGGCTGCGCCGCGACTGGCCTCCGGACCCCTTCGCGTTCTCCGGCCCCGAGGACTGAGGCCGGCCGGCCCGTGACAGCCGAGCCGTGGTTCGCGGTCCTCCCCGACGGTGACGCGGGGATCCCGGCGGCGCGCGCGCTGCGCCCGTGGGCGACCGAGACCGTCGACCACCACTCGGGACGGCCCTGGCTGCTGGGCAGTTGGCCGGCCGGGCATGTGGTCGTGGCCGAGGCGGGGTCCTCGCGGCTGGCGGTGATCGGGCGCTGCCCGGTCAGTGCCGAGGCGCTGTCGTCGTGGCTGGGCGAGGTGCGCGGCATCGCCGAGACGGAGCGGGTGGTCTCCGGCCTGGTCGGCAGCTTCCACGTGGCCGCGTCGATCGGCCGCCGGGCCCTGGTGCGGGGCAGCGCGTCGGCGGTGCGGCGGATCTTCCACACGACGATCGGCGACACCGTGGTGGCGGCCAGCCGCGCGGACCGGCTCGCGGCCGCGACCGGCGCGGACGTCGACGAGCGGCTGCTGGCCCTCCACCTGCTGTCCGCTCCCCCGCCGCACCCGCTCGGCGACCACTGCCTGTGGCAGGGCGTCCAGGTCCTGCGGCCCGAGGACTGCCTGCTGATCGAGGCGGACGGGCGGTCCCGTACGCGGCGCTGGTGGCGGCCCCCGGAGCCGGTGCTGCCGTTGGCCGAGGGCGCGGTCGAGGTCCGCCGGGCGCTGACCGCCGCGGTGGGCACGTGCACGGCCGGCGGCGGCACGGTGAGCGCCGACCTGTCGGGCGGCATGGACTCCACCAGCCTGTGCTTCCTGGCGGCCGCCCGGGGCCCGGCCCGCCTGGTCACCTTCCGCTGGGCGGACTTCGCCCCGGAGAGCGACGCCGCCGACGCCGCCGCGCGGGCCACCGCCGCGCTGCCCGGCGCCGGGCACATCAGACCGGACCGGGCGCGAACGCCCTTGTGGTACAGCGGACTTCAGGACCCCGTCGCGTGGACCGACGAGCCGGGCGGGTGGGTCCGCGACACGGCCCGGTTCAGAGCCGTGGCCGAGCTGATGCTCGGGCGTGGATCGCGGCTGCACATGTTCGGCGGCGGGAACGAGCTGTTCACCGCCCACGCCCCCGCTCTGCACGACCTGGCCCGCAGCGACCCCGGGGCGGCCTTCGCCCGCATCCGCGCGATGCGGACCCTCCACCGCTGGCCCCTGCGCCCGCTCCTGCGCGAGCTGGCGGACCGCAGCACCTTCGCCCAGTGGCTGGCCGCCTGGGCCGAGGGCCTCACCGCGGCACCCCCGCCGCCGGCCGCCCACCGTGTCCCGTCCCTCGCCTGGGGCACGCGGGGCTCCCTGCCTCCCTGGGCGACGCCGGACGCGGTCGACGCCGTACGGAGCGTGCTGCGCGAGGCGGCCGCCGAGCAGGCCGAGCCGCTCGCACCGCAGCGCGGCCAGCACGCGGCGATCGCGTACGCCCAGGCCGGCGGCCGCGGGGCGCGCCAGTTCGACCAGGTCGGCTCCGCTATGGGGCTGGCGTACGCCGCGCCCTGCCTCGACGACGGCGTGATCCAGGCGGCGCTGTCCGTCCGGCTGCCCGAACGCCGCGCGGACGGGCGGTGCGAACCGGTGCTCGCCGAGGCGATGCGCGGGATCGTGCCCGACGCCGTCCTCGACCGCTCCACCGAGGACGACCTCACCGAGGACTTCTACACGGCCCTGCGCCGCCACCGCGCCGGCCTGCTGGAGCTGTTCGACGACTCCCTGCTCGCCCGGCTGGGCCTGGTCGACGCCGACGCGTTCCGTACGGCCCTGCTCGGCCTGCACCCCCGGCCCCACACCCTGCGCGGCCTGGACCCCACCCTGGGCTGCGAGTTGTGGCTCCGGACCCCCCGCCCCCTGGAGATGGTGGAGAAGCACCGTGACCCTCGCCCTGTGTCCTGATGTGTCCGCCACGGACACCGAGGACGGAATGGTGCTGCTGGACGAGGCCACCGGCCGGTACTGGCAGCTCAACGGCACCGCCGCGGTCATCCTGCGCGCCCTCCTCGACGGCGCCTCACCCCGGCAGACGGCGCACCGGCTCTCCGAGCGCTACCCCGCCCTCACCACCGAACGGACGACGACCGACGTGGCCTCCCTCATCCACTCCCTCTGCACGGCCCGCCTGGTGATGCCGGTATGAGCGTGCCGATGGTCCCGGCCGCCCGCGAGGCCGTCCCTCCGCACCGCCGCCCGCCGGCGCTGCTGGCCACCGCGACCGCCCGGCTGCTGGTCATGCTGCCGCCGCGCCGCATCCGCCGGGTGCTGACCCTGCTCCGGCGCGGTGCCGCCCCCGCGACGGCGGAGCAGGCACTCGCCGCCCGCCGGCGGGTCGTCGCGGTGAGCGCCCGCTGCGCGGGCGAGGGCTGCCTCCAGCGCTCCATCGCCACCGCGCTGCTGTGCCGGCTGCGCGGCGTCTGGCCGGACTGGTGCACGGGCGTACGTACGGGCCCGTTCCGCGCCCACGCCTGGGTGGAGGTGGACGGCCGCCCGGTAGGCGAACCGCACCCGGCCGGCTACTACCACCGCCTCATGGTCGTCCCGAGCCGCACCCGGGGCTGACGGGGGGCGATGTGATTCACATCTCATTGCGGCGGAGCCGCTAATTCCGCACTTCGGACGCCGTCAGGCCCCGTTCGCTCGTTATGATCATGGCGCGTTCCCGCCGTACCGTCCCGGCGGATGTGCGGTTCCGGACGAGGCGAATCCGCCGTACGACGGGCCTCCCGGAACGGGCGAAGCGGCACACCGCCGGGCTTTCCTCCGCCGCCGCGCGGAATCCGCCGCTCCCGACGTAGATCCATTTGCTGCAAACACGGGTGAACCGCCCAACCCTCGCGGACTGCCGCAAAGCGAGCATTGCCCGGTTTCAAACCGGCATATGTTCCGGCCATTGCCCCCTGTCATATTGCGACGCGTTCGCGCATGCTGTTTTCTTGCGATCAGGAAATCCGCCGCCTGGGGGGTATGGCCCAATATGGCAATTAAGATCAATCCGGCTCGCTTCAGTCAGTTCGGCTCCGCCGAAGGAAGCATCTTCTGCCTGATCACCAACCAGGAGATGATCCCGGAATTTGAAATCGTCAAGGATGCCCCCTACGCGGAGTACCGGACGATCATCCTGAAGCCGGGCGACGACTTTGAGCGGATGCTCGCCGATGAAACGGTTCCGCAGAATTCGCACTCGCTGGTCATCTCGCCGTACCGCTTCTTCGAGTCCCCGTCCGAGGAGGCGCTGGGACCGCGCCGCAAGCTGATGGGCATGGCCTGCAACTCCACGCCGGCCGGCCTCGACGTCATCAGCCACTTCATCGGCGTCATCGAGCGGACGTCGGCGCAGGAGCAGGCGGAGTTCAGCGACCGGTTCTTCGAGCTGGCCGAGTCGACGGACCACCTGGTCTACGTCGACGAGCGGCACGGCACCCGGGCCGTTCTGGACCATCTCGCCGACGGCCTGATCTGGAATCAGCAGGCCGGCCCTCTTGAATGGGGCGAACAGCAGATCGTACCCTCGGGCGAGATCAGCGTGCTGCCGATGCAGATCGTGGAATTCGACGAGTCGCTGCATCTGCCGCTCGAAGGAGATATCGCTTTCCGGGGTTTCCCGATCCTGCACAACGGAACGCCTTCTTTCCTGCGGAAGGACCAGGCCCGGCTGCAGAGCAAGCTGGCCGGACTGGAGCATGAGGCGGTGATTGCCGAGGTGCGCAAGGGAAGCATTACTTCGCTTCGCCCGCACCGGCCCGCCGGCGCTCCGGTCGCCAAGATCTTCGAGGCGATGTTCGAGATCGATTCCCGCTACACCCTGGTCTGGGAAATCGGTCACGCCCTCAATACCAGCCTGGACATCATGCCGGGCAACCACGCGATGAACGAGGTCTACGGCGGCGACCGCGGTTGCCTGCACTGGGGGCTGGGGCTCACGCCCTTCACCCAGTACCACCTCGACATCATCTCGCCCGACACCACCGTCTACACCGAGAGCGGTGAGGTGGTGCTGGGCAACAAGGGCGGCGCCCCGAGCGTGCGCATGGCCAAGGTCGCCTGAGCGACCGAGTGCCGCGCGGCCACGGCGGGAGCGCGAAATCCACGCGGACGGGAGGTGAGCTCTCATGAAGAAGACCATCAAGGTTCGCAAGAACAGCAACTACCTCGGGACCCTCCTGGGCTGAGCCCCGGACACCCGGCCCCACGATCACCAAGGGGAGGTGAGCCCTCGTGAAGAAGACCATCAAGGTCCGTAAGAACAGCAACTACCTCGGGACCCTCCTGGGCTGAGCCCTGTGGAGACCCTCGGCCCGTCGATCCCTGTCAGGAGGTGAACACCCATGAAGAAGACCATCAAGGTCCGCAAGAACAGCAACTACCTGGGCACCCTGCTGGGCTGAACTCAGGTGACAGGCTGACTCGTTGGCAGCCCTGTCGCGAGGCGGGTCGAGGTGCTGACTCGACCCGCCTCGCCGACACGCAACACATATCTGGGAGTGGTGTCGCGATGATTATCGTCCGCCCCGAGGCCTACCGCCAGTATTCGGTCGGCCGCACACACTTCACGCTCGTAGTCGAAAAGGCGATCGCCGACTCCTTCCGCCTGGAAGGCGGAAGCCGCTACGAGCAGTGCTCCACGGTCGCGGTCGAGCCCGGCCGGACGCTGGGTGACATCCTCCGCACCGACGTACCGGCCGACGGCGACGTCCTCGCGATCGCCACCGACGACGCCCTGCTGACCGCACCGGCCGTCGATGTCACCCCCGGACGCACGGTCGCCGCGATCCGCGTCGGCACCGGCCCCCTGGCGCTCGACCAGGTCGGCACACAGCTGGAGGCGCTGGAGAACACCGACCCCGACGACGTGCGGCAGCGCGCCGAGAAGCTGACCGGCGCCCTCGCCGCGTCCGGCGGGCTGCGTATCGAGGACGCGCTGACCGGCGCCGCCGCCGAGCTGACGTACGGGCGTCCCACCTGGTCGAGGTCCGACATCGGCGTCTTCGTGCCCGGCTCCGTGTGGTCCGCGCCCACCGGCCGCCTGCGGCTGGCGACCGACATCACCGGTACCGCCCTGTCCGGGCAGATCGCCGTCAAGGGCCGGCCGGTCGTACGGGCCCGCAGCGCGGGCGTCGCCCGGCGCAACGAGATCTACGAGCAGCTGGCCGGGCTGTCCCACCACCCGCTGGTGCTCACCGTCGAGAACGGCGCGGTGACCGACCTCAAGGCCGCCGCCCCGGGGTCCGGCACGGCCGCGGCGGAGCTGGAGCGGCTCTTCGCCGAGTCCGCCGACCACGCGCTGATCTCCGGCGTGGAGTTCGGCCTCGGCGTCATGACCCCGTCGCTGCCGTTCAACACCGAGGCGAATTCGGCCACCGCTGGCCGGGCCACCGCCTCCGTCCACGTGGTCCTGGGTGCCCTGCCACAGTCCCCGTACCAGCTGACGCTCGCCTGCTCGACCAGCACCGTGACGGCGCTCGGCGGCGAGGAGTCGCTCGCCGGAGCGGCCACGGACAAGGCCGGCGAGCGGCCGCGGCGCCGGATGAACCGGGTCTCCGCGGCGAGTTGCGGCTGTCACTGACCGACCCCGCGCGCCCGGCCCGGCACCCGCACCGGCCGCCCCGGCCCACACCGGCCGGCGGCGGCCCGTCTTGGTGGAGGCGCACGCCTCATGGAGCCATGGGAGTCCCCCTCGATGACCACGTCCTCTGCACCGCGCGCGGAAGCGCTGCCCCTGTGGGAACAGCGCTTCCGCGCCCCCCGCCACACCCTGCCGGCCTGGGCCAAGAGCGCGCCGGAGCGCTGTGTGTTCGTCAGCGACCTCGACGGCATCGCCCAGGTCTACTGCTGGGACCGCGCCGCCGGCACGCTCCGCCGCGTGACCGACCGCCCCGCCGGTACGCAGCAGTGCGCGATCGAGGCGTCGGGGGAGGCGGTGTGGTGGTTCGACGACGCCAAGGGAGACGAGTACGGGCAGTGGATGCGGCAGCCGTTCACCGGCGGGCCGGACGTTCCCGCCGTGTCGCTCCCCGGCTCGTACTGGCCGTCCGGCCTGGCCGTCGGCCTGGACGGGCACGCCCTGCTCGGCTGCTCCACCGAGGACGGCACGGCTGTCCACCTGGCCCTGCCCGGAGGGACCACACGGCTCCTCTACCGGCACGAGGAGCCCGCGTACGCCGTCGACCTGTCCCGGTCCCTGGACCTCGCCGTGATCGCGCACAGCGAGCGCGGCGACATGTGGGACCTCGGTGTCCGGATCCTCGCCACGGCCGACGGCACGACCGTGCTCGACCTCGACGGCGGCGAGGGCCTTCTGGAGGCGGTCGGCTTCTCGCCCGTACCGGGTGACGACCGCCTGCTGCTGCAACAGCAGCGCGACGACGACCACTGGGACGCCGTTCTCGTCGAGCCGCGCACCGGGGAGCGCACCGAACTGCGGCTGGGACTGCCCGGCGACGTGTCGGTGCAGTGGTACCAGGACGCCCGTTCCCTGCTGGTCGTCCACGACCACGAGGCCCGCTCGGCGCTATACCGCTACGACCTCGCCGACGGCCGGCTCGAAGCCCTCCCCGCGCCGTTCGGCGTCATCGACCACGCGCGTACCCGGCCCGGCGGGGACGCCTGGCTGCTGTCGTCGAGTTCCGCGCGGCCACCGGAGTTCCACGGGCTGCTGGCGGAGCCGGGGCTGCCCGTTTCCCGTCCGTCGCCGCCCGTCGCCGCCGAGGTGCGCGACCTGTGGGTGGACGGGCCCGGCGGCCGTATCCACGCCCTGCTCAACACCCCCGCCGCCGGGACCGGACCCCACCCCGCCGTCTTCCTGCTGCACGGCGGGCCCGACGAGCAGGACCAGGACTCCTTCGACCCGGTGATCGCCGCCTGGAACGACCACGGTTTCGCCGTGGTACGGGTCAACTACCGCGGCTCGACCGGCTACGGGCGCCGGTGGACCGAGGCGCTGCGCTGCCGCGTGGGCCTGACCGAACTGGAGGACGTCGCGGCGGTCCGGCGCTGGACGGTCGACCACGGCGTGGCCGACCCCCGCCGGCTGATCGTCTCCGGCTGGTCGTGGGGTGGCTACCTGACGCTGCTGGCGCTGGGCACCCAGCCCGACGACTGGGCGCTCGGCCTGGCCGGCGCCCCGGTGGCCGACTGCGCCGCGGCGCACCGTACGGCGATGGAGGACATCAAGGCCCTCGACCGCAGCCTCTTCGGCGGCTCGCCCGACGAGGTCCCCGAACGCTACCGGGACGCCTCGCCCCTCACCTATGTCGACGCCGTGCGCGCCCCGGTGTTCATCAGCGCCGGCGCCCACGACGCCCGGTGCCCCGTCGAGCAGACCCGGGACTACGCCGACCGGCTGGCCGGCCGGGGCATTCCGCACGGCCTCCACATCTACGAAGCCGGCCACAGCCTGACCGACGTGGACGAACGGGTGGCGCTCTTCCGCAGGCAACTGGAGTTCGCGAAGACCCACTTGCCGCCGGCCGCGCCCTGACGCGGCGGCCCGGCCGTGGGCCGGCCGTTCACCCGACCGAAGGAAAGGACCGACCTGTGATCGAGCCCGTACCGGACACGACCTCCCTGTACCCGAGGGACGAAGTACCGGATCCCCGGCCCTGGGGCCGCCGCGACCTGCTGCTGCGCCGCCTGCCGCCCCGCTCCTGCCACGTGCGGCCGGCTACTCGAACGCACCGTTGATCAGGGCCAGATGCGACCGAAAGGTGTAACCGGGCTCGGCGCGCCGCCGTTCCTGGAACGCCTTCCACTGGAGCTGCTCGCGCAACGAGTCCCCGGCCAGGGCCCGTTCGGCCTGGGCGCGTTCGGCCGTGACGATCCGCTCCGCGAGGGCCGTCACGTCCCCGCGGACGGCGGCCGGAACGACGAGCACTCCGTCGGAGTCGGCCACCACGAGATCCCCGTCCTCCCCCGCGACCGGCGGCAGGGAGGGCGGCTCGGTGCTGTCCGGGCCGAGCCTCGGTGAGGCGGGGCAGGGGCCGATGCTGAACACCGGGAGGCCGATGGCGGCCAGTTCGTCGGTGTCGCGGTGGCAGCCCCACACCACCACTCCCGCGATGCCGGCCTGGCGGGCCTCGATGGCGACGAGGTCCCCCACACAGGCTTCGTCCGTCCGGCCGAGGTTGTCGATGAGCAGGACCTCGCCCCCGGCGGCCGCGTCGATCCCGGCGAGGATCGACACCACCCCCTCCGTGTGCTGTACGCGGCGGAGGGGCCCGGCGCACGCCATGCCGGGCGCGGCCGCCCGGAGCGGGAGGGGTGTCAGGCGGAGGGGCACGCCCAGCCGGACGCCGGCGTCCCACAGGGCCGCGGTGGGGTGCCGGCCGTCGCCGGCGGCCCCGATCAGCTCGTCACCAGCCGGGTCAGGGCCGTCGCCGCGGCACCCAGGACGACGACCAGGAGCGTCGGCCACTTCCGCCAGACCCCGAAGGCGCCGACCGCCAGCCCGACCGCGCGGGCGTCGACGGTCAGGGACCGTCCGTCGCCGAACATCTGGGTGGCGATCAGGGCGGCCAGCAGCGTGGGAGCCATCAGCGTCACCACGCGCTGCAGGGCCGCCGGCAGTTCCTCACCGCCCAGCAGTACGGGGCCGGTGGCCTTCAGGGTCATGGAGACGGCGCCGACCAGGAGGACGGCGAGCCACAGTCCGGTCATCGTTTCCTCAGTCCCAGCAGGCAGGCGGCGGTGGCGGCGATGAGCGGGACGCCCGGCGACGCGAAGGGCACCAGGGTCAGGGCGATCGCCACACCGAGGACGGACGCGGCGAGCGCCTTGCGGCTGGTGATCTGGCCCTTGAGCAGCGCCAGGAACAGGACGGGCGAGACGACGTCGAGCCCGAACCGCTCGGGGTCGCCGAGATAGCGGGCCCCCAGCAGCCCGACCGCGGTGCCGCCGACCCAGGCGCAGTAGACGAGGACGCCCGCGCCCAGCAGCCGGCCGCGCGAATAGCGGCCGTTGCCGACGTGGCCGACGGCCCACGACTCGTCCACCACCAGTTGGGCGGAGAGGAACCGCTTGAGCACACCGCCGGTCATGGCCGGGGCCACGCTGATGCCGATCGGCAGATAACGGGAGTTGAGGAGGACGGCGGCGACGATCGCGGCCGCCACTCCGCCACCGGTGCCGAGCACCGACGCCGCGGCGAACTGGGCCGACCCGGCGAAGGTCGTCAGCGACATCACCAGCGGTGCCAGTACGCCCATGCCCGCCGCTCGGGCCACGACCCCGAAGGAGACCGCGAAGCCGAAGACGGCCACGGCCAGCGGCACCGCCGCCCGCAGTCCGTAGAGTAATTCCTCCCGAAAGCCCGCTTCGGGGGCGGCGGCCTCGGGCAGGGGAGTCGAGGACGACCGGGACAACGCCTCTTCGGGTAATGCCTCTTGTGCGTCCAACCGACGGCCTCCGCGTCCATGCGGCAACAGGAAGACGGCGCCCGCGTGCAGGGTGCGGCGGCGCCGACGATCAGCAATAGTACGGAGTCATGGTGAGGTTTACTAGTTACTCGGACGCTTCGGTGACCCTGGCCGAGGACCTGGTCAATACGCTCAATATCGTGCGTGAAGTGGAGAAACTTCCCGATGTGACGGCCTTGTCCACCCTGCTCGCCACCCACGGCATCGAGCCGGCCGCCCCCCTCTCCGAGGCCGACCTCGACGCCGCGCGCGAGCTGAGGCCCGTACTGCGCGAGGTCTTCGCCGCCCCGGACACGGCGACCGCCGTCCCCCTGCTCAACCGCGTCCTCGCCGACCATCACGCCGTCCCGCACTACACCGACCACGACGGCTCCTGGCATCTGCACGTCGCCGCGCCCGACGCCGCACCCGTCGACGCCTACGCGGTCAACGCCGCCATGGGACTGCTCGGCGTGATCACCACCGGCGGGACGGAACGCCTGCACGTGTGCGTGGGCCGCCGCTGCGCCGAGGTCTTCGTCGACACGTCCCGCAACCAGTCGCGCCGCTACTGCTCCCCCCTCATCTGCGGCAACCGCGCGAGCGCGGCCGCACACCGCGCCCGGCGCAAGCCACCCGCCGCGGTCTGACCGGGCCCGCCCCTGCGCGTACCGGACCGATGGTCGTCCCGAGCCGCCCCTGGAGCTGACCGGTTGTCAGCACCGGCCGCAGGCACGGCGTGTGGCCAGCCGGTAGACGCCTGCGGCCCGCCCCAGGGCCAGCCCGTAGAACGAGAAACCCCCGTAGGCGACGACCACCACCCACGCGGCGTGGCCACCGATCCCCGAGTCCACGACGCCGGCCCCGACGAGCACGCCCCAGACCGCCATGTAGATCCCGAAGGGCGCCAGGGCCCCCGCGCCCGTCCAGCCGAGGGCCAGCAGCGGCCACCGCGGCATCCGCCGCCCCCACGGCCGGGTCAGGGCGAGGGCGAGCACCATGCCGACGACGGCTAGGACGGCGGTGATGTCGACCCCGTGGTCGTACAGCCAGATCGCCCGGTCGTTCGCGTAGTACTCGTCGAGACCGGCGCGCTCGTTGTCGCCGGTGTAGCCCACGGTCGCGCCGAGCGCCCACGCCGTCTTGAGCGTGGCGTACGGGAGGAGCGCGGCCACCGCCACCCGGCCGGCCCGGGTGCGCCGTGCGACCGGCCCCCGCCGTGCGCGTCCACCGCAGTGCGCGCAGACGCCGCACGCGTGCCGCCGGTGGGCGAGAGCGGTGGCGGCCCACAGGGCGGCGCCGAGGGTGGCCACGCCCTCGTTCGCCCAGGCGGCCCAGTTCATCGGGGTCTGGTTCCGGGAGAAGACGTCGAGCAGGTGCGCCGGGCTGAACAGGAACCCGAACCCCGAGGCGAACGCCAGCGCGGCCACCGCCCAGGCGGCCAGGTGCGCGCCGCGCGCCCCGGGCCAGCGCGCCATGCCGTACGCGGCCGCGGCCGCCCCGGCGTACGCCCCCGCCAGTGCCCACTCCACGGCGGTGCCGCGTCCGGCGCCGCCCAGCGAGTACCCGAACGCATACCCCGGCGAGAGCGCCGCGGCCAGGGCTCCCGCCGCGTACACCACCGACCACCCGAGGGCCGCCCGCCCCGCCCACGTGGGCCAGTCGGCCCGTACCCTCATCAATCCCATGCCGCCAGCGTGTCCCGGCCAGGGGCCTCCCGGCGTCGCGCCACGGGCGTATCCGCTTCCGCCGGACGGCTGATGGCGCGTGCGACACAGGGCTGACCTCGACACACCGAGCGCCCGGACCTCCTGCGGCCCTTCTGTCGCGCGGTGCACGCTCGTACCACCAGGCATCGGCGCGGGCGGAAGGAAACGAGGGGCCATGTTCACCCACACCAAGGCATTCAGCGGCTTCGCCGTGGACGACATCGAGCGGGCCAAGGACTTCTACCACCGGACGCTCGGCCTCCGGGTGACCGAGGAGCACGGGCTGCTGACCCTGCACATCACGGGCGGCACGGAGATCCTCGTCTACCCCAAGGCCGACCACACCCCGGCGACCTTCACCATCCTCAACTTCCCCGTCGACGACATCGACCGGGCCGTGGACGAGCTGGCCGGGCGCGGCGTCCGCTTCGAGCGGTACGAAGCGTTCGCGCAGGACGAGAAGGGCGTCTTCCGGGAGGAGGGGCCGGCCATCGCCTGGTTCACGGATCCGGCCGGGAACGTGCTGTCCGTCCTCCAGGAGAGGTAGGGAGGGACGCGGGAGGCGGGAGGGATAATCTGAGCGCCATGCGGATCCTGTTCGTCGGCGACTCGATGACCATCGGTAGCGCCGGTGACCACACATGGCGCTACCGCATGTGGCAGCACCTCAACGCCTCCTACGGCGGCCCGTACAGGATCGTCGGGCCGCGCCGGGAGCTGTACGACCCGTCGAGCGACAGCCCCGCCTCCCTCGACTACGGCGATCCCGCCTTCCCCGAGCGCGCCCGCGCGCACCTGGCGGGCTGGGGCGAGGGCTGGCTGCACATGGCACCGCTGATCGGCGACGCCGTACGGGCCGGGAAGGCCGACACGCTGCTGGTCTCGCTCGGCCTCATCGACCTCGGCTTCTACACCGACGCCGAGCAGACCGCCGAGAACGTCCGCCGCTTCCTCGCCGAGGCCCGCGAGGCCAATCCGCGCGTACGGGCCGTCCTGCTGCCCGTCATCGCGAACATCAAGGCGCTCAACGACCCTGACTTCGCCGCCGAGTGCGAGCGTTTCAACGACCTGCTGGCCAAGGCGGTCGCCGACCTCGACCGGCCCGGCTCCCCCCTGCTGCTGGCCTCCCGGCCCGAGCGCTGGGACATCGACAGCCACACCTACGACGGCACGCACCCCAACGCGGCCGGCGAGCACCTCATAGCCGCCGCGTTCGCCGACGCGATGCACCAGGCGTGGGACGTCGCAGATATGTACGAGCCAGCCTCCCCCTGACGCGCCGGGCCGAGGGGCCAGCCTTGATTCGAGTGCGCTCCAAGGCGTTGGCTGGGCGACTATGGAGTACACGCAGCTCGGACGCACGGGGCTCAAGGTCAGCCGGATCGTACTGGGAACGATGAACTTCGGGCCGCAGACCGACGAGACCGACAGCCACACCATCATGGACGCCGCCCTGGACGCGGGCGTCAATTTCTTCGACACCGCCAACGTCTACGGCTGGGGCGAGAACAAGGGCCGCACCGAGTCGATCATCGGCAGCTGGTTCGCGCGCGGCGGCGGGCGCCGCGAGAAGGTCGTCCTCGCCACCAAGGTGTTCGGCGGGATGAACCCCGACGACGGCGAGCCCTGGCCGAACCACGACCGCCTCTCCGCCGTCAACATCCGCCGCGCCGTCGACGCCAGCCTCAAGCGGCTGCGCACCGACCACATCGACCTCTACCAGTTCCACCACGTGGACCGCACGACGCCGTGGGAGGAGATCTGGCAGGCCGTCGACGTCCTGGTCCAGCAGGGCAAGATCCTCTACGCGGGTTCCTCCAACCACGCCGGCTGGCACATCGCCCAGGCCAACGAGACGGCGCGCCGCCGCGGCTCGCTGGGGCTGGTCAGCGAGCAGTGCCTGTACAACCTCGCCGAACGGCGCGCGGAGATGGAGGTCGTCCCGGCCGCGCGGGCGTACGGGCTCGGCGTCATCCCCTGGTCCCCGCTGCACGGCGGCCTGCTCGGCGGTGTCATCCGCAAGGAGCGGGAGGGCGGCAGCGCCCGCGCCGCGTCCGGGCGGTCGGCGGAGGCGCTCGCGAACTCCGCGGTCCGTGAGCAGGTCCAGGCGTACGAGGACCTCCTCGACAAGCACGGCCTGGAGCCCGGCGAGGTGGCGCTGGCCTGGCTGCTGACCCGGCCCGGGGTGACCGGGCCGATCGTCGGGCCGCGCACCACCGACCAGCTCGGCTCCGCGCTCCGTGCCGTCGAGCTGAAGCTGACCGGGGAACTGCTGACGGAGCTGGACGCGATCTTCCCGGGTCCGGGGCCGTCGCCGGAGGCGTTCGCCTGGTAGACGGACCCGCCCACCCAGGGCCCTTCGTCGCCGGGAACGGCGGAGGAGGGCCCTCAGGAGCCGTCGTGCGTCTTCATGCTCTTGAGAAAGGTGTGGGTCTCGGCAGCGAGGTTTCGCATCTCCTCACCGGCCGCGTGCACGGTGGTGGTCTCGAAGTGCCATTCCTCAGATGGTGGCCGGTCGTGGATACCCCAGGTCAGATGGACGTAGCCGCCGGAGCGATGCTCCGCGGAGAGGGTCAGATCGTGCTCCAGGGAGCGCCAGGTGCGCGCTCCCTCCCAGCCCCGGAAGTCGTCGGCCAGTGAGTACAGGAAGGTGTCGAGGCCGTCGCCGTCCCAGGTCCGCACCCGGGTCTCGATGCTCACCCGTTGCCCACGCGCCATCACGAGGAAGTCGAGCATCGGGTCGTCCCCGAACGGTCGTGACGGCTCGGAGAACAGCAGGTGGACAGGGCGCGGTCCAGAGTCTCCCACCCGGACCGTGGGACTGCCGGAGTCGTCGAAATCGATCACGCGAGCAGGTTAGAAGATCAGGCTGGGTGGCCCGACGTCGTTTTCTGGTGGCCGACAGTGGAGTGCTGGAGTGCCCGGCAATGGCCAGCACGGACAACTCACGGTGGAGACGCACAACGGCTTCTCAGCCCTGCTCCGGCACCGTACGCGCGGGCGGGGCCGGGCGCCGCGCGTCACTTCACCGCCGACACCACGGCGACGACGACGAGCATCACGGCGAGCACACCGGTCATGATCCGGTTCCTGGTCTTGGGGTCCACCCCTTGAGCGTAACCGCCGGGTCCGCGCGCTCAGCCGCCGAGCCCCCAGGAGGCCACCGTCTCGTAGCGCGGCCGCTCGCCGGGCACGCCCGAGGCGGGCAGCCTGCTGCGGACGAGCGAGAGGCGGTCCACGGCCCAGGGCGTGCCCGAGAAGTCCGCGAGGCGCTCCTCGTACGGGCGCAGGTGCACCGGGCCCGCCGCGCGGGCGAGCGTGAGGTGCGCGCGGAAGGGGCGCTTGCCGTCGGCCTCGACGCCGGCCCGGCGGGCGCCGGCCGCCGTCGAGCGGGCGAGGTCGCGCAGGGCGATCCGGTCGCCCTCGGCGCCGACCCACAGGATCCGGTCGTCGAAGCGGCCGACCCCGGCGAACCGCAGCTCGTGCGGAGCGTGCCGGTGCGCCGCACGGTCCAGGCGCTCGGTGAGCGCGGGCAGCAGGGCCTCGTCGACCTCACCGAGGAAGGCGAGCGTGAAGTGCCAGCTCGCGGGCTCGGTCCAGCGCAGCCGCTCCGCTCCGGGGAGGGAGCGCAGGGGGGCGATGGCGGTGGCGAGCTCGGCGACGGCGGCGTCGGGAGGGATGACGGCGGCGAAGAGTCGCATGCGCACAGTGTCGCGCAACAGGGCCCCGGGAACGCGGGACGGACCGCTGCCGGCCCGTCCCGCGATCGAGGACACACGAACCCGCGGCTACGCCGCCACCGTCACCTCGGTCTCCGGCCGGACCCGCGGCACGAACGCCACGTGCGGGTGGCCGCGCCGCAGGTCGATCCTCAGGCGCAGGTCGCCCACGCGCGCCAGCACCAGGCCGACCCCGAGGGCCGCCAGCAGGGAGACGACGCCGCCCGCGAGGAAGCCGACCCGGGCGCCGTAGGCGTCGGTGACGTAGCCGACGAGGGGTGCGCCGAGCGGGGTGCCGCCGACGAAGACCATCATGAACAGGCTCATCACCCGGCCCCGCATCGCGGGATCCGTGGCGAGCTGGAGACCGGAGTTGGCGGTGACGTTGATCGTCAGGCCGGCCATCCCGATCGGCGCCAGCAGCGCCGCGAAGACCCAGAACTGGGGCGCGAGCGCGGCGGCGACCTCCAGGACGCCGAAGAGCACGGCGGCGCCGACCAGCATCCGCATCCGCGAGGTGCCGCGCCGGGCGGCGAGCAGGGCGCCCACCAGGGAGCCGGCCGCCATCAGGGTGTTGAGCAGGCCGTACGTACCGGCTCCGGCGTGGAAGACGTCGTTGACGAAGGCCGTCAGCCAGATCGGGAAGTTGAACCCGAAGGTGCCGATGAACCCGACGAGAACGATGGGCCAGATCAGGTCCGGGCGCCCGGCGACGTAGCGCAGGCCCTCGCGGAGCTGGCCCTTGCCGCGCGGTGCGCGCTCGACCTTGTGGAGCTCGCCCGTGCGCATCAGCAGCAGGGCGCCGATGGGCGCGACGAAGGAGAGGCCGTTGAGCAGGAAGGCCCAGCCGCTGCCCACGGCGGTGATCAGGACACCGGCGACGGCGGGCCCGACGAGGCGGGCGGACTGGAAGTTGGCGGAGTTCAGGCTGACGGCGTTGCGCAGGTCCGCGGGGCCGACCATCTCGACGACGAACGCCTGGCGGACGGGGTTGTCGACGACCGTGACCAGGCCGAGGACGAGCGCGATGAGGTAGACGTGCCAGACCGCGACGTGTCCGGAGAGGGTGAGCACCGCCAGCGCCAGGCCGGTGAGGCCCATCGCCGCCTGGGTGAGGAGCAGCAGCCGCCGCTTGGGGTAGCGGTCGGCGATGACGCCGCCGTAGAGCCCGAGGAGCAGCATGGGCAGGAACTGCAGGGCCGTGGTGATGCCGACGGCCGCGGAGGAACCGGTGAGGCTGAGGACCAGCCAGTCCTGGGCGATGCGCTGCATCCACGTGCCGGTGTTGGAGACCACCTGGCCGGTGGCGAAGAGCCGGTAGTTCCGGTTCCGGAGTGAGCTGAAGGTGCCGCCCTTGGGCTGGGGCAGGGCGGTGGTGCGGGTGTCGTCGGGGGTGTTCGGTGCGGGTGCGGAGTCTGCTCCGGGTCCCGTACTCAAAGTGGGTTCGCCTCCTCACTTGTGTGGGTGTTACAGGTGCGCGAGCTTCTCCAGTACGGGTGCGGCGGCGCGCAGCGTCGCCCACTCGTCCTCGTCGAGCCGCCCGACCAGTTCGGTGAGCCAGACATTGCGCTTGCGCCGGCTCTCCTCGAGCATGGCCTCGGCCCGCTCGGTCTGGGTGACCACCTTCTGGCGGCGGTCCTCGGGGTGCGGTTCCAGCCGGACCAGGCCCTTGGCTTCGAGCAGGGCGACGATGCGGGTCATCGACGGGGGCTGCACGTGCTCCTTGCGGGCGAGCTCGCCGGGGGTGGCGTGGCCACAGCGGGCGAGGGTGCCCAGCACCGACATCTCGGTGGGGCTGAGCGACTCGTCGACACGCTGGTGCTTGAGCCGCCGCGACAGACGCATGACACCGGATCGCAGGGAGTCCACTGCGGCGGTGCTGTCTTGAGGGTCAGGGTCCGACATGTTCCTTAGGTTAACTCATTACCCGCGCTAAATAAAGCCGGTATGCGGGGGCACGGGAGGGGGCACGGGAGCACCGTCGCGCATCACCGTGCGCACGGCCCGTGCGCACGGGCCCACCACGTGGGGGCGCACGAAAGGGCGGCCGGGTGCATTCCGCACCCGGCCGCCCGTACGCGCTCTGGAAGCGCCCTCCTCGGCGTGTTACTTCACGCCCAGCACCTGCTCGATCGGGTCGAGCAGGAAGTAGACGAGGAAGCACAGGCCGACCACGTTCAGCAGCCACGGGATCTCGCGGGCCCGCTTGTCCGCGATCCGCAGCAGGATGAAGGCGAGGACGCCGATGCCGATGCCGTTGGTGATCGAGTACGTGAACGGCATCGAGATGATCGTCAGGAACGCGGGGATCGCGATCGTGAAGTCGCTCCAGTCGATCTCCTTGACGTTGGCCGCCATGATCAGGAAGCCGACGACGAGCAGGGCGGGGGTGGCCGCCTGCGAGGGGACGACGGTGGCCAGCGGGGTGAAGACGAGGGCCAGCAGGAAGAGGCCGCCGGTCATCAGGTTGGCCAGGCCCGTACGGGCGCCCTCGCCGACGCCGGCGGTGGACTCCACGAAGCAGGTGTTGGCGGAGGCCGAGCCGAAGCCGCCCGCCGCGACGGCGACGCCGTCGACCATGAGGATCTTGCCCATGTTGGGCAGCTGACCCTTCTCGTCCGTCAGGCCGGCCTCCTCGCCGACGCCGATGATCGTGCCCATGGCGTCGAAGAAGCCGGAGAGCAGCACGGTGAAGACGAACAGGCAGCCGGTCAGCAGACCGACCTCGTGGAAGCCGCCGAAGAGGCTGATGTGGCCGACGAGACCGAAGTCGGGCGTGCCGACGACGCTGTCGGGCATCGTCGGGACGCTCAGGCCCCAGCTCAGGTCCGGGATGTCGGCGAGCGTGTTGATGACGATGGCCACGAAGGTCATCACGACGATGCCGATGAGGATCGCACCGCGCGTCTTGCGGACGACGAGGATGAACGTCAGCGCGAGGCCGGCCACGAAGACCAGCACCGGCCAGCCGTGCAGCTGCCCGCCCTGGCCGAGGCCGAGCGGCACGGTGGTGTGCGCGGCGTCGGGGTTGCGGGTGACGAAGCCGGAGTCCACCAGGCCGATCAGCGAGATGAACAGGCCGATGCCGATGGCGATGGCGCGCCGCAGACCGCCGGGGATGGCGTCCATGACGCGCTGCCGCAGACCGGAGGCGACCAGCAGCATCAGCACCAGGCCGGCGAGGACGACCATGCCCATCGCGTCCGGCCAGCTCATCTTGGGCGCGAGCTGGAGCGAGACGACGGCGTTGATGCCGAGGCCGGCGGCGCAGGCGATCGGCACATTGCCGATGACGCCCATCAGGACGGTGGAGAGGCCGGCCATCAGGGCGGTGGCCGTGACCAGCTGGCCGTTGTCGAGCTGGTGCCCGAACTTGTCCTGGCCCGCCCCGAGGATGATCGGGTTCAGCACGACGATGTACGCCATCGCGAAGAAGGTGGCCAGACCACCGCGCAGCTCGCGCGAGACGGAGGAGCCCCGCTCGGATATCCGGAAGTACCGGTCGAGGACGTTGCCGGGCGGCGGTGTGGGGGACGGCTGCTTGGCGTCGACCGGGGAGGTGGCCGAGGAGGGCATGCGGGACCTCAGTCGTACGGGCCCGCGCGGGGGACGCGGGCGACGGCGGGGGTGAAACGGGGGTGAGCGGAGAGGAACAAAAAGGATCAAGACTGTATGATCAAACAAAACAATCCAGCCGGATCCAGTTGGTTTCAGTATGAATAAACAATCCCCGAATTGCCATCTCCGCGCGTAGACCCTTATGCCCCAAGGGCCCCGGTCCCGGCCGCAGCGGCTACGCTTGCGCGCATGACGAAGTGGACACCCAGGCATGAGGCGCCGGAGCCCCTGGAGGGCAATGTCGTCGCCACCATCACCGGCGGCACCGTCCTGTGGTTCGTCCTCTTCCTGGTCCAGCTGCCGTTCTACGGCTGGTTCGACGACCACGGCCACCTGTGGTGGGTGTGGACCTGCCTGGCCGGCGCCGGCCTCGGCCTGATCGGCATCTGGTACGTCCGCGGCCGCGACGCCGCCATCCGCCGCCACGCGGCGGCCCGCGAGGCGACCGGCAGCGCCGTTCCGCCCGGTTCCACCGGCCCGTCCGGTTCGGAAGGTGAACCGGGCTGACCGCCCGTACCGTCGGACTCATGAGCGATCCGGCGCAGACCACCACAGAGGAATCCGTGCCGCCGGCCCCGCACACCGGTCTGACCTCGTCCCAGGTCGCCGAGCGGGTCGCACGGGGTGAGGTCAACGACGTACCCGTGCGCTCCTCGCGCTCGACCTCCGAGATCGTCCGGGCCAACGTCTTCACCCGCTTCAACGCCATCATCGGCGTCCTGTTCCTGATCATCCTGGTCGTCGGCCCGATCCAGGACGGCCTCTTCGGCTTCGTGATCGTCGCCAACACCGCGATCGGCATCGTCCAGGAACTGCGCGCCAAGAAGACCCTCGACTCCCTCGCCGTCATCGGCGAGGCCCGGCCCACCGTCCGCCGCGACGGAGCCCCCGCCGCCGTGCCCACCGGCGGGATCGTCCTCGGCGACCTCATCGAACTGGGCCCCGGCGACAAGTGCGTCGTCGACGGGGAGGTGCTGGAGGCCGACGGCCTGGAGATCGACGAGTCGCTGCTGACCGGCGAGGCCGACCCCGTGCTGAAGAAGCCCGGCGATCCGGTGATGTCCGGCTCCTTCGTCGTCGCCGGCGGCGGCGCCTTCACCGCCACCAAGGTCGGCCGCGCGGCCTACGCCGCCCAGCTCGCCGAGGAGGCGTCCCGCTTCACGCTCGTCCACTCCGAGCTGCGCACCGGCATCAGCCGGATCCTCAAGTACGTGACGTGGATGATGGTCCCGACCGCCATCGGCCTGATCATCAGCCAGCTCGTCGTCCAGGACCACGACTGGAAGGAGGCCGTCCGGCGGATGGTCGCCGGCATCGTCCCGATGGTCCCCGAGGGCCTGGTCCTGCTGACCTCCGTGGCCTTCGCGATCGGTGTCATCCGCCTCGGCCGCAAGCAGTGCCTGGTCCAGGAGCTGCCCGCGATCGAGGGCCTGGCCCGCGTCGACACCGTCTGCCTCGACAAGACCGGCACCCTCACCGAGGGCGGCATGGACGTCACCGAGCTGCGCGTCCTGCCCGGCGCACCGGCCGACGAGGGCTACGTACGCCAGGTGCTCGGCGCCCTCGGCGAGAGCGACCCCCGGCCCAACGCCAGCCTCCAGGCCATCATCGACGCCTACCCCGACGGCTCCGGCTGGCGGTGCACCGAGGCCCTGCCGTTCTCCTCCGCCCGCAAGTACAGCGGCGCCGCCCTCAACAGCCCCGACGCCGAGTCCGGCAACTGGCTGCTGGGCGCCCCCGACGTGCTGCTGCCCACCGGCGACCCGGCGCTGGCGGCCGTGGAGGACCTCAACGCCCAGGGGCTGCGGGTACTGCTCCTGGCCCGCGCCGAACGCGACCTCGACGACCCCGGCGTCACCGAGGAACTGCGCCCCACCGCGCTCGTCGTCCTGGAGCAGCGGCTGCGCTCGGACGCGGCGGACACCCTGCGCTACTTCGCCGAGCAGAAGGTCTCCGCCAAGGTCATCTCCGGCGACAACGCCGTCTCCGTCGGCGCCGTCGCCGCCAAGCTCGGCCTGCCGGGCGCGGACGCCCCCGTCGACGCCCGCCGGCTGCCGGCGGAGCGGACGGAGATGGCCGGCGTCCTCGACAAGGGCGCGGTCTTCGGGCGCGTCACCCCGCAGCAGAAGCGCGAGATGGTCGCGGCGCTGCAGTCGCGCGGCCACACCGTGGCCATGACCGGTGACGGCGTCAACGACGTGCTGGCCCTCAAGGACGCCGACATCGGCGTCTCCATGGGCTCGGGCTCGGAGGCCACGCGGGCCGTCGCCCAGATCGTGCTGCTGAACAACAGCTTCGCCGGCCTGCCGTCGGTGGTCGCCGAGGGCCGCCGCGTCATCGGCAACATCACGCGCGTCGCGACGCTGTTCCTGACCAAGACCGTCTACTCCGTGCTGCTGGCGATCCTGGTGGTCTGCACGCGCGTGCCCTATCCCTTCCTGCCGCGCCACCTGACCCTGCTGTCGACGCTCACCATCGGCGTCCCGGCGTTCTTCCTGGCCCTCGCGCCGAACAAGGAGCGCGCCAAGCCGCACTTCGTCCGGCGCGTGATGCGCTATTCCGTCCCGGCCGGACTGATCGCGGGCGTGGCCACCTTCGCCGCGTACCTGCTGGCCCGCAGCCACTACTCCGGGCCCGGCGCCCTGGACGCCGAGACCAGCGCGGCGACGCTGACCCTGTTTTTGATCTCGATGTGGGTGCTGGCGATCATCGCGCGCCCGTACACGTGGTGGCGCGTGGCGCTGGTGCTCGCGATGGGGGCGGGCTTCCTGGTCGTCCTGGTCGTGCCGGCGTTCCAGCGCTTCTTCGCCCTGAAGCTGGTCGGCACGACGATGCCCTGGGCCGCCGTGGCGATCGCCGCGGTGGCGGCCCTGGTGCTGGAGGTGGCGTGGCGCGCCCTGGCCCGCCGCTTCCCGGCCTGAGCCCGCCCGTCAGGCCTTGGCCTTCTCGTCCTCCAGGAACTCCTTGATCTGCTCGCGCAGCTCCGGGCTGTCCTGGTGCTTGTGCACGGAGATCGCGTGCTCGGTGGCGGCCTGGAGGACTTCGTCCTCCTCACCGGTGATGGTGAGGCTGCAGTTGGTCTCGCTGGGGAACCTGCGGCAGTCGGCGACTTTCCTGGTCATGACGGCCTCCTGGAATGGGGTTCCCTTCCAGCGTAGGCGCCCCGGAGGGCGCGGGCGGGTCGGACACCCCCTGGGCCGTGCCGGCGGGCCTTCGGCTGCGGGCCGTCTTTGCCGCCTGCGGCGGCGGGCGCCCTGCGGGCGCGTCCTCAAACGCCGGACGGGCTTGATTCGGCTGAGCTCAGCCACAATCAAGCCCGTCCGGCGATTGAGGACATCACCGCGCAGCGGTGGTGCGCAGGACACGTCCGCAGCCGCCCGCCCACGTGACCCCGCCGGACCCCGCCTAGTCGAACCAGCGGGCCCCGGCCAGCTCCTCCGTGCGGGAAGGGTCCTCCAGGAGCGCCGCCGCCTCGAAGCGGCGCGACCACGCGCCGGCCGCCCAGGCCAGGCCCGCCGCCACGCCCTCCAGGGTCGCCGCGTGCAGGACGCCGTCCGAACCGTGGCGCCAGTCCAGTTCGACGCCGTCGACGACGAGTTCCTCGTGCTCGACGTAGGTGTCCGGTGCGCCCGGCAGCAGGACCCGGACGCCCTCCGGCACCTGCCGGACCTCGCCGCCGCCGGGGACCGCCGCCTCCACGGTCTCGCTCAGGCGGCGCACCTGGAGCAGCTCGGCGAGCTCCGCCGCCCGCGCGGGCGCCACCGGCAGCAGCGGGAGCCCCTCGGCCAGCGGCAGCAGGTCCGGCGCGTCGGCGACCAGCGCGTCGGCCGCGTCCACGACCCGCACCTCGCCGTCGACGACGGCCCGCAGGTCGTCCGGCAGGGTGACCTGCTCGGGGTCCAGGCCGGCGAGGGCCCCGTACAGCGCGTGCAGCTGTGCCGCGCCCACCGGGTGGCGGGGGTCGGCCAGGCGGGAGAGCAGCTCGGCCGCGCCGCCCGGTTCGTCGAGGAGGGCGGCCACGGAGGTGCGCACGCCCAGGGCCCGCAGCACCTGGTCGTCCGCCAGGCCGGCCGCGTCCGCCGGCTCGTACAGCCCGGCCAGCAGCGGATCGCCGCCCGCGACCCGCAGGCCGGCGGGACGGCGGCCGTCGAGTACGGGATGGCCGCGCAGCCACCAGGCGGTGTACGGGCGTACGGACTCGGTCGTGCCGTCCGGGAGCAGGACGCGCACGGGCGCGGTCAGCGCGTCGCGCAGCGGCGGCCGGGACAGCAGGGCGAGCGCGCGCGGCCAGGCGTCGTCATCGACCAGGTCCAGGTCGCGTACGGCCACGATCTCGGTCGCGACGGGCGGCACCGGGGTGTCCGGCAGTTGATCGAGGACGTCCTCGCACCAGACGTCGACGGCGTCGAGCAGTCCGGCGTCGTCGGGCTCGGCGTAGTCGGTGTCGCGCGGCTCCAGCTCGTCCGGGTCCAGGACGACGTCCGTGGCGCGTACGAGCGCGAAGTCGGCCAGCACGCCCACGGCGGTCAGCGGCTGCTCGCCCCAGCGCTCGGCGAGGCCGGCGTCGCACGCGGCGAGCTCGCCGGGGCGGATGACGCTCTCGAAGGGGCTGCCGGGCAGGACGAGTTCACCGGCGGGGGCGAGTTCGCCGTCCTCGTCGGCAAGGGCGAGCGCGGCGAGCCAGGGCTCGTCGCCCGGGGCGAGGTTCGCGTCGCGCACCAGCGCGAGGACGGTCTCGACGAGGTCGTCGTGGGCGAGCGCGTCCTCGTCCCAGATCTCGTCGCCGTCGAGGGAGTCGGCGACCGCGGCCCGCACCTGAGGCGTCGTCAGAATGGCGCGCGGGGAGGCGGGCGTGGCGCCGAGCTTCTCCAGCAGCGGGTGGGCGGCGTCCGGGTGGGCGACCTTCAGCCCGAGGCGGGAGAGCCGCTCGGACCCGGTGGCGTCGGCGGGCGGCAGCAGGACCTGCCGGGGTCCGACGGCGGTACGGGCTCCCGCGCCGTCCGGCCGGCCGGCGAGCGGTACCGGCAGGCCGGTCAGCCGGTCGGGGTCGACGCCGGCGAGGCTGTCGTAGAGCCGCCACCACCAGGACGGGGCGCGCTCGACACCGGCGAGCCGGTCGACGACCTCGCCGAGCGGCACCCGCGCCACGCCGAGCGCGCGCAGCTCCGGGCGGCGCTCCAGGCCGGTGGGCAGCAGGCTGGGGAAGAGTTCACCCAGGACGGTGACGGTCTCGGCGCCCGCGCCCTCCACGACCTCGGCGTCGCGCGGGCACAGCGCGTACGGCTCGCCGTCGGGGCCGCCGCGCGCGAAGGGGTCGTCCCAGGTCTCGGTCCGCCCGTCACCCTCGGGCCGCTGCGTGGAGGCGTCGGGGCCCTCGGTCCAGGGAATCCCCTCGACGCCCTCGCCCGCGTTCTCCTGGCCACCGTTGCCGGGGGCGGCCGTCGCCGCGCTCGGCAGGAACGGCACGCGGGGCAGCAGCTCCAGCACCCGGCGGCGCAGCTCCGCGTCCAGCGGGCTGCGCGCGAGCGGCGACGGCACCAGGTCGAGGGTGCCGGTGGAGACGGGGTGCCAGTCGCGGAGCAGGTGCGTGTACGCCTCGGCGGCGCGCTCGGTGAGGAAGTCCGTGAGCGGGCCGGGCGCGGTGTGGCGGCGGGTGGGTTCGAGGGGGAAGGTGGCGATGAGCAGCGCGGGGAGGCCCTGCGGCTCGTCCGTGGGCGTCGGGGCGTGCAGCACGGGCGCGGTGCGCGGGCGTACGGGCGCGCCGTTCTCGCCCACCGGCACGGCCCAGGTCAGCGACCAGGCCGGGCGCAGCCGCTCCTCGACCGGCCGGTCGGCGAGCAGGGCCGCGTCCAGCGGGCCACCGGTGTGCTCGACGCGCCAGCGGGTGGTGCCGTGCTCCGAGTCGTCGACGAGGACGCACGGGCCGTCCTGGCGGCGCGTCAGCGTCCGTACGGTGCCGTCCGCGCCCTCGACGACGACCTCCTCCAGGCCCGGCAGGGCCAGCAGCAGCGCGTCGTCGATCCCGGCGAGCAGACGGGCGGTCAGGTCCTCGGCGGCGCCGTCGCGCAGCGGCAGGACGACGACGGTGTCGTAGCCCTCCGGCGCGGTGCCCTCGGCCGGCAGCGGCAGGCGCAGCAGCGGCACGTGGCCGTTGCGGCGGCGGATCTCCTCGCCCAGGCCGGGCGAGGAGGCCGCGGCGGCGACCGCGAGGTCGCGCGCCTCGGCGAGGGACCAGCGGACGCCGCCGGAGCGGCCGACGACGGCGGGTTCGTCGCTGACGGCCAGCACGGCGGAGAAGCCGACGCCGAAGCGGCCGACGGCCTCGCCGCTCTCGCGCTTCGCGGAGGCGCGCAGGGTGGCGAGGGATTCGACGCCCTGGGCGTCGAGGGGTGCGCCGGTGTTGGCGGCGGCCAGCACGGCGAGCTCGCCGTCCCGCGCGGGGCGCAGGGTCAGCCGGAGCCGGCCGGGGGTTCCGGCGCGGGCGGCGGCGTCGGCGGCGTTCTGGGCGAGCTCGACGACGAGGCGGTCGCGGTAGCCGCCGAGTGCGAGGTCCTCCTCGGCGTTGGCGTCCTCACGGAAGCGGGCGGGGCTCGCCGCCCAGGCTTCCAGGACGCGGTGGCGCAGCCGCCCGGTCCCGAACGGATCAGCGTCTTCGGCTGCGCCTCGCACCATCACGTTGTTCGTCTCCCTACGCGGTTGCCTTCGGCGAACGTACCGCGTGGTCGGCCGGGGGCCGGTCCTCGGGGGGTTGTGGCCCCGGTTCCGCGGGGCCTTTCGCCGTCGCCGCCCGGTGGCACGGCCCGCCGCGCCTGAGGTTACGGTCCGCTCGCCGCCCGCGGCACGGTGGCACGGCCCGCCGCTACCGCGGCGGTCACACCCTCCCGCCCGCCCATGACCCGGAACCGTCCCGGCACGCTCTCCCGTAGGGCTCGCTCGCCATCGGCGGCTCCCACCAGTCTTCCACTCCCCCAGGAGCGGAGTCCCGCAGCCGCACACCGCCGGAGGTGGGACGCGCAGGGGTGGTTGTCGGGGCGTAAAGCGAAGCAGCCCCGACAACCACCCCGGAGCGGCCCACCGCAGGCCCCAGCCACACGGGCCGACGCTCCGACCCCCACCACCCCGCCGGAGGCGGAAACGGCGCCGCACCCGGCAAAACACCAGCACCCCAAACCGCAGGGGCAGCAGCCTGCCTCAGGAGTGCCCAAGCTCCTCATCAGCCGCATCCGTCTCCACAGACCCCGCCGGACGGCGCAACGGCAGCGGATCCACCAGCGTCTCGTCGATCACCGGCTCCGACGGGCGCGGCGGCTTCGGCATGACCGCCGCCTCCGAGTGGCCGCCGCAGCCGTACGCCAGGGAGACGACGTGGCCGTCGGCCGGGCCGAACTCGTTGCCGCAGATGCCGAACGCCTGGCCCAGCGAGCCGCCGATGCGGACGAGGAAACCGCAGCTGACGCACGTCGCCGGCGCGGCCTGGGCCATCGGGGTCTTGCCGCCGTGCGATTCGTCCCAGCGGTCGGCCGCGGTGTGCAGGCCGTAGCGCGAGAGGACCCGCGCCCGGCGCATGCCGAGCTCTTCGGCGACGGCCGCGATCGAGCCGCGGGCGGGCGGGGCCGCCTGCGCGGCGGGGGAGCCGACGGTGATGTCGGCGTCCTCGGCCTCGGCGAGCCGGTCCATCTCCTCGGCGACGGCCGAGTTCGGCGGCGGGGCGTCCTCACCGGTCCAGCCGGGCTCCAGGCGCAGGTCGTCGGCCTCGGTGGGCAGCAGGTCGCCGGGGCCCATGTCGCCGGGGCGCAGCCGCTCGCTCCAGGGCACCCACTCGGGTGCCAGCAGGGCGTCGGAGCCGGGCAGGAGCACCGTCTCGTCGAGGGTGACGTTCTTGGCGCGGGAGGCGCGGGCAACGGTGACGGCCCAGCGCCAGCCCCGGTAGCCGGGGGCCAGGCAGGCGAAGTGGTGGGTGACGACGCGGTCCCCGTCGGCGGTGACCTCGACGTGGTCGCCGACCATGCCCGGCAGTGCGGCTTCCTCGGCCGCCGCACGGGCGAGTTCGACCGCCTCGGCGCACAGGCGGTCCGGGGTACGGCTTCGCATCGCAGCACTCACAAGAATCGATTCTCTCTTCCACGCCGTCTCACGAGTGCGCCAGCCGAACGGCCGGGTCGGCGGACGGAGCGGACCGGAGGACCGCGTCGACGTCCGCGCCCGAACGGCCTCGGGCGCACCTAGTCACTCCCATTCTGCGGGATCGAGACTCGGAGCGCGGCCAGGACGACCGCCGGTGGCGCGCTACGCACGCTACCCCGCGAGGACACCCGGGGGATACCCGGGCTTCGGCGAGCCCTCCCCCGGACGCGGCCGAACCGTTCCGCCACCCGGCCGTCCCGTCCCACGGATGGACCGAATGTGCCCTGCGGGGTGCCAGTTGGGGCAGTATGGCGTGGTGGGAGCCATCCGGTCAGCCGAGGGCGGCCCGCTCCGCCGTTCGGCCCGGGGCGTCGGCCGCGTACTGCGCGCTCCCCTCCGCTGGGCGGGGGGTGGCGTCCGCAAAGCCACGCACGCGCACGGCGCGGGCGAGTCCGGGCTGGGCAAACTGATCGAGTTGCACGCGGTGAATTCCGCCGGCGACATGATGATCACGGTCGCGCTGGCGTCCACGGTGTTCTTCTCGGTCCCCACCGACCAGGCGCGCGGCCGGGTGGCGCTGTACCTGGCGGTCACGATGGCGCCCTTCGCGCTGCTGGCCCCGGTGATCGGCCCGCTGCTGGACCGCATCCCGCACGGCCGGCGGGCGGCGATGGCGGGCTCGATGCTGACGCGGGCCCTGCTGGCGCTGACGATGTCGGGCGCGGTGGCGAGCGGCGGCCTGGAGCTGTATCCGGCGGCGCTGGGCGTGCTGGTGGCGTCGAAGGCGTACGGCGTGGTGCGCTCCGCCGTGGTGCCGCGGCTGCTGCCACCACGTATCTCCCTGGTGAAGGCGAACAGCCGGGTGACGCTCGGCGGCCTGCTCGCCACCGGTGTGGCGGCACCGCTGGGGGCGGGACTGCACCAGCTGGGTCCGGAATATCCGCTGTACGGGGCATTCGTCGTGTTCGTTCTGGGCACGATCCTCTCCTTCTCCCTGCCCCACAAGGTGGACTCGGCGAAGGGCGAGGCGCGGGCGCGGCTCGTCTCGGGCGAGCACCGCTCCCCCGCCAGGGAGAAGCGGCACCCCGGGAAGAAGCGGGGGAAGGAGAAGCAGCCCAGGCCGGGGCTGCGCACCGTGGGCAGCTCGGTGCTGCACGCCCTCCAGGCGAACAGCGCGATCCGCATGCTCTCGGGCTTCCTCACCTTTTTCCTCGCGTTCATGCTGCGCGTCCACCCGCTCGGGGACCTCAGCCCGGCCTTCTCCCTGGGCGTCGTCGCGGTCGCGGCCGGCGCGGGGAACGCCCTGGGCACGGCCATCGGCGCGCTGCTGCGCTCGCGCGGGCCGGAGAAGATGATCGCGCTGGTGCTCACGGTGACGCTGGGGGTCGCGATCGTGACCGCCGTGCTCTACGGCGCGTTCTTCGTGGTCGTCATCGCCGCCGTCGCCGGCATCTCGCAGGCGCTGGCCAAGCAGTCGCTGGACTCGCTGATCCAGCGCGACGTGCCGGAGGAGGTACGAACCTCCGCGTTCGCCCGTTCCGAGACGCTGCTCCAGATGTCCTGGGTGGTCGGCGGGGCGATCGGCATCCTGCTGCCGCTCAACGGCACGCTCGGCATGGGGGTCGCCGCCGGGGTGCTGGCACTGGGCGCGGCCACTGCCGTACGGGGGCTGCTGACGGCCGCCCGGCGTGGCTCGGCGCACCCGCGCGTGGCGTGAGCGGAGGGGCCCGATAGCCTGCCCGCATGACCGCTGCGTTTTTCCGGGGCAAGCGCCGCCGTGCCGCTGCCGCCGCCGGGGCCGTGACCTTCGGGCTCCTGGCCCTTTCCGCCTGCGACAAGCCGACGCCGCTGGCGACGGTGACCGTCGGCTCGACCACGGTGACGGCCGAGGCCGCCTGCTACGACGAGGGCAAGGACCTCGGCGAGGCGGCCCTCGACAAGTGCGTCAAGGAGGGGTCGCCCAAGACCATCAAGGTGAAGCCCGGGGACAAGGTCCGCGTGGGCGTCGAGCCGAAGATCGCCGACAGCGGCTGGATCGTGCTGACCTCCGGCCCGCAGCAGCGGAGCAACCAGTCGAAGCAGACCTATGTCTCCCTGGACGGCCAGCGGCTCTTCGTGAACCAGTCGGGCACCCAGATCGAGGACTCCACGGTGCTGACCGTCCTGACCAAGGACGGCGTCTGGAACGTCAAGCTCGAACTCGACAAGGGCTGACCGTCAGGACACCCCGCTGATGCGCGTACTCGTCGTCACCGCCGTAGCCGCCGAGCGGGACGCCGTCGTCCGCGGCGTCTCCGGGGCGGCCGGCACGGACGCCCCGGAGATCCCGCTCCCCGGCTTCGCCCTGGTCCGCCCGGCTCCCGCCGCGCCCGGCTCGTTCCCGCTGGTCGTGGACGTGCTGGCGGCCGGTGTGGGGCCCGCCGCGGCGGCCTCGGGCGCGGCGACCGCGCTGACGGCCGCGGCGCTCTCCGGCAGCCCGTACGACCTGGTGGTCTCGGCCGGCATCGGCGGTGGCTTCGTGGGTGCCGTGCGGGGTGCGCCGGTGGGCTCGCTCGTCGTGTCCGACACGATCGTGGCCGCGGATCTGGGCGCCGAGACGCCCGACGGCTTCGTCCCGGTCACCGGTCTGGGCTTCGGCACCGTCACGCACCGGCCGCCGCGCTCGCTCGTACGGGCCGTGGCCGAGGCGACCGGGGCCGAGCGCGGTGACGTGCTGACCGTGTCCACCGTGACCGGTTCCGCCCGGCGCGCGGCGGACCTCGCGGCGCGGCACCCGCGGGCGCTGGCCGAGGCCATGGAGGGCTTCGGGGTGGCCGAGGCCGCCGCGGCGCACGGTGTGCCCGCCCTGGAACTGCGGGCGGTCTCCAATCCCGTCGGACCGCGCGACCGCGCCGCCTGGCGGATCGGCGACGCGCTCGGCGCGCTCGCGGACGCCTTCGGACGGATCTCCCCCGCACTCGCCGCGCACCGCGCGGAGGAAGCCGAGGTCACCTCATGAGCGAGCCGCTGCGGATCGCCTACTCGCCCTGCCCCAACGACACCTTCGTCTTCGACGCGTGGGCGCACGGCCGGGTCCCCGGCGCGCCCGCGCTCGACGTGTCCTTCGCCGACATCGACCTCACCAACGGCATGGCGGAGCGCGGCGAGTTCGACGTCCTGAAGGTCTCCTACGCGGTACTGCCCTGGGTGCTGGAGGAGTACGCGCTGCTGCCGTGCGGCGGCGCGCTGGGCCGTGGCTGCGGTCCACTGGTGCTGACCCGCGAGGCGGGCGAGCCGGCCGGGCTGGCGGGGAAGACGGTCGCGGTGCCGAGCGAGCGCTCGACGGCGTACCTCCTCTTCCGGCTGTGGGCCGCGGCCGAGGTGCCGGGCGGCGTCGGCGAGGTCGTCGTGATGCCGTTCCACGAGATCATGCCGGCCGTCCGGGACGGCAAGGTGGACGCCGGGCTCGTGATCCACGAGGCCCGCTTCACCTATCAGAACTACGGACTGCACTGCCTCGCCGACATGGGCAGGCACTGGGAGTCCACGACGGGCCTGCCGATCCCGCTCGGCGCGATCATCGCCAAGCGCTCGCTGGGCGCCGAGCGGCTGCGGGAGCTGGCGGAGGCGGCGCGGACGTCCGTACGGATGGCGTGGGACGACCCGGAGGCGTCCCGGCCGTACGTGCTGGAGCACGCGCAGGAGATGGACCCGGCGGTCGCCGAGCAGCACATCGGGCTGTACGTCAACGAATTCACGGCCGACCTGGGCGAGGCCGGCTACGCAGCGGTGCGGGGACTGCTCACCCGGGCCGCGGCCGAGGGGCTCGTACCGCCCCTCGGCCCGGACGCGCTGGCGTTTCCCTGACCGCTGCCGGAGCGCCGGTACGCCGCCGCCGGACACGGGCAACGGCCGACCGGAACCGACCGGAAACCGGTCAGCCGCCTGACAGGTCAGACGTCGAGCTGGTCGGCGACCGCGCGCAGCATGCCCGCGATCTTGGAGCCGTGTGCCTTGTCGGGGTAACGGCCGCGCTCCAGCTGCTGGGTGACGTTCTCCAGGAGCGTGGTGAGGTCCTGGACGATCGAGGCCAGCTCATCGGGCTTGCGGCGCTGGGCGGCGGCGACCGACGGGGCGGGTTCGAGGAGCGTCACCGTCAGTGCCTGGTCGCCGCGCTGTCCGGCCACGACGCCGAACTCCACGCGCTGGCCGGGCTTGAGGGCTTCGACCCCGTCCGGGAGCACCGAGGAGTGCACGAAGACGTCGCCGCCGTCGTCGCGGGAGAGAAAGCCGAAGCCCTTCTCACTGTTGAACCACTTGACCTTGCCGGTAGGCACGTCTGTCCTCGTCCTCGTGTCTCGTCGGAAATGCGGAAACGTCTGCTCAGCAACGGAAAAACAGCTCTTGATAGCACTACAGCGGGTCGCAAGACCCGCTCCCCCCAAGGCTAATGGTCCCGGGCCCGCTGACAAGACGTCCTCGTCCGTGCGGCGATGGGCCTTCACGCCGACGGCTATGGATCTACCCTGGTCAGGTGAGTAACGAAACGCCCCGGGACGGGGATCTGCTGGTACGCGTCGGCGCCATCGTGTTCCTCGTCGGTGCGGTGGCCACCCTGGCGACGGTCGCCCCGCTGTTCCTGGGCGCCGATCCGCTGCCCTCGGCAGCGTACTTCGTCTGCATGCTGATGGGGGCGGGATTCCTCATCGCGGCCGCCGGGGTGCTGCGTTCGGTCGCCGCGCAGCGCCGTCAGGCGCGCGCCTCGACCGCCTCGCCCCTGTAGGCACGCAGCCAGCCGGGGAAGGCCGTGAGGTCGTCGAGGACCACCTCCGCGCCGGCCGCGCGCAGTTCCTCCGCGTCACACGGCCCGGTCGCGACCGCTACGGACAGCGCACCGGCCGTACGCGCCCCGCGCACGTCCCCGGTGTGGTCGCCGACGTAGACGCTCGCGCCGTGCGCGCGCAGCGCCGTCGCCTTGCCCTCCGCCCACAGGTCGCCCACGAGCGCGTCGGCGTCCAGGCCGAGGTGGTCCAGGTGGAGCCGGGCGTTCCGCTCGAACTTGGCGGTGACGACGACCGACCGGCCCCCGAGCTCCCGCACCGCCGCGAGGGCCTCCCTGGCGCCCGGCATGGCGGGCGAGGAGTGGACGGCGAGCGTCGGGTACATCCCCCGGTAGCGGGCCGCGACCTCGGCGACCGAGTCCGCCGGGAACCAGTTGGCCAGCTCCCGCTCCAGCGGCGGACCCAGCCGGCCGCACACCAGGTCGACGTCGATGCGCGTGCCCGTGTCGGCGACCAGCGCCTCGTACGTGGCCCTGATGCCGGGCACGGAGTCGACCAGGGTCAGGTCCAGGTCGAAGCCGACGGTGAACCGGGGATCGAACGGGTGCGAGGTCATGGGCCCCATTCTGCCGTGCTGCCCCACCCGTACACTTAGGGTCGCCTCACCAGGCCCGTACCGAAGTGGAACCGATGTCAGCCCCCGCCCCGATCAGCACCCCCGGACCCTCACCGGTCCGGCGCCGCATCGGCTGGACGGTGGCCGCGGTCGCCGCCCTGCTGGTCGCGGTGGTCCTCAGTCTCGCCGTCGGGGCCCGCCCCACGGCGCCGTCCCAGGTCCTCGACGCCCTCTTCCACGACGGACAGGGCAACGACGCCGCCGTCGTCCACGACCTGCGGCTGCCGCGCACCCTCATCGGCCTGCTGGTCGGCGCCGCCCTGGCCATGGCCGGCACGGTCCTCCAGGGCCTGACCCGCAACCCCATCGCCGACCCCGGCATCCTCGGCATCAGCCAGGGCGCCTCCCTGGGCGTGGTCGCGGCGATCACCCTCGCCGGCGTCCAGACCCTGTCGGGCTTCGTCTGGTGGGGCTTCGCCGGCGCGGCCGTGGCGTCGGTCGCCGTCTACGCCATCGCCTCGCGCGGGCGCGGCGGGGCCTCTCCCGTGAAGCTGGCGCTGGCGGGCGCGGCCATCAACGCGCTGCTCGTCTCCGTCATCCACGCGGTCCTCACCACCCACGCCGCCGTGATGGACCGGTTCCGCTTCTGGCAGGTCGGCTCGCTCTCCGGCGGCGAACACGTGGTCGCCGCGCAGATCTGGCCGTTCGTCCTGGTGGGCACCGTCATGGTGTTCTCCGTGGCACGCGGCCTGGACGCGCTGGCACTCGGCGAGGACGTCGCCAAGGGCCTGGGCCGCAACATCGCGGCCGTACGGATCGTCGGCGGCCTCGGCGCCACGGTCCTCACCGGCGTCGGCGTCGCGGCGGCCGGACCGATCGCCTTCGTCGGCCTCGCGGTGCCGCACATCGCCCGCGCGGTCATCGGCACCGACCACCGTTGGCTGCTGCCCATGGCGGCGCTCCTCGGCCCGGTCGTCCTGCTCGCCGCCGACACGGCCGGCCGCGTGCTCTTCCCGCCGAGCGAGGTGCCCTCGGGCGTGATGACGGCCCTGATCGGCGTTCCCTTCCTGGTCGCCCTGGTCCGCCGCAGGAAGGCGGTGGCCGCGTGAGCGTGAACACCGGGATCCGCCCCGCCGGGCACGCGCGCGTAAGGGCCGGCCGCGCCTCCTTCCTCCTCCACCGGCGGGCCACCGCCGTGGCGCTCGTCCTCGCGGCGCTGCTGGCCGCGGCCTGCCTGGCCTACCTCTGCGCCGCCGGTACGTCCTTCGTCGCACCCGGCGAGGCCCTCAAGGTCGTCGCCGGGCAGCCGTCGTCGCACGAACTGGTCGTCGGCATCTTCCGGCTGCCCCGCATGACGGTGGGTCTGCTGGCCGGCGCGGCCTTCGGCGTCGCCGGCGCGCTCATCCAGACCGTCGCCCGCAACCCGCTGGCCAGCCCCGACATCATCGGCGTCAGCCAGGGCGCGAGCGCCCTGACGGTCGGCGCGATGACCTTCGGCGTCACCTCGTTCGCCGTCCTGCCCTACCTCTCGGTCGCCGGCGGGCTCCTCGCCGCCGCCCTCGTCTACGCCTTCGCCTGGCGCGGCGGCCTGCACGCCACCCGCTTCGTCCTCATCGGCATCGGCTTCGCGATCGCGCTGCGCTCGGTCACCCACCTGTTCATGACCAAGGGCGACTACCTGGTCGCCCAGCAGGCCCAGGTGTGGATGACCGGCTCGCTCAACGGCCGCGGCTGGGCCGAGGCGACGCCCCTGGCCTGGACGCTGCTCGCGCTGACGCCCTTCGTGTGCTGGGCCGCGCGGGCGCAGCGCACGGTGTCGCTCGACGACGCCACGGCGACCGCGCTGGGCGTCCGGCTGGGCCGCACCCGCCTCGGGCTCGCCGTCCTCGGCGTGCTCCTGGCCTCCGTCGCCACGGGCGCGGCGGGCCCCGTCGACTTCGTGGCCCTGCTCGCCCCGCAGCTGGCCCGCCGCACGACGCGCACCGCGCAGATCCCGCTGCTGTGCTCGGCGCTGGCGGGCGCGTTCATCGTGGTCGTCGCCGACCTGCTGGGCCGCAAGCTGTTCGAGCCGACCGAACTGCCCGTCGGCGTGCTGACCGCCGCCGTCGGCGCTCCCTATCTCATCCGGCTCATCGTCAAGGGCCGCACCGGAGGAAGATCGTGACCGCCCGGCTCACCGCCCGCGACCTGACGCTCGCCTACGAGGACCGCACGGTCGTCGACCGCCTCGACGTCGACATCCCCGACGGCGGGATCACCGTCGTCGTCGGCCCGAACGCCTGCGGCAAGTCGACCCTGCTGCGCGCCCTGGGCCGGCTGCTGAGGCCGAAGGGCGGCTCCGTACTCCTCGACGGCACCGAGCTGGCCCGCATCCCCACCCGCACCATCGCCCGGTCCCTCGGCCTCCTGCCGCAGACACCGGTGGCGCCGGAGGCCATCACGGTCGCCGACCTGATCGCCCGCGGCCGGCAGCCGCACCAGCGGTGGTGGCAGCAGTGGTCGGACGAGGACGAGCGCGCGGTCACGGACGCGATGGCCCGTACCGACACGACGGCCCTCGCCGACCGCCCGGTGGACGAGCTCTCCGGCGGCCAGCGGCAGCGCGTGTGGATCGCCATGGTCCTGGCGCAGGAGACGGACCTGCTGCTCCTGGACGAGCCGACGACGTATCTGGACATCGCCCACCAGGTGGAGGTCCTCGACCTGTGCCGCAGGCTCAACCGCGAGCGCGGCCGTACGGTCGTGGCGGTGCTGCACGACCTCAACCAGGCCGCACGCTACGCCGACCACCTGGTCGCCATGAAGGCCGGCCGCATCGTGGCCCAGGGCAGGCCCGCCGAGGTGGTGACGGCGGAGCTGGTGCGCGAGGTCTTCGGCCTGGACTCGGTGATAGTCCCCGACCCGGTCACGGGCGGCCCGCTGGTGGTGCCCGGACAGCCCTGGTCGCGGTGATCAGCCGGGCCGGCGGGCACGCCACATCACGAACGCGGCGGAGGCCACGGCCGCGACCCTGAGCACCCAGGGCCAGGTGTCGGACAGCGCACCGCCCAGCCCGCCCGCCGGCACCGCATCGCCCCACCGGCCCTCCGTCCGGCCCCACAGCCAGACGACACCACCGGCCAGGACGAGCCCGGGCAGGCCCAGGACCGCCCACTTCGACTCGGTGTGGGACAGCTTGCGGGTCAGATAGGCCGTGGCCCAGCCGGCGGCGAGCACGATCCAGTTGCCGATCACGGCACCGACGACCAGCACCAGGGCGACGACCAGCAGCAGCACCGGCACGGGAGCTCCGTCGGCCCGCCGCAGCAGACTGGGCCGGCCCGGCTCCTCCTCGACTTCCTCCACGGCTTCCGCCTTCACCACGTCGTCCGCCGGCGGCGGAGGCGGCTTCAGTATGTCGGGAATCTCGATGCCGCCGGTGAAGCCGTGCACGGCCTCGCCGCGCGGGACCGCCTCCACCCGCCACCAGTCCGGCACGTCCCCGGCGGGCGCCGGCCCGTCGTCGACGGTGAGCCAGACGGGCTCCGGCACGGGCCTGGCGGGCTCGCCCTCCCGGCGCGGCTCCGGAACCCGGCCGCCGCTGTCCCCAAGACGGGCACCCGAGACGGCCTCGTCCGGGCTGCCCAGATCGGCGAGGATCCGCTGCACCGCGTTCGGCGTGTCGGCGCCCTCGGAGGAGCGTCGCCGCTCGATCTCCGTACGCAGCCGCGACACGAGCCGCATCCGGTCACCGGAGGTGAGCGCCCGCCGCTGGGCGAGGTCGCCGACCCGGCTCAGATAGTCATAAACAAGCTGATCGCTCTCGATCCCCACCGAAACCCCTAAGACCACCAGCCGTTACTTGCCCCGAAGGTACCGGTTCAACACAAGCAATAGGCCGGAACCGAGGAGCACCCGCCCACTGGACCAACCCCCACCGATCCTTTCCTTCACCCACCCACGGAAGGGGCCGGGCCGGAGGGGGCGGTGTACGGGGCGTAAAGCGAAGCAGCCCCGTACACCGCCCCCGGAGGCCCGGCCCCGCACCTGACCAGCCCCGCGCGGCGGCAACGCCCGCGCAGCGGGAAACGTCACCGCACCCGGAAACGGCGCGAACCCGAACCGCCCCGCGCAGCGGACCCGCACCGCTGACAGCCGACCCGCCCCGCGCGAGCGGACCCGGTACCGTAAACAGAATGACCACTGCGAGGCGGGAGCCGGGCGACACCGGAGCGACCGGCACGGAATCCGCCGCCCGGAGCGGCGGAACCCCGCGATCCGGCGAAACCCGCGGAGCACCCCGCACGCTGGCCGAGGAACTCCGCAACCGCCCCGACGCCGCCCTCGCCGCCCTCCTGCGCGCCCGCCCGGACCTGCTCAACCCCGTGCCGGGCGACCTCACCCAGCTGGCGACCCGGGCCGGTACGCGCGCCTCCGTGGTGCGGGCGCTGGAGCGCCTGGACCGGTTCGCGCTCCAGGTCGCGGAGGCGCTCGCCGCGGCGCCGGACCCGTGCCCGTACCCGGTGCTGGACGCGCTGATGAGCGGCGACGAGCCGACCGACCCGCGCGTCCGGCGGGAGCTGCCGCGCGCGGTGGCGACCCTTCGCGAACAGGCCCTGATCTGGGGCGCCGAGGACCGCCTGCGCCTGGTCCGCACCGCCCGCGAGCTGCTGGCGCCCACGCCCGCGCACCCGTCCCCCACGGGACTGGGGCCCACGGTCGCGGAGGCGACGGCGGGCATGTCGCCGGGCCGGATCCAGCAGATCATCGCGGCGGCCGGGCTGCCCGCGACGCACGATCCGGTGACGGCGGTGGCCTCGCTGACGGAGCTGTTCGAGGACCGTACGCGCATGGCGGCGCTGCTGGAGGCGGCACCGGCCGAGTCGACGGCGGTGCTCGGCAAGCTGCTGTGGGGTCCGCCCTACGGCACGGTGACCGCCGACCCGGCCCGCCACCTGCGCTGGCTGCTGGACCGCGGGCTGCTGCTGCCGACCGGGCCCGGCGGTGTGGTGCTGCCGCGCGAGGTGGCGCTGCACCTGCGCGCCGGGCACGCGCACCGTGCGCCGGAGCCGGTCGCCCCTGAGCTCGCGCCGGTCACCGAGCACGCGCCGCGCGTGGTGGACGCGACGGCGGCAGGCCAGGCGTTCACGGCGCTGACGATCGTCGAGGACCTGCTCAAGGAGTGGGAGACCGGCGGGCCGCCGGTCCTGCGCGCGGGCGGGCTGAGCGTCCGCGACCTCAAGCGCGTGGCGGCCGTGCTGGACGCGACGGAGCCGGCGGCCGCGTTCTGGGTCGAGCTGGCGTACGCGGCCGGGCTGCTGGCGTCCGACGGCGAGGTCGACGAGCGGTACGCCCCGACGCCCGCCTACGACGACTGGCTGCTGCTGCCCGCCGAGCGGCGCTGGACGCGCCTGGCCACGGCCTGGCTCACGGCGACCCGTACGCCCGGTCTGGTCGGCGGGCGCGACGCCAAGGCCCGCGCGCTGGCCGCGCTGGGCCCGGACCTGGACCGCGCCCCGGCCCCCGAGGTCCGCCACCGCGTCCTGGCCCTCCTCGCGACGCTGCCGGAGGGCGCGTCCGTCGCACCGGACACCCTCCTGGCACGCCTGCACTGGGAGCGCCCGCCGCGCGCCACCGGCGAGCCCGGCACCGAGGACCTGCGGTCCCGGCTGGCCCGCTGGACGCTCACCGAGGCCGAACAGCTCGGCGTCACCAACCGCGGCGCGCTCTCCGGGCCCGGCCGCGCCCTGCTCGGCGAGACCACGCCGGGCGGGGACCCGGCCGCGTGGCGGCCGCCGGGCGAGGCCGAGCTGGGGGCGGCGGCCGCGCGGGCCGCCGCGCGCCTCGCACCGCTGCTGCCGGAGCCGCTGGACCACATCCTGCTCCAGGCCGACCTCACCGCCGTGGCCCCCGGCCCCCTGCGACGGCCGCTGGCGCAGATGCTGGGCGTGCTCGCGGACATCGAGTCCAAGGGCGGCGCCACGGTCTACCGCTTCACGCCGGGCTCGGTGCGGCACGCGCTGGACGCCGGGCAGACGGCGACG
>NZ_JAGGOL010000175.1 GCF_018614525.1 Streptomyces sp. ISL-11
CCGGTCACATTGTGACTGGGACGCGGTTCCTTTGAAAGTCCTGTCGGTCCTTTGTGGACGGGCAGGCAACACACAGCGAGGACGCTGAGCACGACCGGGCTTATTCCGCTTGGTTGTGCCGCTCAACGCGAGTGTGCACCCGCAGTTTTTAATTAAACGCAGCCGGGTAAACATTCACGGAGAGTTTGATCCTGGCTCAGGACGAACGCTGGCGGCGTGCTTAACACATGCAAGTCGAACGATGAAGCCCTTCGGGGTGGATTAGTGGCGAACGGGTGAGTAACACGTGGGCAATCTGCCCTTCACTCTGGGACAAGCCCTGGAAACGGGGTCTAATACCGGATACGACCTGCCTCCGCATGGGGGTGGGTGGAAAGCTCCGGCGGTGAAGGATGAGCCCGCGGCCTATCAGCTTGTTGGTGGGGTAATGGCCTACCAAGGCGACGACGGGTAGCCGGCCTGAGAGGGCGACCGGCCACACTGGGACTGAGACACGGCCCAGACTCCTACGGGAGGCAGCAGTGGGGAATATTGCACAATGGGCGAAAGCCTGATGCAGCGACGCCGCGTGAGGGATGACGGCCTTCGGGTTGTAAACCTCTTTCAGCAGGGAAGAAGCGAAAGTGACGGTACCTGCAGAAGAAGCGCCGGCTAACTACGTGCCAGCAGCCGCGGTAATACGTAGGGCGCAAGCGTTGTCCGGAATTATTGGGCGTAAAGAGCTCGTAGGCGGCTTGTTGCGTCGGATGTGAAAGCCCGGGGCTTAACCCCGGGTCTGCATTCGATACGGGCAGGCTAGAGTGTGGTAGGGGAGATCGGAATTCCTGGTGTAGCGGTGAAATGCGCAGATATCAGGAGGAACACCGGTGGCGAAGGCGGATCTCTGGGCCATTACTGACGCTGAGGAGCGAAAGCGTGGGGAGCGAACAGGATTAGATACCCTGGTAGTCCACGCCGTAAACGTTGGGAACTAGGTGTTGGCGACATTCCACGTCGTCGGTGCCGCAGCTAACGCATTAAGTTCCCCGCCTGGGGAGTACGGCCGCAAGGCTAAAACTCAAAGGAATTGACGGGGGCCCGCACAAGCAGCGGAGCATGTGGCTTAATTCGACGCAACGCGAAGAACCTTACCAAGGCTTGACATATACCGGAAACGGCCAGAGATGGTCGCCCCCTTGTGGTCGGTATACAGGTGGTGCATGGCTGTCGTCAGCTCGTGTCGTGAGATGTTGGGTTAAGTCCCGCAACGAGCGCAACCCTTGTTCTGTGTTGCCAGCATGCCCTTCGGGGTGATGGGGACTCACAGGAGACTGCCGGGGTCAACTCGGAGGAAGGTGGGGACGACGTCAAGTCATCATGCCCCTTATGTCTTGGGCTGCACACGTGCTACAATGGCCGGTACAATGAGCTGCGATACCGTGAGGTGGAGCGAATCTCAAAAAGCCGGTCTCAGTTCGGATTGGGGTCTGCAACTCGACCCCATGAAGTTGGAGTTGCTAGTAATCGCAGATCAGCATTGCTGCGGTGAATACGTTCCCGGGCCTTGTACACACCGCCCGTCACGTCACGAAAGTCGGTAACACCCGAAGCCGGTGGCCCAACCCTTGTGGAGGGAGCCGTCGAAGGTGGGACTGGCGATTGGGACGAAGTCGTAACAAGGTAGCCGTACCGGAAGGTGCGGCTGGATCACCTCCTTTCTAAGGAGCATATAGCCGACTGCGAGCGAATGACTCGCACGGTTGCTCATGGGTGGAACGTTGACTATTCGGCACGATCGGTTGAGATCACTAGTACTGCTTCGGCGTGGAACGTGAATTCTTGATGGGTCGGGCCGGGCACGCTGTTGGGTATCTGAGGGTACGGACTTCGGTCTGAACCTTCGCGATGCCGGCCCCAGTGCACTCGACGCGTATAGCGGCGGGGTGATGGGTGGCTGGTCGTTGCTTGAGAACTGCACAGTGGACGCGAGCATCTGTGGCCAAGTTTTTAAGGGCGCACGGTGGATGCCTTGGCACCAGGAACCGATGAAGGACGTGGGAGGCCACGATAGGCCCCGGGGAGCTGTCAACCGAGCTTTGATCCGGGGGTGTCCGAATGGGGAAACCCGGCAGTCGTCATGGGCTGTCACCCGCTGCTGAACACATAGGCAGTGTGGAGGGAACGCGGGGAAGTGAAACATCTCAGTACCCGCAGGAAGAGAAAACAACCGTGATTCCGGGAGTAGTGGCGAGCGAAACCGGATGAGGCCAAACCGTATGCGTGTGATACCCGGCAGGGGTTGCGCATGCGGGGTTGTGGGATCTCTTTTTCATAGTCTGCCGGCTGTGAGACGAGTCAGAAACCGTTGGTGTAGGCGAAGGACATGCGAAAGGTCCGGCGTAGAGGGTAAGACCCCCGTAGCTGAAACATCAACGGCTCGTTTAAGAGACACCCAAGTAGCACGGGGCCCGAGAAATCCCGTGTGAATCTGGCGGGACCACCCGTTAAGCCTAAATATTCCCTGGTGACCGATAGCGGATAGTACCGTGAGGGAATGGTGAAAAGTACCGCGGGAGCGGAGTGAAATAGTACCTGAAACCGTGTGCCTACAAGCCGTGGGAGCGTCGCGCATCAAGCTTGCTTGGTGCGTCGTGACTGCGTGCCTTTTGAAGAATGAGCCTGCGAGTTTGCGGTGTGTTGCGAGGTTAACCCGTGTGGGGAAGCCGTAGCGAAAGCGAGTCCGAATAGGGCGATTGAGTAGCGCGCCCAAGACCCGAAGCGGAGTGATCTAGCCATGGGCAGGTTGAAGCGGAGGTAAGACTTCGTGGAGGACCGAACCCACCAGGGTTGAAAACCTGGGGGATGACCTGTGGTTAGGGGTGAAAGGCCAATCAAACTCCGTGATAGCTGGTTCTCCCCGAAATGCATTTAGGTGCAGCGTCGTGTGTTTCTTGCCGGAGGTAGAGCACTGGATAGGCGATGGGCCCTACCGGGTTACTGACCTTAGCCAAACTCCGAATGCCGGTAAGTGAGAGCACGGCAGTGAGACTGTGGGGGATAAGCTCCATGGTCGAGAGGGAAACAGCCCAGAGCATCGACTAAGGCCCCTAAGCGTACGCTAAGTGGGAAAGGATGTGGAGTCGCAGAGACAACCAGGAGGTTGGCTTAGAAGCAGCCACCCTTGAAAGAGTGCGTAATAGCTCACTGGTCAAGTGATTCCGCGCCGACAATGTAGCGGGGCTCAAGCGTACCGCCGAAGTCGTGTCATTCGTACATGTATCCCCAACGGGAGTACGGATGGGTAGGGGAGCGTCGTGTGCCGGGTGAAGCAGCCGCGGAAGCGAGTTGTGGACGGTTCACGAGTGAGAATGCAGGCATGAGTAGCGATACACACGTGGGAAACGTGTGCGCCGATTGACTAAGGGTTCCTGGGTCAAGCTGATCTGCCCAGGGTAAGTCGGGACCTAAGGCGAGGCCGACAGGCGTAGTCGATGGACAACCGGTTGATATTCCGGTACCCGCTTTGAAACGCCCAGTACTGAATCAGGCGATGCTAAGTCCGTGAAGCCGTTCTGGATCCTTCGGGTGAAGGAAAGTGGTGGAGCCGACGGACCAGACTTGTAGTAGGTAAGCGATGGGGTGACGCAGGAAGGTAGTCCAGCCCGGGCGGTGGTAGTCCCGGGGTAAGGGTGTAGGCCGTGTGATAGGCAAATCCGTCACACATTAAGGCTGAGACCTGATGCCGAGCCGATTGTGGTGAAGTGGATGATCCTATGCTGTCGAGAAAAGCCTCTAGCGAGTTTCATGGCGGCCCGTACCCTAAACCGACTCAGGTGGTCAGGTAGAGAATACCGAGGCGTTCGGGTGAACTATGGTTAAGGAACTCGGCAAAATGCCCCCGTAACTTCGGGAGAAGGGGGGCCATGTCCGGTGATGAGTCTTGCACTCTGAGCTGGGTGTGGCCGCAGAGACCAGCGAGAAGCGACTGTTTACTAAAAACACAGGTCCGTGCGAAGCCGTAAGGCGATGTATACGGACTGACGCCTGCCCGGTGCTGGAACGTTAAGGGGACCGGTTAGTCACATTTCGGTGTGGCGAAGCTGAGAACTTAAGCGCCAGTAAACGGCGGTGGTAACTATAACCATCCTAAGGTAGCGAAATTCCTTGTCGGGTAAGTTCCGACCTGCACGAATGGCGTAACGACTTCTCGACTGTCTCAACCATAGGCCCGGTGAAATTGCACTACGAGTAAAGATGCTCGTTTCGCGCAGCAGGACGGAAAGACCCCGGGACCTTTACTATAGCTTGATATTGGTGTTCGGTTCGGCTTGTGTAGGATAGGTGGGAGACTGTGAAGTCATGGCGCCAGCCATGGTGGAGTCGTCGTTGAAATACCACTCTGGTCGTGCTGGATGTCTAACCTGGGTCCGTGATCCGGATCAGGGACAGTGTCTGGTGGGTAGTTTAACTGGGGCGGTTGCCTCCTAAAGAGTAACGGAGGCGCCCAAAGGTTCCCTCAGCCTGGTTGGCAATCAGGTGTTGAGTGTAAGTGCACAAGGGAGCTTGACTGTGAGACCGACGGGTCGAGCAGGGACGAAAGTCGGGACTAGTGATCCGGCGGTGGCTTGTGGAAGCGCCGTCGCTCAACGGATAAAAGGTACCCCGGGGATAACAGGCTGATCTTCCCCAAGAGTCCATATCGACGGGATGGTTTGGCACCTCGATGTCGGCTCGTCGCATCCTGGGGCTGGAGTCGGTCCCAAGGGTTGGGCTGTTCGCCCATTAAAGCGGTACGCGAGCTGGGTTTAGAACGTCGTGAGACAGTTCGGTCCCTATCCGCTGTGCGCGTAGGAATATTGAGAAGGGCTGTCCCTAGTACGAGAGGACCGGGACGGACGAACCTCTGGTGTGCCAGTTGTCCTGCCAAGGGCATGGCTGGTTGGCTACGTTCGGGAGGGATAACCGCTGAAAGCATCTAAGCGGGAAGCCTGCTTCGAGATGAGTATTCCCACCCCCTTTGAGGGGTTAAGGCTCCCAGTAGACGACTGGGTTGATAGGCCAGGTGTGGAAGACCGGTAACGGTTGGAGCTGACTGGTACTAATAGGCCGAGGGCTTGTCCTCAGTTGCTCGCGTCCACTGTGTAGGTTCTGAAGTAACGACCGTGTTGTGTTCCGGTGGGTTAACTTCATAGAGTTTCGGTGGTCATAGCGTTAGGGAAACGCCCGGTTACATTTCGAACCCGGAAGCTAAGCCTTTCAGCGCCGATGGTACTGCATGGGGGACCGTGTGGG
>NZ_JAGGOL010000176.1:0-8522 GCF_018614525.1 Streptomyces sp. ISL-11
CGGCGCGGCACCCTGCTGGCCATCCCCGGTGGCCCGGGCGGCTCCGGCCTGGAGCGCCTGGCGAGCAAGGGGCCCGAGCTCATGAAACGGACCGGCGGCGCGTACGACATCGTCGCCCTCGATCCGCGCGGCGTCGGCGGCAGCACCCACGCCGACTGCGGCCTGAGCGCCGACGACCGCGAACTCACGCACCTGCGCTCCTGGCCGGGCCCGAACGGCGAGACCGACGAGAACGTCGCCCGCTCCCGCCCTGCTGCGCAGCTTCACCACCGCCAACGAGGCCCGCGACATCGACCGCCTCCGCCACGCCCTCGGCGAGGAGAAACTGTCGGCGTGGAGCACCTCCTACGGTACGTACGTGGCGGCCGTCTACGCGCAGAAGTACCCCCGGCACACGGACCGTTGGGTCCTCGACAGCAGCGGCGACCCCGACCCGTCGCGGGTGGCGCGCGGCTGGCTGGCGAACATGTCGGCGGCCGCCGACGACCGCTTCCCGGACTTCGCCGCCTGGGCGGCGGATCCGAAGCGCGACGCCGCGCACCGCTTGGCGGACCGGCCCGAGGACGTACGGGCGGCCTTCCTGGCCGTGGCCTCGGCCCTGGACCGCGCGCCCCGCACGTTCAAGGACGGGGACCACTTCCCCCTCACCGGCAACCGGCTGCGCCAGGGCCTCCAGCAGGCCCTGTACTCCCGCGAAGCCTCCTTCGAGCCCTTCGCCCGCCTCGTCGTGGCCGCCCGGGACACCACCGGCCCGCTGGAGGTCCCCGACGTCCTGCCCGGCGGCCCGATCCCGCAGGACGCGGCGGCGGTGATGATGGCCGTCACCTGCAATGACGTGAACTGGCCGAGCGACGTCTCCCCGTACACCAAGGACGTGGCCGCCGACCGCGCCCGCCACCCGCTCACGGCGGGCATGCCCGTGAACGTCACACCGTGCGCGTTCTGGCCGGGCGGCGCCACGGAGAAGCCCACGCGCGTCACCTCCGACGGCCCGTCCAACATCCTGATGATCCAGAACCTCCGCGACCCGGCCACGCCCTACCGCGGCGCCCTGAAGATGCGCGAGGCCCTCGGCGACCGCGCCCGCCTGATCACGGTCGACTCGGGCGGCCACGGCGCCTACCTCGCCAACGGCAACGCGTGCGGCGACCGCCTGGTCACCGACTACCTGACGACGGGGCGCCGGCCGGCGGGGGACGTGACGTGCGGGGCGGAGTAGCGCGGGGGCGCGACCACCGGACGGAAGGGCGCCCGGACGGCCCTGGCACTACTCTCCGTTGCCGGTGGCAGGCGCCAGTGCGACGTCCTCCGTTGCTCCGGGCCTGAGCCCACCACCCAGGCGTTCTCCGCGCTCATCGCGACGGCTCAGGACACGATGCGACTGAGCGGGGCGATCTTGGCCCCGTCCGGCGCGAGCGGAAGCGTGAGGGGGCCGGTCCGCGGGCCCTGCCTCAACCAGGCGTGCCCAGCGCTGTCGCCCGGTCCGCGGAGTCGCCGAGGCCGTCCACGCAAAGGCGTGCGGTGTAGCGGGCGGCCCAGCCGGCTGGGCGGGGCTGCTCCGAAGGGTCGGCGCGGACGCCGGGGTGGACATCGAGGATGCCGCCGACCATGCCTTCCACGATGGCGGGAATGAACGCGCGCACGAGGCAGGCGTGTTCTCCGTATCCGAAGGTGACCAGAGGCTGCCGTCGGCGGCGGAGGTCGAAGGTGTCGGGCTGTTCGAACACCGTCTCGTCGCGGTTCGCGGAGCCGATCGCGGCCAGGACGTGTGCACCGGCGGGCAGGCGTGTGCCGCCCAGTTCCACCGGTCGCGTGGTCATGCGCTCGACGAGCCCGAACGGTGGCATCCAGCGCAGGACTTCGTGGACGGCATCGCCGAGAAGCTCCGGGTGGTCCCGGACAAGCCGGCGCTGGTCCGGGTCGTTGAACAGTGCGACCAGGAGGCTGCCCGCCGCCCATGCGGGTTCGGGAAGGGAAGGGAGGATCACGCGGATCGTCGGGAGGACCTCCGCGACGCCTCGCGGACAATCCCTTCCAGGGTTGATGTGCCGCCACCGTGCGATCGCCGAGGACGGGTCCGGGCCGAGGCCCTCGAACCAGGGGGTAAGCGCGGCGTCGAGCTCGTTCACAGCGGCGGCCGCCACCGCGAGCTTGGCGGGGTCCCCGGAATGGAGGGCGCCCAGCCACAAGTCCTGTGCCAGCCGCAGCAGGGTCGCGCTGTCGACCTCGAGGCTCAGCATCCACCGGAACACCTCTGCCACGACGGGTTGCAGGACCTCACCCATGAGGTCCGCTTGCCCGTGCATGCCGGAGACCCGCTCGATGACCAGCTTTCGTGCGTACCCTCGGGCGCGACCGGCGCATTCGGGCTCGAAGAGTTCCTCGACGCTGGCGCGCATCCCTTTGTGGATGTCGCCGCTCCTCGACAGGATGTTCTCCGATCCGTAAATCTCCGACATCGCGGACGGAAAGCTGGTGGTGAAGGTCTGACTGTGGCTCATCACCTGACGCACGTCCTGCCAGCGCGTGACAAGCCAGCAGCCGAGCACAGGGATCTCGGCCACAGGGTGGTCACGTCGAAGCCGCTGATAGATCGGATAGGGATCCGCGTGGAGCTCCTCCGGCGTGATCGCGTCCAGGAACGAGGTCATGTGTCCTTCCGAATGGCTTCGCAGCAGTCTTCGTCGAGGAACCCCTGGCCTCTTCGGACACAATGCCCGCCGGCCCGGTCGGCAGCGCCGTCGGTGGCATCCGTCGAAGCGCGGAGGTTGCCGGCAGCCAGGGGCGGTGACGGGCCCAGGGTCGCGCCCTCGGCCAGTTGCCCCGCACGCGGGGATGTACGGGGCAACATCGCGAGGAGGCGGGCGGACGATTGCGGTCCGGCTGCCCGCCTGCGGGTCAGCGCTGGTGGGGAAGTGGGGGCCGCTGCGCGTCCTTGTCCGCGGAACGGTCGAATGCTCCGGGCTGGGCGAGGTCCTCGACGAGTTCGTCAATCAACTCCTGGGTGACGTGCGGCATGACGTAGACGTGGCTGTAGTCGTGGCGGAGTCCACCGAGATTGAGTGGCACGCAGGCCAGCGAGTACTTCTGCGTGATCTCAGCCCGCGGCTGCTGGAACCAGACGCTGAGCGCGTGATCGCCGTGACCGACCTCGATACCGTCCTCGGCCCAGGGCTCACCGCGTTCCCGCAACTGCTCGCTCAGCCGGCGCAGGCGTTCGGCCGTGTACTCGGCGATCCGCAGGACCTCGGCGGCCTGCCGCACCTGCTGCTCCTCGCTGAACTGGGCGAGGTGGTTCCACATGGCCAGGGAGGCGAAGCCGCTGCGGGAGCCGGCGAAGGTGCTGTCGGGAGAGGAGACGACCGCCGGGTCGGACGGCGGGCGCAGCTTGGATCCCGCGCGGGACATGTAGATCCCGGTGGGGACGGGCGCGCCGGGGTACTTGTGCCCGCTGGTGACGATCGAGGACACCTCGGGGATCCGGAAGTCGAAGACCGGGGGCGCGGTCTCGATGAGTCCGCTGTCGCGGGCCTTCTCCAGGTAGGGGGCGTAGGCGCCGCCGAGGGCTCCGTCGACGTGGATCCAGTACCCGTTGCGGATGCTGACCCGGGTGGGGTCGTCGGGGTCGAAGCGCACCGTGCGGTCGACGAGGCCGTGCCGCTCGAACACGGGGCGCAGGCGCTCGCAGGCACCCTGAACATCGTCGTAGGCGCCCTTGAAGACGCTGCCGATGTTGAAGTTGACCAGGACGGGGTGGCCCTTGGCGGCGAAGAAGTCCACGAGGGCCACCAAGGCGTCGACATCGACCGTGCCCGGGCCCTCGTCGCCGCCGGTGGTCGGGACTCCGCCGAGCGGCCACCCGTTGTACGTCTGCATGCCGGTGCCGGCCACGTCGATGGGGCACTCGCCCGGGTAGAGACTGCCGCCCAGGTCGTAGAAGGTCGGGATGTCCAGCACCCGCATCGCCTTGATGTGCGAGTAGTGGGTCTCCTGCGAGAAGAACGCTACCGGCATGTAGGCGTTGGGGTTGTCGTCGGGGTGTTTGGCCCGCAGGTAGCTGGTGCGGCAGCTGGCATCGCCGGAGACCTCGTCACGCACCAGGGCGTTGCCGTCCAGGTAGTCACGGGCGTTCCACATGGCGTACAGGTTGCCCTCGGTGCTGCCCATGGACAGCACGTATCCCCACCCGTCCGCATCCCCAGGACTGGCCGGGTCCTCGGGCAGCGGGGCGTGCCACAGGCGGGCGTAGTGCTCCAGGACCGCCCGCTCCAGCCACCGCGAGTGCAGGCTGTAGTTGCTGTCGACGAACGGGTCCCCGATGTTGTTGATGTGGTAGCCCAGGAAACGACCCAGCGCGGCGTGGCCGTCGAGCGACAGGTTCACCTGGTAGCCCAGAAAACGCTCCCGCTGCCCGCCCAGGTACCCCTCCAACTTGGCAAGGACCGCGGTCCGCTGCTCATCGGTGTAGGCCTCGGTACCCAGCCGGTAGTCGTCGTTGGCCGGCCGTGCCGTGAGATGCGTATCGGAGTGTTCGGTAATCATTCGATGTCCGATTCTGAGCGAAATCGCGAAACTGCTGGAAGTGGGGATCGCCGCCAGGCGCCAAGGGTCTCGGGAATCGCTCGGATCTGAGGGAGGCAGGTGGTTGCGCGAGTGAGCCGCCGAACTCGCGGTACGCAGGCTATGCGTGACGCGCCGCCCCGATTGCCCACCCTTCTACATTTATCTCCATCTAGTTATTTCAAGTGAAAAACGTTTGACACCAGTTATCCGGGAGTGCCTTCAGGAGTGACGTTTCGGCAACTCTCGGAAAGGCGGCTTTGTGCCGCAGGAGTGTGCTGTAGTCGCGTTCTTTTCCGGCCGGGACGCGCGGCCAACGTTCACGGGCGGTGTCCGGCGCCAGCCGGATGCGATCAGCTGACGGTGACGTTCCGGCACACCCTCAAGGAGACGCCGGCCAGGCGGAAGGAAGCGCGCACCGCTTCCCACCGTGGTGCTGTGAACGATCGTGGCCACCACGATCGGCCCGCTGCGCGAGCACGGCTCGGCGGGCCCGGCCTTCTGGCGCTTCGGCCGTCGGTGAGGTGCGGGTCGATCGGATCGCGGGCACGGGGGAGCACATCGCCCGATCGTCCCGACCTCATCGCGGCATCGCAGGACAGCCTTCTAGCTGGACGCGCACCCGACGCAATCCCAAGGGCCCCACTCCTGCCCAGGCGCTATCCGCTCCCTGCCCCACGCCCGGGTGTTGGACCCCTTGACGTAGATGATGACGGCGTCGGGGCCGTGGTCGGTGCGTTCCCGAATGGCGACCTTGCTCCACGCGGTTCCGCCTAGGGAGAACCACCCGCTCCACTTTCCGCCGCTGGTCCAGCGCGTCCACACCGCCAGGTCGGTGCCGACCAGGAACTGTTCCTTCTCGCCACCCGGAAGCGCGTGGTCGGTCACGCCGTACTCGCAGACGTAGGTGGCGCCCCCCTTGGTGCAGTTGCTCGCTTGTGCCGGTGCGGTGCTCACGGCGAGTCCCGCCACGACGGCGGCCGCGACAATGGCGGCTTTGATCTTGTTCATGCCGACGACTATGCGGCCCGTCGCTCACGCAACGCTGACGTTTCGCTGTCGTCCCAGAGCCGGGAGCTTCCCGCTGAGCGAGCCTGACCACCGGCTTCGTGCTCCTCGCGCGTAGCGCCGACGCCGCCGGTGGGCGTGGCGGCCCGCGCGGCGCGGAGACGCCGACCTGCCCCGGCCGGACGGTGCGTCAGTTTTATATCCTCACCCGAAAGGGGAGGGGCGGTTGCGGTGTCGTTGACGGATGAGGTTGCCGCGATGCACGCGCAGCGGGGTCGCCCCGCCGCGCTGATCGGGGAGTTCCGCAGGACGGCGGTCCTGGTGCCGCTGGACGAGGGGGGCGGCCTGTGGTCGTCCGAGTTCGGCGGCGTGCGCTGGCTGCACGCCTTCACCGACGAGACGGCACTGGTCCGCTTCGCCATGGCCCGCGGCGAGACCCGCGACTGGGACTACCGCTCGGTCCTGGGCGCCCGCCTGCTGGACGTGGTCGTCCCCGCTGTGGGCGCGCCCGCCGGCGTGGCCCTCGACGTGGGCGGTGAGCGGCCGATGCTCTTCCCGCCGGTGACGGGGATCGTCCCGGAAGCGGTCGCGGTCGACGTGCCGGGCGGGGAGGAACAGTGAGCGGCAGCGGCCAGGACGGCCTGAAGGCCGGCGCCGAGGAGCTGGCGCTGATCACCAAGGGACTCGGGGACGCGATCGCCGAGCTCAAGGAGCTCGGCATGATCGGCGAGTCGAACGTCGGCCGGGGCTTCGAGGACGTCGCCCTGTCGGGCATGCAGCTCGGCCACGAGGGCCTCGCCGCGCAGTTCAAGGCGTTCTGCGAGCGGTGGGAGTGGGGCGTGCGCGGACTCGTGCAGGACGGCAACGAGTTCGCGAAGCGCGTGGGGCTGTCGGCGGGCATGTTCTACGAACAGGACAAGTACCAGTCGGGCACCTGGAAGGTGGTCGGGGCGGCCTTCGGCGCCAATCCAAACCTCACGGACGAGGAAGTCGAGAACATGTCCTGGGACGACATCCGGGCGAACGGCAACTTCGCGAAGATCGACTACAGCGGGAAGTCGTTCCGCGATGCCGCGATGCACGGTGCCCGGACGTGGGAGGGCGTCGCGAAGGACAGTCCCACGGCGCCGGCGCTGCGCCGCTTGCTGGAGACCGATCCGGCGGCCGCCCGGGCTCACGAGCAGCCGGGCGCCACCGACTCGTCCGCAAGCGCGGGTGAGCACTGATGGGTGTGTGGGACCCGCTCAAGAAGGCCGTCGACAAGGTCGGCGACGAGGGCGAACACCTGTGGAACGCCGGCAAGAAGAAGGTCGGCGAGGGAGTCGACTGGGCCACCGACAAGGTCGGCGCCGGTTTCGACGGCGTCGGCCTGCACGGCCTGGCCGACTCGGTCGAGGACTGGGGTGACCGGACGGGCTCGAGCCTGGGCGCGAAGATCGCGGAACAGCAGCTGGGACAGACCGAGGAGGCCAATGAACTCATCCACGGCAACGCCAAGGAGATCCGGGCCTCCGCCGGTCACCTGAAGGACTTCCACGCCGCGTTCGACCGCGTCGGGAAGGGCATGCGGGGCCTCGACGCGAGCCACTGGCGCGGACAGGCCGCGGAAACGTTCCGGGCGAAGTTCGAGATGCATCCCGCCCAGTGGACGCACGCCGCCGACGCCTGCGAGAAGGCGTACCAGGCCCTGGACGCCTACGCGGACACCGTGACCTGGGCGCAGGGCCAGGCCAAGGAGGCCGTCGCGGCGTACAAGGAGGGCAAGGCCCTCACGAAGAAGGCCCTGGACGCCCACCAGGCCCAGGCCGAGGCGTACAAGGAAGCGGCGACCGCCTACAACGCCAAGCTGGACCAGGGCAAGGACCCCGGCACCCGGCCGGTGCCGCCCGGGGACTTCACCGATCCGGGAGCGGCGAAGATCAAGGAGGCCAAGGAGATCCTGGCCCACGCCCGTTCCCAGCGTGACTCGGCGGCCGGGAAGGCCGCCGCGACCGTCAAGGGCGCGCTGGAGCACGCTCCCAAGAAGCCCGCCTTCCACAACCGCATGTCGGCCGACTTCGCGGACTTCCGCACGGCGTCGACGATCGAGGGCAACCACTTCGCGGGCGGCTTCGTGAAGGCCGGCGCGGGCGTGGTGAAGTTCGTCCGCGGCGTCAACCCGATCGACCCGTACAACCTGACCCACCCGGCGCTCTACCTCGACCACCTCAACACCACCGTCGCGGGCGCCGTCGCGCTGAACAACCACCCGGAACGCCTGCCCTCCGTGCTCCTGGGCGACGGCTGGGGCAAGGACCCGAGCGAGGCCGCCGGCCGGCTGAGCTTCGACCTGGCCTCGGCACTCGGGACGGGCGGCACCAGCACCGCGGGCACGGTCGGCCGCCGCGCGGTCGCCCACGGGGCGAGGGACCTGGCCGAGCGGAGCGCCGGGAGGACCGGCGCGGAAGCGGCGGAGAGCGGGGCGGCGCGGGCGCGCGGTTCGAAGGAGCCGAAGGACGGCGGCCAGCCGAACGAGCAGAAGTGCACCGGCGGCACCGACCCCATCAACCTCGCCACCGGCCGGATGTTCCTGCCGCAGACCGATGTGTCGCTGCCCGGCGCCCTGCCGCTGGTTTTCCGACGGCAGGCGGAGTCCGGATACCGCGCGGGCCGGTGGTTCGGCCCGTCCTGGGCGAGCACCGCCGACGAACGGCTGGAGATCGACGCCGAGGGTGTCGTATTCGTCCGCTCGGACGGCATGCTGCTGTCCTACCCGCACCCGGCCCCTGACGTCCCGACTCTTCCCTCCGAGGGCCCGCGCTGGCCGCTGACGGTCGACGCGAGCGGCAGCTACGTCATCAAGGACCCGCTCGCCGAGCTCACCTGGCACTTCACGCCGTACGACGACGAACTGGCCCTGCTCGACCAGGTGACCGACCGCGGTGGTAACTGGGTCCGCTGGGAGTACGACGCCG
>NZ_JAGGOL010000176.1:8562-9079 GCF_018614525.1 Streptomyces sp. ISL-11
CGGCGACCTGACGGAAGTGATCAACTCCTCCGGTCTCCCCCTGCGCTTCGGCTACGACGAGCGCGGCCGCATCACGTCGTGGACCGACCGCAACGAAAGCCGCTACTCCTACACGTACGACGCCGAGGACCGCTGTGTCTTCCAGAGCGGCGACGAGGGTCATCTGCAGTTGTCGCTGGAGTACGGGGAGCGCGACCCGGCCACCGGCTTGCGGGTCACCTCGGTCACCAATGCCCTGGGTCACACCAGCCACTACACGGTCGACGACGCCCTGCACGTAGTAGCCGAGACCGACCCGAGGGGTGCGACCACCCACTCACGGCGGGACCGCTACAACCGGCTGCTGTCCCTGACGGACCCTCTTGGCCGTAGCACCGAGTGCCGCTACGACGACGAGGGGCGGCTCGCCTCGGTGATCCGCCCGGACGGCAGGGCGACCGCGGCCTCGTACAACGAGCACGGCCGCCCGGAAACCCTGACCGGCCCCGACGGGTCCACCTGGCACCAGTCTCTATTA
>NZ_JAGGOL010000177.1 GCF_018614525.1 Streptomyces sp. ISL-11
CGGCACCCCAGGTGGGCACCGCCCCGGCTGCCGGCACCCAGTAGGCCCTCCGGCACCGCACCCACGGCCGCCCGGCGGCGTCGCCCCAAGGGGGCGGGACTCGGGACGCGCGCCCGCCCCCGGCGGGCACCACGCGCCCCGCTGTCCCGCCCCCTTCCGCATCCTCACCCACTCCGCGCCCTGCCGGCCGGCTCCGGTCGCCACGGGACGGACGCGACGACAACCCGAGGAACCTCACCATGACCTACGTAGTCGAGCGCACCTTCAGGACGCTGGACGGCCGCTTCAGCCGTCTGTGGAGCGCCCACGAGACCTTCCTGCGCACCCTCTCCGACCGCGGCCCGCTCATCGGCGGCGGCCCCTGGGACGGCGAAGGAGGCGAGATCCTCCTCATCGACGCGCCCGACGAGATCTCCCTCCACCGCGCCCTGCGCCCCGATCCCTTCGTCCGCGAATCCCTCGTCGCCCAGTCCAGGGTCCGCAACTGGAACATCGCCTACGGACGGCCCGACTTCACCGGCGGGGCCGCCCAGAGCCCGCCGCCCGCCGCCGCGGCCGCCCTCACCCCGCACGAGAGGAGAATCGCCCGCCTCGTGCTGGCCGGTCACACCAACAACGACATCGCCGGGCGCCTGGGCGTCTCCTGCCGGGCCGTCGAGCAGCACCTCACCCGCGTCTACCGCAAACTGTCCATCCGCCGCCGCGCCCAGCTCGCCCCCGCCCTCGGGGCCACCCTTCCCGTGAACCTGTCTCCCGCGTCCCCCGCCCGCTCGCGGGAACGGCTGACTGCGTGATCCCGTAGTGCGCGGCCCAACGCCCCTGGAATAGCGTCCACTTCAACGCCGCGAGACGCGCCCGATCAACGGCCCCGCGGCGACCGAGGACTTCCCGCGGCCGTCGCCGCCGCCATTCCCGCGAGAACAAGGGGGCTTCCTTCCATGACCATGCACACTTCCATGACCATGCACAGCAGAGCCCGCCTCGGTGTCGTCGTCCCTTCCGGGAACGCCGCCGCCGAGCCGGAGATCGCCCACCTCACCGCCCCGGCCATGAACGTGCACACCTCCCGCTTCCCCGTCCTGCCCGGCCACACCCTGCGCGGCCGCCTGGACATCTACAACGAGCAACTCCCGGACGTCATCGACGGGTTCGGCGGCCTTGCCCTGGACGCCGTCGTGGTCGCCTGCAGCGGTTCGCACTACCTCCTCGACCCCGAGGGCGACCGCGAGCTGTGCGACCGGATCGCCGCCACCGCCGGCTACCCCGTGGCCTCCTCCACCCTGGCCACCCTCGACACCTGCACCGACCTGGGCCTGACCGACATCGTGCTGGTCTCCCCGTACGAGCCCTGGCTGACCGAACTCTCCCACCACTACTGGCAGAAGGCCGGCCTGAACATCACCCGGATCGTCCCGGTCCGGGCGCGCGAGCGGTTCTCCCCGTACGACGTCACCACCGACGACCTCGTCCGCCAGGTCGGCGACGCGGGCCTCGCCCCGGACGCCACCCTGCTGTTCACCGGCACCGGCATGTTCACCTTCGAGGCCCTCCACCGCATCGGCGCCGGCAACGACCGTACGTTGCTCACCTCCAACATCTGTGCCGCCCGGTGGGCCCTCAAGCACACCACCGCCACCCCCGCCGGCCCCGACGGCGCACTGCCCCGGCTCCTGCGGCGCCTCGCCGACCGCGCCGGCAGCCGGGCATGAGCCCACACCGTCACCGGGTCGTCGTCGTGGGTGCCGGCCCCGTAGGACTGACCGCGGCCCTCGTCCTGGCCCACGGCGGGGTGCCGGTCACCGTCCTCGAATCGGCCGGCCGTCTCTCGACCGCCTCCAGGGCGTCGACGTTCCACCCCGCCACCCTCGACCTCCTCGACGAGCTCGGCATCGCCGCCGGCCTGCGCGCGGCCGGCCGCGACGTGACCGAGATCCAGTGGCGCGACCTCGACCGCAACCTCCTGCACCGCCTGCCCTACGCGCCCCTCGAAGGCCGCACCGCCCACCCCTACCGGGTCCACGCCGAACAGGCCCGCCTGACCCCGTTGCTCCTGGACGCCCTCGCCCGCCACCCCCACGCCGATGTCGCCTTCGGGCACACCGTCCTCGACCTCCGCCAGGAACCCGACGGCCTGCGCGTGTGGACCCGAGGCCCCGACGGCGCCCGCGCCCCGCTCACCGCCCGCCACGTCATCGCCGCCGACGGCGCCCGCAGCACCGTCCGCGACCTGCTGCGGCTGGACTCCCGGGCCCGCCCCTACCCGTCCTACGCCCTGCGCGTCGTCACCGACACCCCGCTCGACGAGCTCGTGCCGGGCCTGTCCCCGCTGACCTACGTCCGCGACGCGCGCGGTTCGTTCAGCATGCTGGGCATGCCCGACCACTGGCGCCTGATCCACCGCATCCCCGCGACCACCCCGCGCGAGCGCGTCACCGCACCCGCGGCCGTACGCGCGCTGGTCGCGGGCAGTCTGCCCGGCATCGCCACCCGCGTCCGCGTCCGCGACGCCCACACATACCGCCTGGCCGCCTTCGTCCTGCCCAACTTCCGTGCCGGGCGCGTCCTGTTCGCCGGGGACGCCGCCCATCTGACCTCCACCGCCGGCGGCATGAACATGAACTGCGGCCTGCACGACGCCGTCGCCTACGGCCGCGCCCTGATCCGCCTGTACCGCGGCGAGACCGGTGACCGCTCCCTGACCACCGTGGCAGCCGCCCGCCGCGCGGCCGTCCAGGAGGCCGTCATCCCGCGCAGCGAAGCCCGCACCGCCGGCCTCGACGATGCCACGGCCCTGCGCACCGCCCTCGACGACATCGGCCGGATGACCGCCGACGCCGACGCCCGCGTCGACTACCTCGTCAAGGCGTCACTCCTGGACTGCGCTCCCCCTGCCCGGCGTACGGCCGCCGCGCAGCCCACCGCGGTCTGAACCCCCGGCCCGCGGCGGCCGTTCGCGGTATCCGGCCCGGTGCCGGCCTCCCGGTGACCGACAGCAAACGCGTCCGCCGCACCGGCGAGCTCCGCCGACGGCTGCCCTGCCTTGCCCCCCCCGGCACCCTCCCCATCCCCAAGCCAAAAGGAACCCCATGCGCATCTGGTTTCACAAACATACGGTGGAAGGCCGCATCCCCCTCCTCGACCAGTGGTACCGCGAGCACCTCGATGCCGTCGCCGCCCCCGGCACCGTCATCGACATCCACACCCTGCCCGCCGACACCTACCCCGACAACACCCCCTTCGGCCTGGTCGGCCACCACGCCGCCCAGGTGCTGTTCTCCCAGCACTTCGCCCACGCCGCGGTGCGCGCCGAACGCGGCGGCCACGACGCCTGGATCACCGCCGCCGGCCAGGACCCCGGCCTGCGCGACGCCCGCCACCTCGCGGGCATCCCCACGCTCGGCTACGGCGAGAGCGTCTTCTTCCTCTCCGCCATGACCGGCCAGCGCTTCGGGCTCCTGGGCTTCATGCCGCCTCTCGAAGAGCCCATCCGTGCCAACATCACCCGCTACGGCCTGGACACCCACCTGGCCGCCTACGAAGTCGTCCCCGGCGGCTGGGACGGCGTCCACCAGGCACTCGACGGCGACTGCGGCCCCTTCCTCGCCGCCTACACCGCCGCCGCCGAACGCGCCCGCGCCGCGGGTGCCGAGGTGATCATCCCCGCCGAGGGCATCCCCAACGAGATCCTCTGGCACCTCGGCGTCCGCGAACTCGCCGGCATGCCCGTCGTCGACCCCGCCGGCCTGGCCGTCAAGCTCGCCGAACTGACCGTCGAGCTGGGCCGGCTGGGCATCTTCGCCCGCTCCACCGCCGGCTACTGGTTCCACCGGCCGTCCTCCGACATCGCACACCACCTCGAAAAGGTATTCCTCGGCTCGACCCTCCAGGGAGCGTGAAAGACCCTCATGAACACCCACTCCACCCTCGGCCCCGCCCCCGTCAGCACCCCGGCCACGGCACCCCTGCACCGCCCCCGCCGCCTGCGCCGCACCCCGCAGCTGCGCCGCCTGACCGCCGAGACCCAGGTCAACGCCAACAACCTCATCCAGCCCCTGTTCCTGCGCGAGGGCATCACCGAGCCCCGGCCCATCCCCTCCATGCCCGGCGTCTACCAGCACACCCGCGACAGTCTGCGCAAGGCCGCCGCCGAAGCGGTCGCCGCGGGCGTCGGCGGAGTGATGCTCTTCGGCATCCCCACGGACAAGGACGAGCAGGGCAGCGGGGCCGTCGACCCCGACGGCATCCTCCAGACCGCCCTGCGCGACGTGACCGCCGAGGTCGGCGACGCGACCGTCGTCATCGGCGACATCAACCTCGACGAGTACACCACCCACGGGCACACCGGCGTCCTCGGCGCCGACGGCGACGTCGACAACGACGCCAGCGTCCTGCTCTACGCGAAGGCCGCCGTCGTCCAGGCCGACGCCGGCGCCCACATCGTCGCCCCCAGCGGCATGATGGACGGACAGGTCCGCCACATCCGCGCCGCCCTCGACCAGGCCGGCCACCACAACGTCGCGATCCTCGGCTACTCCGCGAAGTACGCCTCCCACTTCTACGGGCCGTTCCGCGACGCCGTCGAATCGTCCCTGCAGGGCAACCGGCGCACCTACCAGCAGTACCCCGGCAACATCCGCGAGTCGCTGCGCGAGGTCGACCTCGACCTCGCCGAGGGCGCCGACATGGTCATGGTGAAGCCCGCCCTGGCCTACCTCGACATCGTGCGCCTCATCGCCGACCGCGTGGACGTGCCCGTCTCCGCGTACCAGGTCTCCGGCGAGTACTCCATGATCGAGGCGGCCGCCGAGCGCGGCTGGATCGACCGCGACGGCACGATCGTCGAGAGCCTCACCGCCATCCACCGCGCCGGTGCCTCCCAGATCATCACGTACTGGGCCACCGAGTTCGCCCCGCGCGTGGGCCGCTGACCCACCGTCCCGCGCCCCGCGCGGCGAACCTCCGTCTCCTGCCGGCCGGGACGGCCCCCCTCCGCCCGGCCGGCAGGCGCTCCACTCCCGCCCGCCTCACACCAAGGTGTACAGACCGTGGAACGACACACATCCGATGACACCCGGCTGACAGCCGTGGGCATCAGCCACGCCACCGCCCCCCTCGACCTCCTCGAACGCCTCTACGAGACCCCGCGCCCGCTGGAGGATCTGGCCGGCGACCTGGCCGCCACCGAGGGCCTCGGCGCCTCCCTCATCCTGTCGACCTGCAACAGGATGGAGATCTACCTGGAGACCGCCCCCGGCACCGACCCCGCGCCCGCCGTCGTCCGCCTGATCGCCGAGCACACCGGCGTCCACGCCGACGAGATCACCCCCTACAGCTACGTCCGGGCCGCCGACGACGCGTTGCGCCACCTCTTCCAGGTCGCCGCCGGGCTCGACTCCGTCGTCCTCGGCGAGGACCAGGTCCTCGGCCAGGTCAAGGAGGCCCTCGACCGCTCCCAGCGCACCGGCACCGCCAGCAAGACCCTCAACCAGGCCATCCAGGCCGCCCTGCGCGCCGGCAAGCGCGCCCGCAACGAGACCGGGCTCAACGAGGCCGGCCGCTCCCTCGCCACCGCCGGGCTGGCCTTCTTCGAGCGCCTCGTCGGCTCGCTCGACGGCAAGACCGCCCTCGTCGTCGGCGCCGGCTCGTTCGGCGGCGTCGTCCTCGCCGCGCTGCGCCGCTCCGGTCTGCGGACCGTCCACATGGCCAACCGCACCCCCGACAAGGCACAGCGTCTGGCCGAGACCGCCGGCGGCACCGGGTACCCCCTGGAGGACATCCCCCGCCTCCTGGCGGAGGTCGACGTGGTCGTCAGCTGCACCGCGTCCACCACCCCGCTGGTGACCGGCCGGCACGTCGCCGAAGCCATGGCGCACCGCGCGGGCCGCGAGCTGTACCTGCTCGACCTCTCCCTGCCCCGCAACATCGAGGCCGAGGTCGCCGCCGTCGAGGGCACGGTCCTGGTCGACCTCCAGCGCATCGCCGCGGAGGGCGGGGACGACGAACTCTCCGTCGCCAGCGTCGAGGCCGCCCACCGCATCGTGGACACGGAGGTCGCCGACTTCAAGGCGGCCCGGCGCGCCGCCCGCGCCACCCCGATCCTCGCCGCCCTGCGCACCAGCGCCGCCGAGGCCACCACCACCGAACTCGACCGGCTCCGCCGCCGCCTGGACGCCATGGACACCGCCGCCCAGCAGGAAGTCGCCCACAGCGTCCGGCGGATCGTCGACAAGATGCTCCACCAGCCCACCGTCCGCGCCCGACGGCTCGCCGGCGCCCCCGACGGCGACATCTACGTCGACGCCCTGCGCGAACTCTTCGCCCCCGAGCACGACCCCGCACACGCCAGTGCGGCGACCACACCCGCCACCACCACCGCTGTCCAGGAGATCATGGCATGAGCGCAATATCCGCCCTGTGGAACGCCGAGTCCATCGCCGTCATCGGTGCGACCGAACGCCCCGGCGCCCTCGGCCGGAAGCCCATGGACTTCCTGCTGCGCCACGGCTACAAGGGCCGCATCCTGCCCATCAACCCCCGCGGCGGCGAGGTCCTGGGCGTCCCCGCCTACCCCAGCCTCACCGATGCCCCGGGGCCCGTCGACCTCGCCCTGATCATGGTGGCGGCCGACCGCGTGCCCGGTGCCGTCGACGACTGCGTCACCGCCGGCGTCCCCCTGGCCATCATCGCCTCCTCGGGCTTCGCCGAGACCGGCGACGAAGGCGCCGCCCTCCAGGACGAGCTGGTGACCCGCGCCCGCGCCGGCGGACTGCGCCTGATCGGCCCCAACTGCATCGGCGCCGTCAGCTTCAACAACCGCGTCCTCGCCACCTTCAGCCCTCTCTTCGGCGCCGAGAGCGTCCCCTTCGAGCCCGGCACCCTCGCCTTCGTCAGCCAGAGCGGCGCCCTCGGCTTCGGCGCCGCGAGCCTCGCCCTGCAGCGCGGACTGCGCCCCGGATGGGTCGTCAGCACGGGCAACGACGCCGACGTCACCGCCCTCGAAGTCCTGCGCGAACTGTCCGCCGAACCCGGCTGCACCGGCCTGCTCGGCTACCTCGAGGACATCCCCGACACGGACACGCTGCGCCTGCTCGCCGAGTCCGGCAAGCCCGTCGCCCTGCTGAAGTCCGGCCGCACCGAGGCGGGCGGCCGCGCCGCCGCCTCCCACACCGGAGCCCTGGCCACCGACGACCGCGTCCTGGACGCCGCCCTGCGCCAACTCGGCATCGTACGCGTCGACGACATCGACGAACTCCTCGACGTGGCCCAGGCATTCGAATTCCCCCTGCGCCCCAAGGGACCCAGGGTGGCCGTCGTCACCACCTCCGGCGGCTCCGGCATCCTGGCCGCCGACGCGGTCGAGGACGCCGGTCTCGAACTGAGCACCCTCAGCCCGGAGAGCACCGCCACCCTCGCCGAGATCGTCCCGCCCTTCGGTGCCGTCGACAACCCCGTCGACATCACCGCGACCGTCCTGAGCGACCCCTCGCTCTTCGACAAATCCCTCGACGTCCTGATCGACGACCCCTCCGTCGACATCATCATCGCCTGCTTCTGCGTGATGGCCGGCCCCGACGTCGAGAAGGCCGTCACCGCCCTGTCCAAGGCGGCCCGCAAGGGCGGCAAGCCCATCCTCGTCGCCCGCACCGGTGCCGACTTCCTCGCCCCCGACGCACCCGCCCAGCTCCGCGAGGCCGGCCTGCCCGACTACCCCACCCCCGCCCGCGCCCTGCGCGCCGCGTCCGCGCTCTGGCAGGTCAGCCGCCCCCGCACGGCCGCGACCGCCCCCGGCG
>NZ_JAGGOL010000178.1 GCF_018614525.1 Streptomyces sp. ISL-11
CGCGTCGGGCACTGGTACCCCCGACGGGCCCCCGGCGGGGCACGGCGGCCCCGGCCACATCCCGCCGACCCGTACTCCCGGACGCCCCGAAGCCGCCTCCTGAGACGTCGCATGCGTAGACCCGCTGCGCCGCCATCCGTACGCTCCGCTGGACACCGCCGACCTGTCGGCCGGCGTCGTACGCGCCGCAGGTGACGGGCCGCCGGCGCCGCGCGCCGCACCGTTCGCCCCGGCCGACGTGGCCGCGAGCCGCGGCCGGGCCGCCCGGGCGGGGCTCGCGGGGGCGGATTCCGGCCGTCGGTGGTCGTCCGGGAGACCCGCCCCGCCTCATGCCCCTCGCACGCGTTTCCGTGGCAGGGTGTTCCGGGCACTTCACAGGGGTCGACGGCGAAGGGGGAACCGTGATCGTCTGGCTGAACGGCGCGTTCAGTGCGGGGAAGACCAGCACGGCGCAGGAGCTGACCGAGCTGATCCCGGGCAGTACCCTCTACGACCCCGAGGTGATCGGCGGGGTGCTGCGCCACCTCCTGCCGCCGAAGAGGATGGGCGAGGTCGGCGACTTCCAGGACCTGCCGATCTGGCGCCGGCTGGTCGTGGACGCGGCCGCCGCGCTGCTCGCGGAGGTCGGCGGGGTGCTCGTGGTCCCCATGACGCTGCTGCGCCAGGAGTACCGCGACGAGATCTTCGGTGGGCTCGCCGCCCGCCGCATCCAGGTCAGGCACATCCTGCTGACTGCTGACGAAACGATCCTGCGGGAGCGCGCAGCGGGCCGCGAGGAGTTCGCGGACGACTCCGAGCGCAGCGCGAGCGTCCGGCGGTGGGCCCTGGACCACATCGGGCCGTACCGGGCGGCCCTGCCTTGGCTGAGGTCCGACGCCTTCGCCGTCGACACCGATGAGCTGACGCCCCGGGAGGCCGCCGAACAGGTCGTGGAGGCCGTGCGCGGCGGCGCCGCGGCCCCCTGCGAGATCGTCCAGACGCCCGAGCCGACGGCCGAGACCCTCGCCGCCGGCGTGCTGCTCTTCGACGAGGCGGACCGGGTGCTCCTGGTCGACCCCACCTACAAGCCCGGCTGGGAGTTCCCCGGCGGCGTCGTGGAGCCCGGCGAGGCTCCTGCCCGCGCCGGCATGCGCGAGGTCGCCGAGGAGATAGGCATCGAACTGCCCTCGGTGCCCCGGCTGCTGGTCGTGGACTGGGAGCCGCCCAAGCCGCCCGGCTACGGCGGGATGCGCTTCCTCTTCGACGGCGGCCGGCTGCCCGGCGCCGACGCGGACCGGCTCCTGCTGCCCGGCGCGGAGCTGCGCGGCTGGCGCTTCGTCACCGAGGACGAGGCGGCGTCCCTGCTGCCGCCCGAACGGCTGCGCAGACTGCGGTGGGCGCTGCGCGCCCGCGAACAGGGACGCCCGCTCAACCTCGAAGCGGGCGTCCCGGTCGGCTGACGGCTGCGGTCAGCGCCTGCTCGCCGCGTAGTTGACGAGGAACAGCGCCTCGGCCAGGGAGAGCCGCTCCAGCTCCTGCGGGGACACGCTCTCGTTCACCGCGTGGATCTGCGCCTCCGGCTCGCTGAGGCCGATCAGCAGGATCTCCGCCTCGGGGTAGAGGGTGGCCAGGGTGTTGCACAGCGGGATCGAGCCGCCCATGCCGGAGATCTGCATCTCCTCGCCCGGGTACGCGACGCGCATCGCCTCGGCCATCGACGCGTACGCCGGGCTCGCGGTGTCGGCGCGGAACGCCTGACCCTGGCCGACCTGCTCCACCGCGACCCGCGCGCCCCACGGCGTGGCCGCCTCCAGGTGCGCGGCCAGCAGCTTCGTGGCCTCGGCCGCGTCCGTGCCCGGCGGCACCCGCAGGCTCACCAGCGCCCGCGCGCCCGCGTGCACGGACGGCGTGGCGCCGATGACCGGCGGGCAGTCGATGCCCAGGACGGTGACGGCCGGCCGGGCCCAGATGCGGTCGGCCACCGTGCCGGAACCGATCAGCTCCACGCCGTCGAGGACCTTCGCGTCCTTGCGGAACTCCTGCTCCGGGTACTGCAGGCCCTCCCACGCCGCGTCCGCCGCCAGCCCGTCGACGGTCGTCGAGCCGTCCTCGGCGCGCAGCGAGTCCAGCACGCGGATCAGCGCGGCCAGCGCGTCGGGTGCCGCTCCGCCGAACTGGCCGGAGTGCAGATTGCCCTCCAGGGTGTCCACCTGGACGCGGACGAGCGTCATCCCGCGCAGCGTCGCGGTGACGGTCGGCAGGCCCACCCGGAAGTTGCCCGCGTCGCCGATGACGATGGTGTCGGCGGTCAGCAGCTCCGGGTGCGCCTCGGCGTACCGCTCCAGGCCGCCGGTGCCCTGCTCCTCCGAGCCCTCGATGATGATCTTCAGGTTGACCGGGACGCCGCCGTGCTCCTTGAGCGCCCGCACGGCGGTGAGGTGCATGATCAGCCCGCCCTTGCAGTCGGCGGCGCCGCGCCCGTACCAGCGCCCGTCGCGCTCGGTCAGCTCGAACGGCGGCGAGATCCAGGCGGCCTCGTTCAGTGGCGGCTGTACGTCGTAGTGCGCGTAGAGCAGAACCGTGGGGGCGCCCGCCGGGCCCGGGAGGAAGCCGTAGACGGACCGGGTGCCGTCCGGAGTGTCGAGGAGGGCCACCTCCTCGAAGCCCTCGGCGCGCAGCGCGCCGGCGACCCAGTCCGCCGCCGCCTCGCACTCGCTGCGGGGGAACTGCGCCTCGTCCGCCACCGATTTGAAGGCCACCAGCTCGGTCAGCTCGGTCCGGGCGCGGGGCTGGAGGGCGGCAACGGCCGCCGCCAGCGCGGCCGGGGCCGGCTGGGGCGGGACGGTCGAGGACGGTTCCATGGAACGCTCCTTGAGGGCACGGCGTTATCCGTACGTACGGGCGATTGTCCGCTGATCCTCCCATGGCTTTTGCGCGGGATGGTCGCGCCCTTCCCTGCGGCGGGCCGGACGGGCGACGGGCCGTAGGATGCGGGCGGTAGCGGTAGCCGGTGATCGATCGGGAGTAGAAGCACAGGTGAGCAGCGACAACGCAGCCCAGGACGCGGGGCGGGACGCGGCCGAGGGCCAGGAGCCGGTGTGGGACGTCGTGGTGGTGGGCGCGGGGCCCGCGGGGGCCTCGGCCGCGCACGCCGCCGCGTCCGCGGGCCGTCGGGTGCTGCTCCTGGAGAAGGCGGAACTGCCCCGCTACAAGACGTGCGGCGGCGGCATCATCGGCCCCTCGCGCGATGCCCTGCCGCCCGGCTTCGAACTGCCGCTGCGCGACCGCGTGCACGCCGTCACGTTCTCCCTCAACGGGAAGCTGACGCGCACCCGCCGCTCCAAGCGGATGCTCTTCGGGCTCATCAACCGGCCGGAGTTCGACGCCGCGCTGGTCGAGGCCGCGAAGGAGGCCGGCGCCGAGGTGCGTACGGGCGTGACCGTCTCGCGCGTCGAGCAGCACGGCCCGGCCGTGCCCGACCGCCGCACGGTCGCCGTCGTCCTCGGTGACGGCACGGCCGTCCTCGCCCGCTCGGTCGTCGGTGCCGACGGCAGCGCCGGGCGGATAGGGGCGCATGTCGGGGTCAAGCTGGACCAGGTCGACCTCGGCCTGGAGGCGGAGATCCCGGTCCCGCCGACCGTCGCCGAGGACTGGGCGGGCCGGGTGCTGATCGACTGGGGCCCGATCCCCGGCAGTTACGGCTGGGTCTTCCCCAAGGGCGACACCCTCACGGTCGGTGTGATCTCCGCCCGGGGCGAGGGCGCGGGCACCAAGCGCTATCTGGAGGACTTCATCGCCCGACTCGGCCTGGCGGGCTTCGAGCCGAGCATCTCCTCCGGCCACCTGACGCGCTGCCGCTCGGACGACTCCCCGCTCTCCCGCGGCCGGGTCATCGTGTGCGGCGACGCGGCCGGACTGCTGGAGCCCTGGACCCGCGAGGGTATCTCCTTCGCCCTGCGCTCGGGTCGGCTGGCGGGGGAGTGGGCGGTCCGTATCGGCGAGGCGCAGGACGCGGTCGACGCGCGCCGGCAGGCGCTCAACTACACCTTCGCCATCAAGGCGGGGCTGGGCGTCGAGATGGGCGTCGGGCGCCGGATGCTCGCCTTCTTCGAGCGCCGCCCCGGCATGATGCACGCGGCGATCACGGGCTTCCGCCCCGCGTGGCACGCTTTCGCGCGGATCACCCGCGGGACGACGACGCTCGCCGAGATCGTCCGGACGCACCCGATGGCGCGGCGCGTGCTGTCGTCGGTGGACCGCGGGGGTGCCGGCGGCGGGCGGTGATGTCCGGCTGCCGGTGGCGGTCGGGCTGTATGCGCTGATGGCGGGTGGCGGTTGCCGCGGCGCCGCAGGTAAGCGCGGATGACGCTGTTGCTGTAGGCCCGGTCGGCGCTGACGCTGTCCGGTCTCCGCCGCGGCCTGCCGAGCCCCATGCGAGGCACGCGGATCTTGTCCAGCACCGGCTCGAACCGGGTGCCGTCCGCGGCCAGGTGAACCTTCGTGGTCAGCCCGCCGCGGGACCGGCCGAGGGACTCACCGCCCGGACCGCCTCCTCCGGAAAGGCCGGCAGGCACAGGCGAACGTCCCTGTGCACGACCCCTGTTGAGACGGCCGGCCGTGCCGGCGGGTCGTTGCGGGCTCCGGCGGCGTGCTGGTGGGCCCTGACGGAGGTGGAGTCGACGTTGATGTCCCAGTCGACGTCACCCGCCGCGTCGGCGGTGGCCCGGACGTGCAGCTGGTCGTCGGCATCCCGCAGATCACTGCCGTCCGCTTTGAGGGAACCTCGAACATGCCGGGCGCCGCCCCGGGCACCAACCCCCCGGACTTGCGTGCCGCACACTGCGGCGGTCTCCGGGCGGTCAGCGGTTCCGGTCCTCCTTCTGCAGCCCTTCCTTGAGGATGGAATTGGTCATCTGCCGGACCACGGTGAACGGCCGCCGCGCGCGTTGGCCGTGGAGCTCGGCTTCGTCGACGGTGAGCCGGAACAGGTCCTGGAGATGGGTACGGCGGCGTCGCGGATCGGAGCAGACGCTGCCCAGCAGCGCCTCGAAGGTTTCGGCGTCACCAGCCGACCAGGCAGCCATCATCCGGCGGATGAAAACCCGCTCCTCGGGAGAGCTCTCCTCGATGTTGACCTGATTGCCATCATCGTCCTTGCTCGTGGTCCAGTCCGGTCCCTGCGCCAGGGACAGCCGACACACGAAGTCGCTCGCGACGCGTACGAGCACCACGGCCGCCGCATCGCCGAGCCCGGCCAGCGTCTCCGCCCTGCGGTAGGCGGCTTCGACATCGCCCAGCGCTCCCTCGGCTACCGCCGCCTGCAGCAGCACGTAACCCTTCTCGGTCTGCTCGTTGACCTGCTCCAGCACGCCCTTGGCCTCCACTTCCCCCACCGCACATCCGGACGCCCTGATCATCCCCGAGTCATGCCCACGACAGTCAGGAACGAGACATCCGGCGCAACGGGGACGCTCACCGGTTCGTGGAGCTCGCCCTCGCCTCGCACTGGACGCCTCGCTGCGGACAGCCGCACCGCTTCTGGGAGCCGGCCTGGACCGCATCGTCCACGCCTCCTGCACCGAAGGACTTGACCCCTCGACCTTGCGGCCCGGGCCGAAGTCGCCCTCGCGGCGGCTCAGCTCCCGCATCGCGGCGGTCTGCCGCAACGGCTTCTCGCTCGACCTCGCCGAGCTGTTCCTCGACGACCTGGGCACCCTCCTGCCGGAGCTGCGGCGACAGCCGGGACCGCTGGACCGGCCCCAGGCCGTCGCCACCGCCTTCCATCACTGAGCAGCGCTACCGCCTGCCCGGCGGACCCCCGCCGCCGTGGTCCCGCGGGACGTACGCGACCGCCGGGCCCGGCTCACCTTCCCAGCCCCCGGTAGCGCCGCAGGGCGAGCGGCAGGAAGACCGCGAGCAGGAGCAGCGGCCAGGCCACCGCCATCGACAGGGCGTGCTGGGCCGCCCAGGAGCCGCCGTCCGCGCCGGGGCTGCCGAAGAGCTCCCGGACGGCGGCCGCCGTGGCCGACATCGGGTTCCACTCGGCGATGGCCCCGAGCCATCCGGGCATCGTCTCGGCGGACGCGAAGACGTTGGAGAGGAAGCCGACGGGCCAGATGAGGATCTGCACGGCCTGGACGAGTTCGGGCTTGCCCGCCACCATCGCCAGGTAGATGCCGAGCCACAGCATCGCGAACCGCAGCAGGAGCAGCAGCCCCACCGCGTGGAGGGCGTTGCCGAGGCCGTCGTGCCAGCGCCAGCCCATCAGCAGCCCGACGCCGATCATCGCGAGCAGACTGAGCACCGACTGGAGCATGTCCAGGGCGCTGCGGCCGACGAGGACGGCGGAGGGGGCCATCGGCAGGGACCGGAAGCGGTCGATGACGCCCTTGTTGAGGTCCTGGGTGACGGCGACCATCGTGCCCTCCAGGCCGAAGGCCATGGTCAGCGCGAGCATGCCGGGGACCAGGAACTCCTTGTAGTCGCCACCGCCCGGGACGGTCATGCCGCCGCCGAGGAAGTAGGCGAACATCAGCAGCATCATGACCGGGAAGGCGAGGCCGACGATGACCTGGACGGGCTGCCGGGCCCAGTGCGCGAGGCCGCGCCGGGTCATGGTCCAGGAGTCGGCGAGGACCCAGGCCGAGGGGTGTGCCGGTGCGGGGGCGTGGGCGGGGACGTGGCTCATGCGGCCGCTCCTTCCTTCGCTGCGGCGTCGGCCGGTGCCGCGCCCGTGACGTGCAGGAACACCTCGTCGAGCGTCGGGCGGCGCAGCGCGATGTCCGCCGCCTCGATGCCGGCCGCCGCCAGTGCCCGGACGGTCTCGGTCAGTGCGGCCATCCGGTCGGTGACCGGCGCACTGATCAGCCGGCGGTCGGGGTCGGTGGTGACGGCGGACGCGCGGGCGGCCATGGCCACGACGGCCCCGGCGGCGGACAGCCGGCCGGCGTCGCGCACGACGACGTCGATGCGGTCGCCGCCGAGCCGGGCCTTGAGCTCGTCGGGGGTGCCTGCCGCGATGACCTTGCCGGTGTCGACGACGGAGATCCTGTCGGCGAGTTGGTCGGCCTCCTCCAGGTACTGGGTGGTCAGCAGCACGGTCGTGCCGCCGCCGACCAGGGAGCGCACCGATTCCCACACCTCGGTGCGGCCGCGCGGGTCGAGTCCGGTGGTGGGCTCGTCGAGGAAGAGCACCTCCGGGGCCAGGATCAGCGCGGCGGCCAGGTCGAGGCGGCGGCGCATGCCGCCGCTGTAGCGGCCGACGGGCTTGCGCCCGGTGTCGGCCAGGTCGAACCGCTCCAACAGCTCCTCGGCGCGGGCGGCGGCCCGGCGGGGGCCGAGGTGGTAGAGCCTGCCGAACATGTCGAGGTTCTGACGGCCGCTCAACTCTTCGTCCACGGCGGCGTGCTGGCCGAGCAGGCCGATGCGCCGGCGGACCTCGTCGGGGTGGCTCAATACGTCGCGCCCCGCCACCTCGGCCCGGCCGGCGTCGGGTCGCAGCAGGGTGGCGAGGACGCGGACGGCCGTGGTCTTGCCGGCCCCGTTGGGGCCGAGCAGCCCGTGGACGGTGCCGCGCGGGACGCTGAGGTCCAGGCCGTCGAGGGCGTGCTTCGTCCCGTAGATCTTCCGCAGTCCTTCGACAACGATCGCGTGATCGGTGTCAGTCAATGCGCTCTCCTCCGATAGGTAGTCAAACTTGACTACGCCCGGGTGAAGCTACTCCTCACCCCGAAGGGAGTCAAACTTGATTACTGTGTTCTGTCGGTGGGACCCGGCCCCGCGTGGGCGCTCAGCGCGCTCCCGGCCGCCGGGTCACTGCTCGCCGCTGGTGACGACGCCCTTCCACTGATCGCCCTCGTCCGCCATGACGTAAACCCCGCCTTCCAGGCGCTCGATCAGCCCGCGGGTCCACTGCGCCCCGCTTTGCGCGGTGTGCACCCACATGCCCATGATCTCGCCGATGTAGCCCCAGTCCTGGCCCGCGTCCGGGGTCCAGTGCCGACCGATCTTGGACCGCCACGCCTCCAGTGACTCCACCCGCCGCTTCAGCAGCGCGATGGCCTCGGCACGCGGCAGGTCGACGATGAACCCCACTCCCGCGCTGAGGACGTCGACCTTCTGGTCGTAGGAGGAGAGGGCCTCGCGCAGCAGCGTGAAGTACTCCGCCTCACCCTTCCCCGTCAGCTCGTACTCCGTTCGCGGGGGTCCGCCGGCCTCGCTCGGGGCGACGTCGTGCGCGATCAACAGCCCTTGCTTGGCCATCTGCTTGAGCGCGTGGTAGATCGATCCGGGCTTGGCGTTGGACCACTCGTGCGCGCCCCAGAACTCCAGGTCGTTGCGCACCTGATAGCCGTGAGCGCGCCCGTGCTGGCGCACCGCCCCCAGCACCAACAGCCGGATCGCCGACATCGTCTTTCCTCATTCCACCCGGTCGTGCCCGTACCGCGGCACACCTGCGCGGCCTTGAAGCCAGCCTAGGCGGAACGGGTCCCCCGCCCGGCTCAGCCCTGGCCCGCCGCACCCTGCGCCTCGGCCACCAGCTCGAAGGCGGTCTTGCCGTCGAGGGGGGCTGGAACTGGCAACCTCGCACAATCGGCTGTCGCGTATTCCTCGATGAGTGAGGGTCCGTGGTCACCGTGTGTCGTCGCCGGGCGCGTAGTGCTGCCAGGTTCATCCGGCCTCGGCGGCCGGCGGACCCGTCCGGCGGTCTCAGAACAGCGCGTCCGGGCCTTCCACCTCCGGTGGGCGGACGGCAGCCGTGGTCCCCGCCTCCGGCGCCGCGGCCAGGAGCGGCCAGCCCGCCAGCCGTCGCGCGTCGACCAGCAGCAGCCGGCCGTCCGCCGTCTCCAGATAGAGATCCGGTCCCGCCACCGCGGCGATCCGGCCGGTTATGGAGACGCCGGGGGAGAGGTCGACCACGCCCGGACCGCGCCGCAGCCGGTCGAGGTGGAACATGGCGTCGTGGTGGACCGGCGCGAAGGGCCGTACGTCCAGCGACTCCGGCAGTCCGCCGAGCCCGCGAGCCCGCTCGTGCAGCTCCGCCAGCTCCGCCGTCCGCTGCCGTTGAGGCGGCGCGGGGTGCCGTGCGGCGCGCTTGGCCGCGTACGGAAAGCGGTCCGGGACCGCCAGCGCCGCGCCCAGCACCGCCTCCGCCCGGCGGGCCGCCATGAGCGGACCGCGCCCGAGCAGCGCGTAGGACAGCGCGGCTTGTTCGAGCAGCCGCACCCCCTGGCGCTCCGCTGCCGTGATGCCCACTTTGACCACCCCGGGCCCGAACCAGGCCAGGTAGACGTCGTACGGGCGCGGGTCGTCGGCGATGGTGTCGGCGGCCACCGAGTGGGCCCGGTCCAGCCGCGCGCACTCCGCGCACTGCGCCGAGACGGCCGTGGCCGTGACCTCGGCACCGACCGGGCACGGCGTGTGCCGGCCGCCCCTGCGCACCCCGACGCAGCGCCGCGCGTCGCCCGTCGTGAAGGCCAGCGGCCGGTTCGGCGGCAGGGGAGAGGTGCGTGCCCCGCGCCCGGGGTGCAGCCAGGTCAGCTCCGGCCCGGAAGGACTCCAGCGCACCCCCGCGCACTGCCAGTCGGTACGCCCGACGCTCATGGCGCCCACCCCTCTCCTCGCCCGCGGTCCTCACGCGCGGTGACCGAAAGCCCCCGCGGCCCCCACACATCGCATTGTGTCAGCCACCACTGACAGCGCCCGGCCCGTCACCGTGAGGCGGATCGCACCACGTTCCGGGTGCCGTAGGCGATCGCCGCGGCCACGGCGGCGAGGGCGGCAACCGTGGTCAGGGCGATGGGCAGGGAGAACCAGTCGGCGAGGAAGCCGATCGCCGGCGGCCCGAGCAGCATGCCGCCGTAGCCGAACGTGGAGGCCGTGGCGACGCCGCTCGGACCGGCCAGCTCCCCCGCCCGCCCGATCGCCACGGGAAAGATGTTGGCCAGGCCGAAGCCTGTGATCGCGAAGCCCGCCAGCGCCGCCCAGACCGTCGGCGCGAGGGACCCGAGCAGCATGCCCAGCGCCGCGGTCGCCCCGCCCGCGACCAAGGTCCTTGTCTGGCCGAGCCGTTCGAGGAGCCTGCTGCCGGTGAGGCGCCCGACGGTCATGGTGAGCGCGAAGACGGAGTAGCCGACGGCCGCGAGGCCGGACCGGGCACCGAGGTCCTGCTGGAGGTGGAGCGCGCCCCAGTCGGCGAGCGCGCCCTCCCCGTAGGCGTCGCACAGCGCGATCAGCCCGAAGACGGCGACCAGCCCCCGCGTGCGCCCGGCCGTCCCCTGTCCGCGATCGGCTGTCCCGCGCTCGTGACCGGACGTCCCGCCGTCGCGCTTCGCCGGTGCGGCCGTCCGGTCGGCGGCGGGCGCCGGCCGGGAGAGCAGCGCGCGGCCCGCGACCACGCTCAGCAGCAGGCCCACGGCGGTCAGGAGCAGCAGGTGGCGGGTGACGGACAACTGCCCGGCGACCAGACCGCCCAGCCCCGCCCCCAGCATGCCGCCGAGGCTGAACGCCGCGTGGAAGCTCGGCATCACCGGCCTGCGCAGGGCCGCGACGAGGTCCACGGCCGCGCTGTTCATGGCGACGTTGAGTCCGCCGTAGGCGGCGCCGAAGACGAGCAGGACGAGACCGAGGGCGAGCGCCGAGTGGGTCAGCGGCGGCAGGGCGATGCCCAGGGACATGAGCAGCCCGGCGGCGACCGTCACGGGGTGGCTGCCGAACCGCCGGCACAGCCTGCCGGTCACGGTCATGGTGGCCACCGCACCGGCCGACACGCCCAGCAGGGCGAGCCCGAGCGCGCCCGCGGACGCCCCGGTCTGCTCCTTGATCGCGGGAATGCGGACCACCCAGCCGGCGAAGAGCAGGCCGTCGAGCGCGAAGAACAATGTCAGGGCAGTGCGAAGGCGGCGGAGGGCAGGATCGGAGGGTTTCGGACCGGATCGGCCCAGAACGGCCGTCCGTATTTTGTTTAGCGTCGGCACAAAGTCAGAATAGGGGGGTGACCCAGACTCGGACAACACGTTTGGAGCGGGGCCGTGGTGCCCTCGGCCCGGCCTTGGAGCTCGTACACACCGGTCGCGCCCCCACGCGCGCCGTGCTCACCGCCGAACTCGGGGTGACCCGCGCGACCGCCGGAGCCGTCGCCGCCGAGCTGGAGGCCCTCGGACTGATCGAGGTCGACGCCCGCCCCGGCGCGCCCGCCGGTTCCCAGGGCCGCCCCTCGCATCGGCTCTCCGTCGCCCCGGACGGCCCGGTCGTTCTCGCCGCGCAGATCCACGCCGACGGCTTCCGCGCCGCCCTCGTCGGCCTCGGCGGCCGGATGGTCGCCACCGCGCCCGGCTGCATGACCGTGCCCGCGGACCCCTCGCACATCATCGACGCCGTCGTCGAGGCCGGCGCCGGCCTGCTGCGCGAGACCGGCCGCCGCTGCCTGGGCGCGGGCCTCGCCGTCCCCTCCGCCGTCGCCGAACCGGAAGGCACGGCCCTCAACCCGCTGCACCTGTCCTGGCCCGCCGGCGCGCCGGTCCGTGCCCTGTTCACCGAGGCCCTCGCCAAAGCGGGCGTCCCCGGCCCCGGGACCGGCCAGGCGACCGGCGTCACCGGCAACGACGTCAACCTCGCCGCTCTCGCCGAACACCGGCACGGTGCCGGCCGCGGTGCCCAGCACCTGCTGTGCGTCGCCACCGGACACCGCGGTGTCGGCGGCGCGCTCGTCCTCGACGGCCGACTGCACTCCGGCAGTTCGGGCCTCGCCCTGGAGGTCGGCCACCTGACCGTCAACCCCACGGGCCTGCCGTGCCACTGCGGCAGCCGCGGCTGCCTGGACGTCGAGGCCGACCCGCTCGCCTTCCTCACCGCCGCCGGCCGTGCCCCCGGCCCCGAGGTCTCCCTGCTCCAGCAGTCCCGCGACCTGCTCCGCTCGGAGTACGCGGACCCCTCCGTACGCACCGCCGCGGAACTGCTCATCGACCGTCTCGGCCTCGGCCTCGCCGGCCTCGTCAACATCCTCAATCCCGACCGCGTCATCCTCGGCGGCCTCCACCGCGAGCTGCTGGAGGCCGACCCCGAGCGGCTGCGCGCCGTCGTCGCCGACCGCAGCCTGTGGGGCCGCAGCGGCAGTGTGCCGATCCTGCCCTGCACGCTCGACCACAACAGCCTCATCGGCGCGGCCGAAGCGGCCTGGCAGCCGGTGCTGGACGACCCACTGGCGGCACTCGGCTGAGGCTGGTGCGGTACGGGGGCGCACGCTTGTGCGGCGGGCTCGCGCGTGCCCGTGCGCCAACGGGTGCTCGCGCGCGCACGCGTGACGACGCTGTGGGAGGCGTTTCGGGCGGGCTGGCATCGCGCCCCCATGCGCGCGCACGCGTGGCCCCCGGCCCCTGATCGCCGGCGACCGCTGCACGTACGCACCCGCGGTCCTCGGACCAGGCCGTCCGGCAGCGGCGTCGACGGCGTCCCGGCCCAGCCGAGCTGCTCCCGGTGCTCGGCACGTGTCCGTGGCTGTCTGACATGCGCCGGTGATGGAGCAATGGTAAAGCTGACGCATGGAGCGCTCCGGTCTACTGCGCGATAGGCCATCACATTCGGTGACCTTCCACGCCCAGCGGCCACCCGCCGTGGCCAAGCTCCTGGATCACCAGCGTGGACGTCCGTTGGATAACAACGTCCGGGGCATCATGGAGACCTCGTTCGGCTACGACTTCAGCCACGTGAGGGTGCACACCGATCAGGACGCTGCGGCGTCGGCACACGCAGTTCAGGCCCGGGCGTACACGTACGGTACGCATATCGTCTTCGGCGCGGGCCGATACGCGCCCAGCACCCCGGGCGGGCGCAGACTGCTCGCACACGAGCTGGGCCACGTCGTAGAACAAACCTATGGGCAGGCCGGGGCCGCACCGGTGGTCCAGGCCGACAACGATCGGCAGGCGCTATGGGCGCGCCTCCAGACAGTTCGTGCCCGCCTGGCGCAGCTGCGTGGGCAGGAGCGGCAGTCCACCCAGAAGTTCGTGGAGTCGGCAGAACAGGCACGGCAAGGTGATGCGGTTGCTCGCGGCAGGAAGCGGGACCAGGCAACGTCGCGTTCCGAGCGCGCGGCCCCTGAGCTGTGGGGCGGTACGGTCGCGGGGCGCAGAATGCGACGGGCCGCAACGGCGTCTCAGAGCGGCAACACCGTGACGTTGACCGTAAATATCCGGATCGTGTACGTAGGCATGTCAGATCAGGATGGCCAGAAGCGTGCGAAGAGCGACATTCCACGGATCGAGTCCGCGATCAGCAACGCATGGCAGGTGGACATCACAAACGGCGAGTACGCCGGCATCAAGTTCCGGCTGCTGCCTCGACTGACATACCTGAGCAACGACCAGCCGAACCCCACGGAGTCGTTTGTGATCCGCGTGCGCCAGCCGGACAGTGCACCATCGAGCGGCACTTCGGTCACCGGTGTGATCAGCCTCGCGCCGGCCCATCTCGAAGGCTCGAGGATCATCACCGTCGCCCACGAGCTCGCCCACCTGTTCGGCTTCGTGGACACCTACCTTGAGGCGACGAAAACCAGCCCGACCGGCAAGCAGGTGGAGCAGTTCACCGTCGGTCGGTCCGATACGGCGAACCGGCCTGATCTGCTGGGCATGGTTGATCCCGACCTCCTGCAGCGCAAGCTCCAAAAGGGAGCCGTAAGCAAGCAGGATGTCGAACGGCAGACGCGCCCGGTCACTGTCTGGGAGGAGGAGGCGAGCATCGTCCTTCGAGCCTTCGGCATCGCGCCGCCGACGCCACAGCGGCCGGGGCCGGACAGCGAGGACTTCGACCCGGCACAGGAGCTCGATCGCGAGCGTCGGGAAGGCGAATCACGCCTTGCCCCGATCCGGGAGGGGCGCCGCCGTGCTGAGGATTCGATTCAATGGGTGAAGACCACAGAGGAGATCCTGCAGCTTGAACGCGAGGAAGGTGACCTGACCAGGCGGCTCGGTGTTCTCTGAACTTCGGGACCTCCCGCACTCCACTGGCCCCGCCTCGCCACATCAGCCAGCGTCTGCCCAGTGCCCGCGTCCGCTTCTGGCGGCAACGCGCCGCGAGCAGAAGGCGGGACCGGACATGTCGAACGTGCCCGTACCGGCAGCAGCGGCCCCCGCCGACACGGCTCGGGGGCCCGGCCGTGACGCCCGCCTGTCACCCTGTCATCGCGCGCCGCGCGCTCGCGGTCAGGCGGTCACGGACCGCGGAGTACGACGTAGCAAGGGCGGCGGCTGAGTCTGCCAAGGAGCCAGCAGGACACCCAGGTGCCCCGCCCACCCCGGCGTTCGCGCTGACATCTCATCAGCCGCGCGCGGGGAAGCGGCGCCGGCCGCCGCGTTCGGCCCGCCCGGCGGGCGGCGCGCCCGGAGGTGCCGCGCGCCGCTCCCGCTGGGTGGGGTGCCCCTGTCCGGTCAGCCGGGAACGGCGGAGCGGACAGGGGAGCGGTCGCGGAGGGCTGCCCGGACGGCCACCGCGGGCTCGTCGAAGGCGGGTTCCTCCAAGGCTGGCAGGTGGAGGACGGGCTGTTCGAACGCGATGGTGGTCCGGTCGTTCTGCGCCGGCCGGACCGCGGCCGTGCCGGGGACGGGGAGGGTGAACCAGACGACCTTGCCGCCGTCGTGGCGCTCCTGGACGCCCCAGCTCGCGCTGACCGCCGCGATCAGGGCGAGGCCGCGGCCGTGCGTGCTGCCCGTGTCACCGCCCCCGACGCGCGGGAGCCGGGGGTCGTGGTCGCGCACCGAGACCGTGAGCTGGTCCAGTACGAGATCGATCTCCACCGTGCAGCGTTTGTCCGGTTCCGCGTGCCGGTGCACGTTGGTCAGGAGCTCGGTGACGCCGAGCGCCGCGGGGTCGATGAGAGAGTCGAGATGCCAGTAGCGCAATTGCGCAGATACGATTCTGCGGACCTGCCCGATCCGCGGGGGCAGAGCCTGGAGCTCGACGGTGCAGTGCTTGTTCGGTCGGCTGATCACGGCTGCGACTCCCTGGAAGAAGTAGGGCTAGCCTGATGCAGATAGGAGTTCTGACACGCGGGTTCGGGCCGGTGACGGTGGCCATCGAGCCGAGGGCGGCAGACTGATCCGGAGCGTAATCGACGGTGTACCGTCAGTAATGCTGGTACGAGTCAAGAGTCGACTCCCGTGGCGACATCCGCAACTTCTGCGCCTTCAGTCCCGCACATCGCTCCCGCGCGCGGAGCGCACCGCCTCCAGGAAGCGCCGGACCGCGGACGGCCCCGCGTCCTCGGCGGCGTCGGGCCCGCCCAGCGTGAGCAGATAGCGCGTTCCGTTCACCGTCGCCCGCGCCCGGTCCCGGGCGGCGAACCACGGTTTGCTCGCGTGGACCGATCCCAGGGGCGCGCTGTCGATCTCCCGGCCGTAGCTCGTCAGCAGTTCGAGCCGACCGTTGCTGATCTTCACCTGACCCGCCCGGGTGAGAGAACGCAGAGCGCGCTCGATCCGCACTCCGGTCGCGTTGAACTCCGGCTCCGCCACGGCAACCGCCTCCCCGGCTGAATCGTGCGCCCTGGTGCGCAGTCTGCCTGTGACGCGGCTCACGCACCAGTGCCCCTTTATGATCGAAACGTCCGAGTGATCCACCAGGAGACCGGACGAACACCGTGAGGAGCGTCGTGAACAGCACCGTACCCACGGGCGGCTCCGCCACCCCCACCCTCGACATCGACCGCAGCGACCCGAGGTACCGGGCCTGGCTCGCCGAGGCGGTCCGCAAGGTGCAGGCCGACGCGAACCGTTCGGCCGACACCCATCTGCTGCGCTTCCCCCTGCCGCGGGAATGGGGGGTCGACCTCTACCTCAAAGACGAGTCCACCCACCCCACCGGCAGCCTCAAACACCGCCTCGCCCGCTCGCTCTTCCTCTACGGCCTGTGCAACGGCTGGATCCGCCCCGACGCCCCCGTCATCGACGCGTCCAGCGGCTCCACCGCCGTCTCCGAGGCGTACTTCGCCGGCCTCATCGGGGTGCCGTTCATCGCCGTCATGCCGCGCACGACGAGCCGGGAGAAGTGCCGGCTGATCGAGTACCACGCCGGACAGTGCCACCTCGTCGACGATCCCCGCGGGATGTACGAGGAGGCCGCCGCCCTCGCGGAACGGACCGGCGGCCACTACATGGACCAGTTCACCTACGCCGAACGGGCCACCGACTGGCGGGGCAACAACAACATCGCCGAGTCGATCTACACCCAGCTCCGCCTCGAACGCCACCCCGTCCCCGCCTGGATCGTCGCCACCGCGGGCACCGGCGGCACCTCCGCGACCATCGCCCGCTATGTGCGCTACATGCAGCACGACACCCACGTCTGCGTCGCCGACCCCGAGAACTCCTGCTTCTTCGACGGCTGGAAGGACCACGACCCCGCCGCGTACAGCGAAACCGGCTCCCGCATCGAGGGCATCGGCCGGCCGCGCATGGAACCCAGCTTCGTCACCGGCGCCATCGACCGGATGATGAAGGTCCCCGACGCGGCGAGCGTGGCGGCCGCACGCGCCCTGGAGCAGGCCATCGGCCGCAAGGCGGGCGGTTCCACCGGCACCGGCCTGTGGAGTGCACTCAAGATCGTCGCGGAGATGGCCGGCGAGGGCCGCAAGGGCAGCGTCGTCACCCTCATCTGCGACCCGGGCGAGCGCTACCTCGACAAGTACTACTCCGACGCCTGGCTCGCCGAGCAGGGCCTGGACATCACGCCGTACGCCGCGGCCATCACGGCCTTCCTGGCCACGGGCCGCTGGTCCTGCTGAGCGACGCCACCGCTCACGCCCGCCGGTGGCGCACGTGCCCACAGGCGGGCGCCGGACGGGCCCGGGAGGAACCGGCACCACGTCCCGCCGGGCTCAGGCGTTCGCGGTGTCCGCGGAGGGGGCCGCCACCACCAGCTCCGGCAGCCGTTCCGCGATCTCCTCACGCGCCGCGGCCGGCATCCCCGCATCCGTGACCAGCGCGTCCACCTCGTCGAGGGACGCGAAGGAACTCAGACCCACCGTCCCCCACTTGGTGTGGTCCGCCAGGACCACCACCCGCCGCGCCGAGCGCACGAAGTGCCGGTTCGTCTCGGCCTCCGCCAGATTGGGCGTCGACAGGCCCGCCTCCACGGATATGCCGTGCACACCGATGAACAGCACATCGAAGTGCAGCGTACGGATCGCGGCGTCCGCGACCGGACCCACCAGCGTGTCCGAGGGCGTACGGACCCCACCGGTGAGGACCACCGTGGCCGCGCCCGGCCGCGGGGAGGGCCCCGCGGCCGTCACGGACCGCTGCGCGGTGTGGAACACGTCCGCGGCCCGTACGGAGTTCGTCACCACCGTCAGTTCCGGGATGTCCACCAGCCGCTGCGCCAGCGCGAACACCGTCGTGCCGCCGGCGAGGGCTATCGCACCGCCCTGCGCGGCCATCTTCGCGGCCGCCCGCGCGATGTCCTCCTTGGCCGTCAGCTCCAGTGCCGACTTCGCCTCGAAACCGGGCTCGTGCGCCGTGGCCTCGGCGACCGGCACCGCGCCGCCGTGCACCTTCTCCAGCACACCCTGCCTGGCCAGCGCGTCCAGGTCCCGACGGACCGTCATGTCCGAAACGTTGAGCCGGCGGGTCAGTTCATTGACCCGCACGCCGCCGCGCCGTCTGACCTCGTCGAGGATCAGGGCACGACGCTGCTCCGCGAGGAGGTTCTGATGGTCGCTCACCCGGCCCGCCCTTCCGATCGGTCACCGACAGCCGCGGGCGTCCATCCTCCCACGCGGGTACGGCATCGATCACTGGCGCCGCGGCGCATCACGATTGGGCCTCGCCTGCCGGTGGCAGGCCGTTGTCAGTGGGCCCTGGCACGATGCTGGAAGCGCTCAACGAGGGCCACACCGGGATCGGGGGACGCGGTGGTAAGGACGGAACGGCCGGCGACGGCCGCACCCACGGAACGGAATCGCGAAGCGGCGGAGCCGGAGCTCGCCCTGGAGTTGCTGGTGCACGGCGTCGGCGGCGCCACCCCGCACGGCATGCTCGCCGACCCGCGCACCGAGCGCGTCGCCGGTGACGACATCGCGGGCCTCCACCGCCGCGCCGACGACATCGACGCCGAGGAACGCCCCGGCGACTACCGCGACCGGCCGGTCCGCGAGGCGTACGTCTGGTCCAACCTCACCTCCGGGAACGGCTCGCGCGCCCTGTGGCTGGTGCTGCTGCCCTTCATGGTCGTCAACCTCGCCCACTGGATGCGTCCCACCGCCGAGGGCCGCGCCGGGACCGTGCGCGCCTACGGCGTGCTGGTGCGGCTCGTCGCCCTCACGCTCACCGTCCTGCTGACCGCCGCCGTCTGCGAGGTCGCCCTCGACCTGACGGCCTGGCAGTGCGCGGGCACGCGCGCGTGCTCGTCGGGAAAGGCATGGCTCGGCTTCATGTCCGCCGACCGGCACGGCTGGTGGAGCCAGCCGGGCCGCCGGCTCGCCCTGGCCGCCACCGTGCCCACGCTGCTGACCGGACTGCTGTGGTTCCTCTCCCACCGCACCTGGAGCGCCTACGAGGCACAGCGGCCCACCACCGACGGCGACTGCCCGACCGACGGCCGCCGCCCCGCCCTGTGCCTGCCCGGCTTCTGGTACGGGCGGCGGATCGTCGCCCGGCTCCGCGCCGCCCACACCGCCGCCGCCCTGCTGACCGTCACCGTCGTGCTCCTCCAGCCCACCACCCGCTACGACCGGGCGCCCGGCGGCAGCGCGATACTCGACACCGCCGGGTGGGTGCTCGCCGTCGCCCTGCCCGTGCTCGCGGCGCTCGTGGTCCTCACGGTCTGCCGCCGGGGCCGCAGCGAGGCCACCCGCGACGAGGCCACCGACAGTCGCACCGTACGGGCCCTGCCCGTCGCCGCCCTGGCCCTGCTCGCCCTCGCCGCACTCGACGCGGCCTGGAGCCGCCCCGGCTGGACGTCCCGCGGCATGCTGCCCGGCGACCGGACCTTCGGCCTCATCGCCCTCACCCAGGGCGTCCTCCTCGTCCTCCTCGTGCTCGCCGCCCGCGGTCTCCACCGGGCCGCGCCCGTCGAACGCACCCCCCTGGGCGGACTCGCCGGGCCCGCCGTCGCCACCCTCGCCTGCGCCCTCGGCGGCCTCATGTCCGGCGGCGTCGCGCAGCGCATAGCGGACTGGCTGGACGGCCGCGCCACCCCCGGCATGGGCGACGGTCCCCTCGCCGGCCCGCCGGTGGTCCTGTCCTGGCAGGCGGCGGCCGTGCCCGTGCTCCTCGCCGCCCTCCTCGCCCTCGTCCTGCTCCTCGCCGTCCGGGCCGTGCGCGTGCGCCGCTCCCTCTTCCGCACCGTCCCCGACGGCTACCCCGGCGAACCGACCGACCGGCGCCGTACGGGCGTCATCGCCGGCGCCATCGCCCGCGCCGGCCTCACCGACTCCGCGCCCTGGGTCATCGGCGCCGCCGGGGCACTCACCCTGGCGCTCGGCGGCGTCGCGCTCGCCGGGGCCTGGTCCACCAGAGACGTTCCCGGCGAGGCCGCCGAGGGCACGCCCGGGATCGTCGAGGACACCGCGCAGACCGCGCAGGCACTGGGCTCCTGGTGCGTCGGGCTGGGCATCGTGGTGCTGCTGACCTGGGGCCGCCGCGCCTACCGCGACCCGGCCGCGCGCCGCACCATCGGCATCCTCTGGGACGTCGGCACCTTCTGGCCGCGCGCCGCCCACCCCTTCGCCCCGCCCTGCTACGCCGAGCGTGCCGTACCCGACCTCACCTGGCGCATGCGGACCTGGACCGAGCGCACCGGCGGCCGCCTCGTCATCTCCGGGCACTCCCAGGGCAGCGTCCTCGCGGCCGCGGCCGTCTGGCAGCTCGACGCCGCGACGCGCGGACGGGTCGCCCTGCTCACCTACGGCTCGCCCCTGGAGCGGCTGTACGGGCGCTGGTTCCCGGCCTACTTCGGCCCCCGGCAGCTCGCGGTCCTGCACCGCGACATCCGGTGCTGGCGCAACCTGTGGCGGCTCACCGACCCCATCGGCGGCCCCGTCCGCCTCCCGGCGGGCGCCGGCACGGCCGTCGACCAGGGCCCCCTCAAGGACCCCCAGGCCTACGGGCGTTCGGCGGACCACCCGCTGCCCGCACCGGTCCTCGGCCACTCCCACTACCAGGCCGACCCCGCGTTCGCCCGGGAGCGCACCGCACTGCTGGCCAGTCTCGCCGCCCGGATACCGGCTCAGCCTCAGGGCAGCGAGGGCAGGTCCTCGGGGTAGAGCAGGGTGAGATCATCCGTGGTCGGCTCGGCGAGCTGTGCGACCCGGCCCGCGTGCCGCTCCACCATGGCCTCGAACGTCTGGCGGGCGGTACGGCCGTTGCCGAACGCCGGACCCTTGGGGATCGCCGTGAAGTACGTGAGCAGCGCGTCGGCGGCCCCCGCCCCGATCCGGTATTCGTGCTCCACCGCCTGCTGCTCCACGATCCGCAGCAGTTCCTCCGGGGCGTAGTCGCTGAAGGTGATGGTGCGTGAGAAGCGCGAGGCGACACCGGGATTGACGGTCAGGAACCGCTGCATCTCCGCGGTGTACCCGGCGACGATCACCACCACCGCGTCCCGGTGGTCCTCCATCAGCTTCACCAGCGTGTCGATGGCCTCCCGGCCGAAGTCCCGCCCGGAGTCCTCCGGCGACAGGGCGTACGCCTCGTCGATGAAGAGCACCCCGCCCCGCGCCCGGTCGAACGCCTCCTGCGTGCGGATCGCCGTGGACCCGATGTGCTCGCCCACCAGGTCCACCCGGGAGACCTCCACCAGATGACCGCTCTCCAGCACCCCGAGGGAGGCGAGGATCTCGCCGTAGAGACGGGCCACCGTGGTCTTGCCGGTCCCAGGAGAACCGGTGAAGACCAGATGCCGGCGCACGGAGGCCGCCTTGAGCCCCGCCTCCTGCCGCCGCCGGCCCACCTCGATCATGTCCGTCAGCGCGCGCACCTCACGCTTGACGCTGTCCAGCCCCACCAGCGCGTCGAGCTCCCCGAGCACCGTCGCCGCCGGCCGCCCGCTGTCGCAGGCGGCGGGCACGGCGTCGTCGGGGGAGCGCTGCAGCGGCACCCCCACCGACAGCACCGGCGCCGGCGGAGCGGCCTCCACCACCGGAGCGCTCAACCGCCCCCGGGCGGCCATCGGGGCCCCCGCCACGGCGGTCACGCTCTCGTCGCTCGTACAGCCCTCGCTGACGGTGCCGGGCTCGGCGAACTCGTAACCGCCGCGCGCGCACCGCTCCGTACGGCACCGGGTCAGCGTCGTACGGCAGCCGTCGATGACGTGGAAGCCGTAGCCACCGCTGCCGGTCACCCGGCAGTCGTGGAACGTGCCGCGGCCGCCCGCCGAGACGTAGAAGCCCGCCTCGGCCGGGGAACTCACCACGCACCGCTCCATGGTGGGGTCGGCGCCCTTGGTGACGATGACGCCCGTGGCCGTCGCGTCGATGGCGCAGTCCAGCAGCGCCCCGCCGCTGCCGTGGTCGCGGAACCACGCCCCCGTCCCCGCCTCGCGGATCCGGCAGTCCTCCAGCCGCGCCGTGGCCCCGTCGCTCACCGACACCGCGGTGTTGCGGACCTGGGCGAGGTCGCTGTCGACGACGTCCACGACCGAGCCCCGGTCCAGGACGAACAGCGCGTCCGGCACGTCGCGCACCCGGCACGCGCCCAGCACGGCGCTCGCACCGTCGCTCACCCACACGGCCGGATAGTCGCCCGTGCTCTCGTGGATGTCGCTCCGGTCGGCCTCCACGCGCGTGCCCGGATCCCACACGGACAGCCCGTTGCGCCCGAAGCGGCGCACCGCGCAGCGGGTCATCGACAGCACCGACCGCGAGCGCAGGTCGACGCCGTTCTCCGGCACGTCGTGGATGTCGCAGTCGACCAGGGCGAGGACGGCGTCGGTGTCCAGGGTCACCCCGTCGCCGGACGTGCGGTGCACCTGACAGTCCGTGAGATGCCCGGCGGCGCGCGCGGACACCTGCACCCCCGCGCCCCGGATCTCGTACACCTCGCAGCCGATGGCCTCCAGGGAGCTGCCCTCGCCGGTCATCGACAGCCCGGCACCGGAGGAGTGGTGCACCCGGCAGCGCTCCAGACGCGGGTGGGCCCCGCCGCGCACGGTGACGCCCGACTGGCCGGCCGCCACCACCTCGCAGTCCTCGAAGAACCCGCCCGAGCCGTCCAGCACGCTGATGCCGATGCCGTCGGGATTGTCGACCGTGCAGCGCCGCACCGTCGGGCGCGAGCCGCCGCGCACCTCGATGCCCGCCGCCGAGCGGGTCGAGATCCGCAGGTCCGCCAGCTCCGGCGCCCCGTCCTCCACCAGCAGCGCGGGCGCCGCCGCGTCCTGCCCCTCGATGTGCAGGTCCAGCACGGAGGCGGAGGCCCGGACGGTCAGGGCGACGCCCTCCGTGGGCGCGATCCGCACCATGCCGCGCGAGCCCTCGGTGCCGCGCAGCGTGATGGCACGGGTGACGATCAGATTCTCCCGGTACGTACCCGGAGCGACGGACAGCACGTCCCCGTCGGCCGCCGCCTCCAGGGCCGAGGCCAGGGAGTCGTATTCGCCCGTGCGCCGCCGCCAACGCGCCGTGCCGGTGTGCGTCACCTGGACCGAGCCCTGTGCCATGGTGCTGCTCTGCCCCCACCTCGTGCCTGCGTTCACCGGAACGGAAACGTACCGGCCGGACCACCGTAGCGCGCGCGGGCCACGGGAGTTGACCGGTCAGCTTCCCGCGTCCGCCCGGCCCCAGGTGTGGGCGGCCCGGCGCCACGCCCGGTCCCAGAGGGCGTACCGGCGCCGTGCGAGACGCCAGACGACGAGTCTGCGGACAGCCTCCACCAGACCGGCCGTCGCCGCGGCCGTCGCGGCACCGGCGAGGCCCGCGTGGACGGCGGCCGTGTCCTCGTCCATGGGCCGGCCCGAGACCCGCCCCCGGTCGTCGGTCCACAGCGCGAACCGGTAACCGGGCCGCGCCGCGTGCCGGACGGCGACCACGCCGGAGAGCGTCCCGCCGTCCGGACCCGGCCAGCGCGCCACCACCCGGTGTCCCTCACGCCCCCCGGTGGTCTCCCGTTCGGACTCGGCGGCCCTGCCGGGCAGGGCCCGCAGCGTGGTGGCGGTCACCGGATGCCGGTGCCGGTGCTGATCGCGGACGGTCTGCCGCAGCGCCTGGTGCGCGAGCGAGCCGGTCGTCCAGCCTACGGCCGTTCCGGCCACCAGCATCAGCACCACGGCGGCCAGCCCCACCCATGCCTCCAGGACATCGGTCCGGCGACGCAGCGGATTGCGCCGCCAGCGCCATACCCATCTCGTCGCGCGCACAACGCTCACCCCCTTCCGCGTCCGTAAATACCTCACACAGGGCATCGCATGCGGAGGAAGGCGGCGGAGAGAGCAAAATCACCCCCTCCGGAGGTCGTTCGCGGCGGGAGGTTGACGGGTGGCGGGCGGTACGGGCCTACGGGCGGCTGTCGTGGCCGAGGGGTCGTCGGGGCCGGGGTGGGGCCGGAGACCCGGGGGTTCTGCCCTCAGCGCTCAGCGCTCACGCGCTCAGTCGAGGATCTCGACCTCGTCGCCGACGCGCAGCACGCCGGTGTGCTCCGGAATGAGGTTCATCCCGAACACGAGGGCCTTGCCGATGAGGTGGTGCCGGGCGAGCGTGCGCAGCGGCTCCTTGCCCCGCTCGGCCGTGTGCTGGTCGGTGGTGGTGACGACGCACCGGCCGCAGGGCTTGACGGCCCGGAAGGTGACCTCGCCGATGCGTACGCGCCGCCAGTCGTCCTCGGCCCAGGGCGCGGTGCCGTCGACCACGACGTTCGGCCGGAAGCGGTTCATGGGCAGCGGACCCTCCTCGGGGTGGTTCCCCTGGGAGATCAGCGAGTTGAGGGCGCCGAGCGACGCGGTCGTGGTGGCCAGCAGCGGATAGCCGTCGGCGAAGCTGACGGTCTCGCCGGGCCGGGAGTACCGGGGGTCGACCGGGCGGCGTATCGCGGGGTCGTCCATGTGCAGCAGCCGGGCCGAGGTGCCCAGATAGGCGCTCAGCCACGCGTCGGCCGCGGCCCCCGCGGGCACGGCCTCGACCTTGTCGCGGAAGATCTGCACCGTGACCGTACCGCCCTGCTCGGCCAGGTCGGGCACGGCGACGTCGATCGGCTCGGCGCCCGGCGCGTCCAGCCGGACCCCGCCGCCCGCCAGCGGGCGCGAGGACGCCAACGCGAGCTTCGGGTGCTGGCGTTGGCTGATCAGCGCCCCGTCGTCGTCGGCGACCATCCAGCGCCGGTCGCCCGCGAGCCCCCAGGGCTCCACGGCCGCCTCACCGGGCGCGCACCCGGCCATCGACTTGACGGGATAGAAGTGGACCGCGGTCAGCACTGGCGTGGACATGCGGCCATTTTGCCATCCGGACCGGGTGGCTGAACGATTCCCCCCGTACCAGGTCCGGCCGGGCAGGCAGGGGCCGTCAGTAGCCGCCCTGCTGGGGGTACTGACGGTTGTACGGGTCCTCGTACGGCGTGGGCGCCGGGCGGGGCGCGACGGGGCGCATCGCGTCGTAACCGGCGGGGGCCGGCCGCTGCTGCTGGTACTGCTGCTGTTGCTGCGGGCCCGGGTAGCCGCGCGGCGCCTGCTGCGGGATGTACGGCGCGGGCGCCTGCTGGAGGCCCGCCGGCTGCGGCTGCCCGCCGGCCGGGTAGCCGTACTGCGGCGCGG
>NZ_JAGGOL010000017.1 GCF_018614525.1 Streptomyces sp. ISL-11
CGGCGATGAAGCCCCACACCACCAGCACGACGCCGCCGACCATGTTCAGCAGCCAGGCGAAGACGGTGGTGGGGTACCAGTACGACAGGAGGACGGCGAAGAAGCCGAACGCCGACGATGCCAGCACCGCCCGCCGCGGCACCCCGCCGGAGACCTTGGCGAGCGCCTTGGGGCCCTGGCCGCGCGAGACCAGGGAGTAGGCCATGCGCGAGGAACCGTAGATGTTGGCGTTCATCGCGGACAGCAGGGCGATCAGGACGACCACGTTCATGATCTGGCCGCCGGCGGGGACGCCGAGGCGGTCGAGGACGGCGGCGTACGGGCCGCTCTCCGTGACGGCCTCGTCGTTCCACGGGATCAGCGTGACGATCGCCAGCATCGAGCCGACGTAGACGATGCCGATCCGCCACATGGTCGTCCGCACGGCCTTGGCCACACCACGCACCGGGTCCTCGGACTCGGCGGCCGCGATGGTCACCGTCTCCAGCCCGCCGTACGCGGCGAGCGAGGCCAGGAGCCCGACCATCAGCCCGTCCATGCCGTGGGGCAGGAAACCGCCGTCGTGGAGGAGGTGCGCGGCGCCGGGGGAGTCGCTGCCGGGCAGGACGCCGAGGACCGCGAGCGCGCCCAGGACCAGGAAGAGGGCGATGGCGGCGATCTTCAGCGCGGCGAACCAGAACTCGAACTCGCCGAAGTTCGAGACCGCGGCCAGGTTGCTGCCGCAGAAGAACGCCATGAAGACCAACACCCACAGCCACGACGGGGTGCCGGGGAACCAGCCCTGCACGATGTGGGCCGCGCCGATCGCCTCGATCGCCACCCCCACCACCAGCAGGGTCCAGAACATCCAGCCCGCGGTGAAGCCGGCCCACGGGCCGATCGCGCGGTCGGCGTGGACGGAGAAGGAACCGGAGGCCGGATTGGCTGCGGACATCTCGCCGAGCATCCGCATCACGAACATCACGAGCAGGCCGGACGCCGCGTAGGCGAGCACGATCGACGGGCCGGCCGCGGCGATGCCCGCGCCGGAGCCCACGAAGAGGCCCGCGCCGATGACGCCACCGAGGGCGATCATCGAAAGGTGCCGCTGCTTGAGCCCGTTCGACAGGGGGGAACCCTGCGGAGGGGAGCCCTCGGCCTGCGGGGGAGGTGCGGTGAGTGTCCGGCTCATGGTCACGCCTGTCCAGTATGCGAGATCGGGAAGCCTTGAGTATGGGCATCCGGGCAGGACTCCGGCCCGGATGTCCGATATTCGGACGGGCGCTTAACGCTGTGTGACCACTTTGTGCCGGATCTCCGTGCGGGGCGCACCCCGCCGGGCGTCCCGCGCGGCGAGCCCGTCGGCCGGCGGACAGGGCGCACCAGCCTCACTGGCACGGTCCTCGCAGGCGGCCGCGCTCCCTGTGCACCCTCGCGCCCGTTCGCACCGCCTTCCCATGGGGCGGGTTGATTTGTCTACTACTTGGGGCCGAGGGGTGGCGGAGCTCGCGACGGCGCCGGACGATGACAGGCCGGACCTCATCCCCCGGCGGGCCACATTGCCGACGCACCGGGAGGGACACATGACACCCGAAGGTTCGTTATGCCGGCCCGGCAGGAGCGCTGTCACCTGCCGTCACCGGCTCGCCCGCCACCTCGAAACCCTGGTCGGTCCGGACGGCGCCCTCGCCGGCCGGTGCGGCAGCCGCATCCTGGAATCCGCGCTCTTCCTGGTCCTCGTCCGTGAACGTCCTCCGGCCGGGACGGCGGCCGCCCGGTGCGCCCCCCTCGTCGCCTACCTCCGCGGCGCCTCGGCGCACGACGGCTGGCAGCCCGTGCTCGCGAGCGCGGTGCTCGGCTCCCTCACCGAGGCGGGCCGTACCACCGCCACCGCCCGCCTGCGGTCCTTCGACCACTTCACCGGGGCCCGCAAGAGGGCACTGCTCGGCACCTGCTTCGCCCTCTGCGGGGTGCTGCCCTACGACACGGGCATCGCCGCGATCGCCGTGCCGCCCCCCGACCGGGTGGCGACCTGGACCCGGCTCGCCCTGCTGGCCACCCGGATCCTGCAGCTCCACGGCACCGGCCGCGCCACCCGCGTCCCCGCGTCCGACATCGTCGAACTGTGGCGGCTGATGCGCTCGGGAAGCACCCGCGAGATATGGGAGGGCAACCTGCTGGCGCACCTGCTCGCGCTGCACGCGCTGCACGCGGTGCGCCCCCGCGACCCCCAGATCGCGGCCGGGCTGGAGGTGCTGGCCTCGCGGCAGAACCCCGACGGCGGCCTCCCCTTCACCGACAGCCATGACGTGTTCCTCACCGCCAAAGCCGGTCTCGTCCTGGCCCGGGCCGGCCGCCCGCGAGCGGTGGTCCGGAGGATGGGCGACTTCGTCGCCGCCTGCCAGCGGCCGGACGGCGGCTGGCCCTACGCCTCCGGGGTGCACCAGACCGACGTGGACTCCACCGCCGTCTGCCTGGAATTCCTGCGCACGGCGGGAGCCCGCCGGTACGCCGCGCACATCGCCCGGGGCGAGGCACAGCTGTTCGGCATGGCCGGCCCCCACGGCGGGTTCCCCACCTACCGGCCCGGCGATCCGTCCGAGGCGGAGATGACCGCCGGTGCGCTGATCGCCCTCAGCCCCGGACGCCGGCCGGACCGCCCCCTCCTGCGGGACGCCGTCCTGTGCCTCCTCGACCAGCAGTGCCGCGACGGAACCTGGCCCAGGAGCTGGACCATCAGCGAGTCCAGCGTCATCGAGCGCGCCGTGCACGCCCTCACCGGTCTGCCGGCCGCCCTCGCCACCGCCCTCGCCCCCCGGATCGGGGACTCCCTGCGGCGGGCCGCCGCCCGCCTGCACCGCACCCAGAACCCCGACGGCGGCTGGGGCCAGACACCGGGTGCCGCCAGCGACCCGATCAGTACCGCCCGCGCCGTCGGGGCCCTCACCTCCGCCCGCGGCCTGCCGCTGCGGCCCGCCACCGGCCCGGCCGCCGCCCGCGGCCTGGCCTGGCTGGTCGCCGCGCAGCGGACCGACGGCAGCTACGCCGGCCCACCGGACCAGGTCGGGCCGCGCCCCATCCCGTACGAAGTCCCCGCACTGGCCAGCATTCACGCCCTGGCCGCCCTCACCGCCCGGCAGCGCGCCGACGGGCTGCCCAGGGCCGGCTGACCGGGCGGCGGCACCGCCTTCGGCCCGATGTCGACGAGAGGACGCATGTGCGAGCAGAAGCAGGAGCACCGCAACGACCGTCCCCCTACGGGCTGGACGGCATCACCGTCCCCGACCCCCGCATGCCCGTCTCCCCGCACCCGCCGAGTCCCTTCCTGGCGGAGGCGGACGCCACCGTGTGGTCCTGGCTGGACGCCTACGGCATCTGCCAGTCGCCCGCCTCGCAGCGCAATCTGCGCCGGGCCCGGATCACCCTCACCACCGCCATGGCGTACCCCGGCGCGGACCGGGACACCCTGGCGCGCCTCGCCCGGTGGCTGCACTGGACGTTCATCATGGACGACGAGTTCGACGACGGCCCCGACGGCCGGGACGCCGTCCGCTGCGAGGCCGCCCTCACCTCCCTCCTGCGCGTCCTGGAGGGAGAGGCCGGCCGGACACCGGCCACCCGGGCCCTGGCCGACATCTGGCACGGGCTGCTGAGCGGAAGGTCACCGAGCTGGCGCCGGGCCTTCCGCCGTGACGTCGAGGGCTGGTTCTGGTCCTACTACGAGGACACCGTCGACCGGGCCGCGGACCACTACCCCCGCCTCGCCGCCTACCGGCGCCAGCGCGCGCGGGGAGTCGGCGCGTACATGTTCCTCACGCTCGCCGAACTCGGCGCCGGCGTCGACCTGCCCGAGACGGTGCGCCATGTGTCCGCCCTGGTGGACCTGCGCCACGCCGCGGCCGAGTACACCGGTCTCAACAACGACCTCTGGTCGGTCGCCAAGGACCGCTCGGTGGGCGTCTTCCACAACGCGGTGATGCTCATCGAGCACCACGAGCGGTGCACCCTCCAGGACGCCGTCGACCGGCTGGCCGGTCTGCTCGCCGACTGCGCGGAGCGGATGGCCGCGGCCCGGCGCGTTCTGCCCGGACAGCTCGACGCCGCCGGGATCGGCGGGCGGACCCGTGCCGACGTGCTCGCCTGCGCCGCCGCGTACGGCACCTTCGTCCGCGGCTGCTACGACTACTACCACCAGGTCGACCGCTACACTCGCGCCGACCCCGACCGCACCACCGGCGAACTGGCGCCCGTCCACCGGCTCTTCACCCCCGCGTCCGCGCTCGTCAGCCGCGTACCGGGACCTTGTGAGCCACCGCCGTGACGTGGAGCTCGCCCCGGTCGACCATGTCGCCCAGGGCGATGACGTGGTACGTCCTGGCTCCCGGCGGGGTCACGCGCAGATAGTCGGCCTGGTGGGCCTCGGTGCCGGAGTGCGTCCAGGCGACGTTGGCCTGCGCGGCCTCGCCCGGCTGGAGGCGGACGACCTTGTTGCCGGGGTCGTCCGCGTACCAGGTGCTGCCCCACACCGTGCGCGTGGGCAGCGAGGAGTGGCGGGCGTTCTCCAGCCCCAGGCCGGGGTAGCCGCGCAGCGCGCAGGCGTGGTCCGAGGCGTTCCGGAATTCGAGGGTGCCACCGGCGTGGCTCATGCCTCCGCCGAGCCGTTCGTGGAAGCCGATCCTCAGGTCGGGGGTGCCGCAGGTGGCGACCGCCCGTGGCTCGGCGGACGGTCGCGCCGGCTCGGCCTGGGCGGCTCCCGCGCCGGCGGTCACGACGAGTGCCGTGCCCACAGCGGCGGCGGTGGCGACGAGCTTCGTGGCGGTGGGGCGTATCACGACGAGGTCCTTTCGACGGCGGGCTGGAGTCGTGTCCGGGCCCGGCCCACGGCCGGACCCACGGGCCGCCTACCCATGACGTGTGGGTGAACACCCCGGAAACCGGCCGTGGGAGCGGCGCGGCCCGCCGGTCACCGCTGCCCGGTGAAGGCCCCGTTCGACACCGGGGTGGACGAGCCCCCTCTCGCGCCCGCCCGGGAACCGGCAGGTCGGCTCTCTGCGCGGGTGTCATCCGGCTGTCCTTCGGACCACTTGACAGCCGTCCTTCACCGGCATGTGCTAATGGCCGGAGATGTCGGCGCAGAGCCGCGGTGCCGGTGGGTGATGCCGCGCGGTACCCGGCCCTGGCGGTCGTGCGGCATCCGCGCGAGCGTCGTCGAGCCCGTACCGCGACTCTTGGGGGCACCGTGGCCGCATCCGCTCCGTTTCCCGGGTACGGCGTTCCGGGGCACGGTGCGTCGAGCCGCCGTTCGGCCCTGCGGGCGACGGCCGGCACGGTGACGGCGGGCGTGCCCCGCGTCGCCGGTGCGGACCCCACCGCCCTGGCCCGCCCCGGCGGCGGCGGGGCCGGCGCCCAGGACGGGCTGCGGGTGATGACCTTCAACCTCCGGTTCGCCTCGGAGGAGGGGCCGCACCCCTGGTCCGCGCGCCGGCCGGTCGTGCGACGCCTGCTCCGTCGCGAGGCGCCGCACCTGCTGGGCACCCAGGAGGGGTTGTACGGGCAACTGCGGGACATCGCCGACGATCTGGGGTCCCGCTACGCGTGGGTCGGCCTGGGCAGGGAGGGAGGCAGCCGCGGTGAACACACCGCCGTCTTCTACGACACCGGCCGGCTCGACCCCCTGGAGTACGACCACTTCTGGCTGTCCGACACGCCCTCGCTGATCGGCTCGACCACTTGGGGCAACACCGTCGTCCGCATGGCCACCTGGGTGCGTTTCGCCGACCGCCGGACCGGCACGCGGTTCCTCGCCCTCAACACCCACCTCGACCACAGCCGTCAGTACGCGCGCGAACGCTCCGCCGGCCTGATCGTCAGCCGGCTGCACGTACCGGACACGGCGCTTCCGCGCATCGTCACCGGTGACTTCAACGTCCCGGCCCATCGCAACCCCGTCCACGACGCCATGCTGGACGGCGGTTTCCTCACCGACACGTGGGACACGGCGGCCGAACGCGGGCCCCAGTACGCCACGTTCCACGGCTACCGACCCCTGGTGCCCGACGGGGACCGCATCGACTGGATCCTCGCGTCGCCGTCGGTCCGCACGGCGCGTGCGGACATCAACACGTTCGCCGTACGGGGTCAGTTCCCCAGCGATCACCTGCCGGTCCAGGCCGTCATGCATCTGTGACGGCCGACTCGCGGTGCGGTGCGGGCGGTTGACTCCGTCGTGGGTCAACTCGCGGGCCAAACGGCGCATTGGGTGACCGTCCAATTATCAATCATTGACACTTCCTTGGCCTTGCCTTTACTGTCTGATGGTGCGACACCCGCGCACTTGCATTGCCGTGTTCTTCACCTTTCGGAGGTCCAGAAATGGAAAGTCTCATCAAGAAGATGGCTCAGGACGGCGTGTGGCAGGGCTGGGTCGCGGCCAATTCCTCGAATGCCGCGAAGGACGGATGCATCAGCGTGGCCAAGGACGGCTGCATCAGTGTCGCCAAGTCCGGTTGCATCAGCGTGACCAAGGCCGGCTGTATCTCCTGACCGCTGTCCGGTAGTTCTCGCGGAGCGGGCCGCCGGCGGTTTCCCCGCCGATGGCCCGTTCCGCCCGGGGCCGGCCGCCCTCCGCACCGAGCTCTCCGCTCCGGCACCGCTTCCGCAGGCTTCCGTCCCTTTCCGGCACCACTCGAGGTGGCAATGAATGGTCAGCCGTCCGCCGACGTCCTCGACCGCGTCCGGGACATCCCGATCTACCGGTCGTCGATCGAGCGCGGTCACTTCCCCCTGCTCGAAAAATCCGAGATTGCCCGCGGGTTCCCGGACAACTGGATGACGCCCCGGCTCGCCGAGGCACTGGCCGCCGGTGAGGCGGAGTTCGTCCTCTCGACGGGCACCAATCACGCCCGCATGCAGATCATCCGCCCCCCGTACTTCCTGCTCAACTCCTACTACCGGCTGTGGAGCGAGCACCCCGACATCTCCGCCACCTGGGAGGAGGGCTGCCGGCGCGTCTCCCTGACCACCGTGCTGGCGACCGAGCACGTCGCACGGGTCAACGCGCGGAAGCGCGGCGCCGAACCGGACGCGGAGCCGGGCCTCGCCGCCCGGCGGCTCGACGCGCGCACGTTCTATGTGAACCTCCGCCTGGACCCGGCCCTCTGGGAGCGCGAGGACGTCGAACGGATGCTCGCCGAGATGCGGACGGCCGAGCGGGCGCATCCCCGCGGCCGGTACCACCTCGACTGCTCCGGGAATCACCTGGCGCATCTCCTGAACAAGGTGAATCAGTGGGGCCTGTGGGATGAATTCCCGCAGCCCGCCAGCATTGTCCACGCCTACGAATACACCCCGGTCAACGTCCGCCGTTTCCTGCGCCAGTACTTCGCCTGCCCGATCATCGATCTGTTCGGCAGTACGGAGCTGGGGTACCTCTATTACAGCGACCGCCGCGGCCGTTACCGGCCCTATCTCGACCGTATGAGTGTCGAACTCCTTCCGGTCGCTCCCGGCAGCACCATCCACAACCTCATCGTGACCAGCGTGCGCAACCCGTACATGCCGCTGATCCGGTACCGCTCGGGAGACTGCGTCCGCACACTGGACGGCAGCCCGGATCCGGACAAGATCTCCAGCTTCTGCGGCCGGGAGAAGGAGCTCCTGCCCACGCCCCACGGCCCCGTCGCCCAGGGAGACCTCGACGAACGCGTCGCCGCCGCGTCGCCGCGGATCTTCCTCCACCAGCTGCGGCTGACGGGCGACACCGAAGCCGCGCTGCACTACACGACGTTCGACGGCCGGCCCCTCGGGGCGGCCGAGTCCGCCGCGCTGGCGAGCGGCGTCGGGGAACTGACCGCGCGCCGGTGCCGGCTCGAACACCGCACCCATATCGCCATCGGGAAGTCCGGGAAGTACGCCTGGCTCGCGAAGGACGTCGGACCCACCCGGACGGGACAGTCATGACCACCAAGCCCCTCGTCTCCGCCGACGACCTGACGTCGCTCCTCGGCGACCGCCTGCACACCGAAGTGGTCGGCCACTTCACCGACAGCACGGACGCGGACGCCGCGTACGTGGAGCGCCAGGTCCTCGAATGCCTGCGGTACCTCTACCTCATCTCCCGCCACCGCGAGCAGCTCGGTGGCCTCTTCCTGCCGGTCGAGCAGGACATCGACGAGATCTGGCACTACCTCATCCTCCAGACCCGCGAATACCGGGAACTGTGTGAGGAGCGGCTGCCCGGCGGATTCTTCATCCACCACCGCAGCATCGGCTACGAGGACTACCAGCGCGAGCCCGGCCGGGAACAGGCCATCGAGGAGGCCCTGCGCTGGATCCCCCTGTACCGCGCGGCGTTCGGCCCGTTCGACGAGGGTGCCCTGCCGCACTGGACGATCGTGCGCTTCCTCCACGAGCGGATGAGCATGTCGCTGGGTGACATCGCCGCACTAGAACCGCTGGGCACGGCATAGCGACGGCGCGTCCGGCAGCACGCGTCCTCCCGCGGACACCGGGAGACCCGTCGGACTCCTGGAAGACAAGGGGAAGGAACCATGAGCGCAGAGCCCGGTGAACCGGACGCGCACGACAGACGCGGAACACCGGCGGCCGGCGCCCCACGGGCAACCGAGGCCGCCGGGACCGCCGGGACCGCGGGGACTGCCGGGACCGCGGGGACTGCCGGGGCCGCGGGGACTGCCGGGGCCGCTGACGCCTCCGAGCCTTCCGAGGGCGCCGTGCTCCGCGAGGTATCCGAGACCCCTAAGGTCTCCGAGACCCCCGAAGCCCCTGAGGTCCCCGAGCAGAAGCGGGTCCTGACCGTCCTCGTGATATCCCAGGTGCTCAGCGGCGCGGGCCTGGCCGCGGGGATCACGGTCGGTGCGCTGCTCGCCGAGGAGATGCTCGGCTCGACGGGCCTCGCGGGGCTGCCCAGCGCCCTGTTCACCGCCGGGTCCGCGCTCGGTGCGCTGGGCGTCGGCCGGCTCTGCCAGCGGTGGGGACGCCGACCCGGGCTGGCTGTGGGCTACGGCGTCGGCGCCCTCGGCAGCCTCGGCGTCGTCCTGGCCGCCGCCGTCGACAGCGTGCCGCTGCTCCTCCTCTCCCTCCTGGTGTACGGGGCGGGGACCGCCACCAATCTGCTGGCCCGCTACGCCGGCGCGGACCTGGCCTCGCCCGCCCGGCGCGGCCGCGCGGTCAGCACCGTCCTGTTCGCCACGACGCTCGGCGCGGTGATCGGCCCGACGCTGGTGAGCGCCACGGGCGAGGTCGCACACGCCTGGGGCGTGCCCCGCCTCACCGGACCGTTCATGCTGGCCGTGGTCGCGTTCACGGCGGCCGCGGCCGTCCTCGGCGGCTTCCTGCGCCCCGACCCGCTGCGTCTGGCACGGGCCCTGGCCGCCGGACCCGCCGGACCCGCCGGACCCGCTGCAGCGGCCGAGGAGGCGCCGGCGGCCCGGACGGACAGGCGCGGCATCGCCACCGGCACGGCGGTCATGGTCCTCACCCAGCTCGTGATGATCGCCATCATGACGATGACGCCCGTCCACATGCGGGCCCACGGTCATGACACCCGGGCGGCCGGGCTGGTCATCGCCCTGCACGTGGGAGCCATGTTCCTGCCCTCACCGCTCACCGGCCTGCTCGTCGACCGCCTCGGCCGGGTGTGGGTCGCCGTCGCGTCCGGGGTCACGCTGCTCGCCGCCGGTGTCCTCGCCGCCCTGGCGCCGCCGCACTCCATGGCGACCCTCGCCGCGGCACTCGTGCTGCTGGGCCTCGGCTGGAACTTCGGGCTGATCAGCGGCACCGCCATCGTCACCGACGCCGTACCGCTCGCCCACCGTGCCTCGACACAGGGCATGGTCGACGTCGGCATCGCGCTCGCCGGTGCCACCGGTGGCCTTGCCTCCGGTGTGGTGGTCGCGGCGAGCGGTTTCTCCGTCCTGGCGGCGGGCGGGGCACTCCTCGCGCTGGCGGTCGTGCCCGTACTCGCCCTGGCCGCGCGTCCGCCGCGTACGTCCTCCGCCGGGGCCGCCGCCCCCGTGCCGGCCGCAGGCGGGCCGCATGCCTGCCCGGCCGGGCACACGGGAGGCGAAGTTGAGCGGAGCTGAGGGCTTGTCAGTTCACCGTGTGCGGCAGGCGCGAGAGCGTTCGGAGGCGACGATGGGCGCACGCCCCCGTAGTCCGCCGCAGGCCGCACACCCGTTAAGCAGTCAAGAACATGATAGGAGGAGTCTTTACCTCCCAAGTCAAGGTAATGTGAGGGTAAAGGGCCGCTGTGGCCGCCGCGCGGGAGCGCGTATGGTCGCCGCGGGTTCCGGACGCACGAGTGTGCACCGCACCACCCCGTGGTGGTCCTCCGTTCCTCCTTCGCGTTCCCGTGTCCGACGCGCATGCCCGCCCGCTCAAGGGAGTCCGGCCCGGCACCGCCCGCTCCGCCGGGCCGCCGCGACCGTCCCGGCCCGCTCCACCGCTCCCCTGCCCGCTCCTCCCTTCCGCTCGGAAGGACCTCATGTTCCCGACTCTCAAGGATCCCGGCGGCCTGCGCCGGGACGCCCTGGCCTCACTCGTCGTCTTCCTCGTGGCCCTGCCGCTGTGCGTCGGGGTGGCCGTCGCCTCCGGCGTGCCCGCCGAACTCGGCCTGATCACCGGCATCGTGGGCGGCCTGGTCGTGGGCGCCCTGCCCGGCAGCACCTTCCAGGTCAGCGGCCCGGCCGCCGGTCTGACCGTCCTGGTCGCCGAAGCCGTCCAGGAGTTCGGACTCGGCGCTCTCGGCGTCATCGTCCTGGCCACCGGCGTCCTGCAAGTCGCCCTCGGCGCCCTGCGGCTGGGCCGCTGGTTCCGGGCGATATCGGTCGCCGTCGTCCAGGGCATGCTCGCCGGCATAGGGCTCGTCATCCTCCTCGGCCAGCTGTACACCATGTCCGGCCACCAACAGCCCGGCTCCGGCCCGGAGAAGATCGCGGGAATCCCGGCCCTGTCCGCCAGGATCGCCACCGACCGGGACAACCTGACCGCCTTCGCGGTCGGTGCCGCCACCATCGCCGTGCTGGTCCTCTGGAAGAAACTCCCGCGCCGGGCCCGCACGGTACCCGCGCCCCTCGCGGCGGTCGCGCTGGCCACGGCCGTCACCGCCCTGGCCGGGCTGTCCGTCGCCCGCGTCGAGGTCGAGGGGCTGCTCGGGGCGGTCCAGCCGCCCGGCCCGGACGACTTCACCGCGCTGACCGGCCTCGCCTGCCTCAGCACCGTCCTGGCCTTCACCCTCATCGCCTCGGCGGAAAGCCTCTTCAGCGCCGCCGCCGTCGACCGCATGCACCGCGGTCCCCGCACCGACTACGACAAGGAGCTCATGGCACAGGGCGTCGGCAACGCCCTGTGCGGTGTCCTCGGCTCGCTGCCCATGACCGCCGTCATCCTCCGCAGCGCCGCCAACGTCCAGGCCGGAGCGGTCAGCGCCCTCTCCCGCTTCCTGCACGGACTGTGGCTCCTGCTGTTCGCCGCCCTGCTGCCGGCCGCGATCGGCGTCATCCCGCTGGCCGCCCTCGCCGGCGTCCTCGTCCACGCGGGCTGCAAGCTCATCCCCGTCAAGGACCTGTGGCCGCTGTGGCGCGACCACCGCGGCGAGGCCGTCGTCCTCGCCGTGACCGCCCTCGCCATCGTCGTCACCAACATGTTCGAGGGTGTCCTCCTCGGCCTGGTGCTCGCCGTCGTCAAGACGGCATGGGAGACCTCCCACATCCACGTGGAGGTCCACCCGCGGGCCGACGGAGGGCTCACCGTCACGATCACCGGCAACGCGACGTTCCTCCGGCTGCCCCGGATGCTCGAAACCCTCGAAGCCCTCCCCGGGAATCGCCCCGTCGAACTCGATCTCTCCCAGCTGCGCCACCTCGACCACGCCTGCCGCACGGCGCTCGTCGCCTGGGCCGACCGCCACGGAGCCACGATCAGGGCCGTCGCCCACCAAGGCGCCCCGGACACCGGCACATGACGAAGCGCGGGGCCGGACGACCCCGGCGCCCCTACGGGAACGCGCACCGGCGCGTCAGTGCGTCAGATGCGCCGGTGTGTGGGTGACCTCCTCGATGTCGACGCCCGCTTTCTCCAGGAGCTGCTCGACCAGGCCGTGCAGCGCGCGGGCCGCCGCGACCTCCTCGCCGACGCGCTGCTGGCCGGGGTCGTCCGGATGGCGGTTGGTGACGCCGTGCGCCGTGAGCTCCGTACCGTCCTGCATCCGCAGCACCGCCGCCGCCTGTGTCAGGGCACCAGCCTCACGGAACTCGATCTCCACATTGCACTTGACGATCGTCTCCATGGCGATCACACCTCCAGCGATTCATGGTCCCGCCCGGTTCCCGCCGCCGGGCCCGGCCCCCTGTGCGGCGTTGCCGCGCCGCAGCAGATCGACGACCTCCTCGTCCTCGGTCTGGGAGAAGTCCTGGTACCACTCGCCGACCGCGAAGAAGACGGGCGGCGTCATCAGGCAGACCAGTTCGTCGACCTCCGCGGCCAGTGCCCGTGCCGCGTCGGTCGCGGACACCGGCACGGCCAGGACGACCCGCGCCGCGCCATGGGCCCGCGCCACCCGGCAGGCGGCCGAGGCCGTCGAGCCGGTGGCGACCCCGTCGTCGACCACGACGGCCGTACGACCGTCCAGCGGCACCCTCGGACGGCCGGCGCGGAACGCCTCCGCCTGCCGCGCCAGCTTGGTCTCCTCGTGCGCCTGCACCTCGGCGAGATCGTCCTCGTCCACCCTGCTCATCCGCATGATGTCGGCGTTGAGGACCCGTATCCCGTCCTCGCCGAGCGCCCCGAACCCCACTTCCTCGTGGAGCGGCACGCCGAGCTTGCGTACGAGGATCACATCGAGCGGGGCCGCCAGGGCGCGGGCGACCTCGTAGGCCACCGGGACGCCGCCGCGCGGCAGCCCGAGGACCACCGTGTCCGGCCCACGCAGGTGTCCCAGCCGCTCGGCGAGCCGGCGGCCGGCGTCCACCCGGTCACGGAATTCCATGATCCACCTCTGGTCCCGGCAGCCGGCTCCGGAGGACGAGGGAGTCCTGCGTCCGCTCCGCGTCCGCGCTTCACCCATACGGATCTGTTCTACATCCAATATGGCCAGATTCTGGCGGATCGTCCACGGGAAGTGACCGGGGCGGGCGTCGCGCCCGGCCGCCGGGTCAGCCCCGCTCCAGAGCCGCCCTCACCCGCGCCGCGACCTCCGCCGCCTCCTCGTCCGAGGCATAGCGCCCCCGGGGCCAGAAGAAGCCCCGCAGCCCGTCCTTGTGGTTGCGTGGCACGACATGGACATGGAAGTGCGGTACGGACTGGCTCACCCGGTTGTTGGCGGCCACGAACGACCCCGTCGCGCCCATGCCCCGCTCCACCGCGCCCGTGATCCACCGCACCCGCGTGAAGAACGGGCCCACCTCCGCCGCCGGCAGATCGGTGAGCGTCTCGGCGTGCCGCCTCGGCACCACCAGCACATGGCCGGGAAAGAGCGGCCGGACGTCCAGGAAGGCCACCGCCGCATCGTCCGCGAAGACCCGGTGCCCGGCCGACTCGCCCGCCGCGATCGCACAGAAGACACAGTTCACGTCATCGCACCCCCGCTGGTGGCGGATCCGCTGTCCCGGGGCAAGGATCATCGCATGCCCCTCCTCGTCGGAACCTCGGGATGGCAGTACAAGGACTGGCGTGGCGTCCTCTACCCCGCGGACCGGCCGCAGCGCCTGTGGCTGGAGGAGTACGCCCGGCACTTCGCGACCGTGGAGAACAACAACGCCTTCTACCGGCTGCCCACGCCCGAGATCTTCGCCGACTGGCGCGAGCGCACCCCCGAGGGCTTCGTCATGGCGGTCAAGGCCAGCCGCTACCTCACCCACATCAAGCGGCTCCGCGACCCCGAGGAACCCGTCGGGCGCCTGCTGCGCCACGCCGCCGGCCTGGGCGACCGGCTGGGCCCCGTCCTGCTCCAGCTGCCGCCCACCCTCCGCGCCGACCCCGGACTCCTGGACGCGGCGCTGGCCTGCTTCCCGGCGGGGCGGAAGGTGGCGGTCGAACCCCGGCACACGTCGTGGTGGAACGACGAGATCCGCTCCGTCCTCGAACACCGCGGAGCCGCGCTCTGCTGGGCCGATCACGGCTCACGGCCGGTGACCCCGCTGTGGCGCACCGCCGGATGGGGCTATGTGCGCTTCCACAGCGGCCGGGCCCGGCCCTGGCCGTGCTACGGGCGCCAGGCGCTCACCACCTGGGTGGGGCGGATCGCCGAGCGGTGGCCCGACCGGGCGGAGGTGTTCGCCTACTTCAACAACGACCCCGGCGGAGCCGCCGTCCACGACGCCGCCGCGTTCGCACGGATCGCCTCCCACCTCGGACGCACCGTCAGCCGCACGCCTGAAAAGGCGAGTTGAGTCCCATCGCCGCGGAACGCATCGGATGCCGCGCATCGGGGAACGGGACGGAGGGCTGCGTCGTCTCAGCCAACGTGGCCCGATTGCGCACGGCCCAGGGGGGTGCCGGACGCAGGGGGAAGGGGCGTACGACATGGACGGGGAGCGACGGAATTCCTTACTGGCCGGGCGGTACCGGCTCGTCGACCAACTGGGCAGCGGTGGCATGGGGGTGGTCTGGCGCGCCGTCGACGAACTCCTCGACCGCGAGGTCGCGGCCAAGGAGGTCAGGGCCCCGGACCACCTGAGCGAGCAGGACGTACGGGTCCTCTACGCGCGCCTGAAGCAGGAAGCGCGCGCCGCGGCCCGCGTCAACCACCCGTGCGTCATCACGGTGCACGACGTCGTCGAGCAGGAGGGCCGCCCCTGGATCGTCATGGAGTTCGTACGCGGCCGGTCGCTCGCCGACGTCCTCCAGCACGACGGGGTGCTCGATCCCAGGGAGGCGGCCAAGGTCGGCTCCATGATCCTCCAGGCCCTGCGCAGCGCGCACGCCTCCGGAGTGCTGCACCGCGACGTCAAACCCGCCAACGTCCTGCTCCAGCCCGACGGCAGGGTGGTCCTCACCGACTTCGGCATCGCCCTGGTCGAGGGCTCCGGCACGCTCACCCGCACCGGCGACCTCGTCGGCTCACCGGACTTCCTCGCGCCGGAACGGGCACTGGGGGAGCGGCCGGGAGCCCCGTCGGACCTGTGGTCGCTGGGCGCGACGCTGTACGCGGCCGTCGAGGGCGTCTCCCCCTTCCGGCGCACCTCGGCGCTGAGCACGCTGCACGCCGTGGTCCAGGAGGACCCGCCGGTGCCGCGCCGCGCCGGCCCGCTCACCCCGCTGCTCGAAGGGCTGCTCCGCAAGGACCCGCGGGCCCGCATGGGCTCGGAGGAGGCACTGCGGATGCTCGACGCCGTCGCCGCCGGGCACCCGACCACCCAGCACGGCGGGGCCGGGGTGATACCGGGCCGGGGGTACGTACCGACGGCGGTCGCCACGCCCGCACCCACGCCCGCGCCCGTGACGGCACCGGCGCGGCCGACGCCCGTATCGCCCTCTCCGACGCCCGGGCCGGCCGCTCACGGGTCCGGGCCCGCCCTGCCGCTGTACGGCAGGCTGACGGAGTCCGGCTCGCTGCGCGCGCCCGGCGCCGGGCCGGGCGGCGGGGAGGCGGTGGTGGTCACCGGCCGCCCGCCGGCGGTCCCCGTGCCGCCGCCCACACGGCGCCGCCTGGTGGCCCTGTTCTTCGGCTCGCTGCTGGCGCTCCTGCTCATCGGCGGCGGGGCCGTCGCCGTACTGGCCGCCCGGGGCGCGGAGGACCCGGGAACCAGCGGCGGCAGCGTGTCCACCGGGACCCCGGGGCCCACCGGCGACGACACCACGGCGGAAACCTCCCCTCCGGCCACGGACCCGTCGGCCGATCCGTCCACGGAGCCCACGCCGCCGTCATCGGCGGGGAGCACCGCGGGCTCCTGCGGCGGCGGCTGGGTGGCGACCTGCCTGACGAGGTGAGCGCCGCCCGTGCGATCCGTCCGTTCGATCCGACCCGTCCGACCCGTCCAATCCGTGCGACCCATCCAATCCGTCCGACCCACCCAAATCCGTGCGACTCGTCAGAACCAGAGATTCGTCAGAACCACAGACCGGCTATCGGGGGTGCGTACATGCGGCTGAAATCTGTCCTGTCCGCGGGAGCGGAGCGCGAGCGCGTCGCGCCGGACATACGGCGCCTCGCGGCCCGGCGCCGCAGGCTCCGGGTCGTCTCGCTGCTGACCGTGTCCGCTCTGCTGGGCGGCGCGGGTGCCGCCGGCTGCGGCTCGGCACAGAAGAAGAAGGTGGCCCAGCTCGTGCTGGAGGCCGTCGGCGTGATCGGCGTCGACCCGTTCCTCCGGCACCCGGACGTCGACGTCCGGGGCGTCACGCCGCCGTCGCGCGGCGGCGGTGAGGTGGCGGTGGACGCCCGCGGGGCGTTCGGCGGCACCCGCGGCACCACGCGGTGCGACAAGGCACTGCTGATCAAGGAGATCACCAAGGACGCCGCCATGGCCAAGGCGTGGGCCGAGGTGCGCGGCATCGGACAACAGCGGATCGCCGAGCACATCAACGGCCTGACCGAGGTCAACCTGGAGTACGACACCCTGGTCAAGAACCACAACTACCAGGGCGACGGCCGCACGACCGAGTACCTCTCGGTGCTGCAGAAGGGCGTGGTCGTCCTCAACGACCCCTTCCGGGGACCCGCGGTGAAGTGCACCTGCGGGAACCCCCTCACGCCCCCCGACCGCGACGTGGATCTGCGGGCGTCGACCTACAAGGGCATCCACTGGGAGTCCTTCAGCAGTACCGAGGTCACCGTCATCAAGCCGAGGCCGAAGGACGCGGGCCCGGTGAAGAGGTATCCGCTCGTCGACCCGTTCGCGGGCGACAAGGCGTTCGACCGGGCGGTCGGCAGTGACGGTACAGAGGACTCCAAGGTCTTCAAGTGGGACCCACCGCCACGTGCCTCGGGCTCGCCCTCCGCCTCGTCGTCCTCGTCCTCCTCCTCGTCCTCGCCTTCGGCGTCCGGTTCGTCCTCGCCCGGGCAGTCCTCCGATCCGTCGGCGTCCGGCAGCGGCGAGCGGACGTCGTCGCCCTCCACGGCGACGAAGCCGCCGACGAGCCCCGTGCGGCCCCCGACGACGAACGCGCCCTCGTCGCCACCGCGGACGATCGTGCCGACCCGTCCGCCGACGACGGTCAAGCCACCGACGACGGTCAAGCCGCCGACGACGGTCAAGCCGCCGACGACGGTCAAGCCTCCGCCCACCTCGGACAGGCCACCGACCCCCGCGGCCAAGCCGCAGACCCCGACCGTGCCCAAGCCTCCGCCGTCCGAGCCCAGGCCGCAGGCACCGAGCGAGGCCCGAACCGTGGCCCCGCCACCCTCGATGGCGAGGCCCGCCGTGCCGCCGTCCGTCGCGAAACCCGCCCCGCCCACGGTGCCCCAGCCCCCCGTCCACCCACCGACCGCGGCCGAACCCGCCCAGCCTCCCCGGCAGTCGGCCGCGAAGCCGCCGCCCGCCTCCGGCCCCTGAGCGAGCGATCCGGCAGGGCCCCGGGAAACCGGGGAATCCCTGGAAAAGCCGCCAGGGTACGTTGGGTCCCTTGCAAGGACGCGACAGTTCACAGGGGTGGAATATGGGGATGCAGAAGGGCACCAATGTCCGGATTCCGGCATCGGCGGTGCGGATCGAGCTGGGCTGGCGTCCGGCCCCGGGCACACCGGACGTCGACGCCTCCGCGCTGCTCCTGTCGGCCGGCAAGGTCCGCTCCGACGCGGACTTCGTCTTCTACAATCAGGCGGCCCACCCCTCCGGCGCCGTCCGCTACGAAGGCAAGCGGCCGGCCGGCGACACCGTGACCGACGTCCTGTCCGTCGACCTCGCCGCCGTCGAGCCCGCCATCGAGACCGTGGTCCTGGCCGCCTCCGCCGACGGCGGCGCGTTCGGCCAGGTGCCCGGCCTCCACATCCGGGTCCTCGACGCGGCGGGCGGCGCCGAACTCGCCCGCTTCGACAGCACCGACGCCACGGTCGAGACCGCCTTCGTGCTCGGCGAGCTCTACCGCCGTCAGGGCGAGTGGAAGTTCCGGGCCGTCGGCCAGGGCTACAGCAGCGGGCTGGAGGGGCTCGCCACCGACTTCGGCATCACCGTCGACGAACCCCAGGCGGCGCCCACCCACGAGCTGCCGGGACAGCCGGCGCCACAGCCCGTACGGCCCGCGCAGGCGCCCGTACCGCCGCCCCCGCCGGCCGCACCGCCCGCCCCGCCCCAGCCCGTGCGCCTGACGAAGGTCACGCTCACCAAGGAGGCGCCGGCCGTCTCCCTCACCAAGCAGGGCGGCACGTCCGGGGCGCTGCGCGTCAACCTCAACTGGCAGGTGCGCAAGCAGTTCACCGGCTGGAGCCAGCGGATCGGCAAGGCCATGGCCATGCACTCCGACCTCGACCTCGACCTCGGCGCGCTCTTCGAGCTCCGCGACGGCAGCAAGGGCGTGATCCAGGCGCTGGGCAACTCCTTCGGGTCGTTGCACCAGCCACCGTTCATCCACCTCGACGGCGACGACCGGACCGGGGCGTCGGCGGCCGGTGAGAACCTGACCGTCAACCTCGATCACATCGCCGACTTCCGGCGCATCCTCGTCTTCGTGACGATCTACGAGGGCGCCCGGAGCTTCGCCAACCTCAACGCCACCGTCACCCTCCAGCCGCAGCACGGCGCGCCCGTCGACTTCTCGCTCGACGAGTGCACCGTGCCCTCCACCGTCTGCGCGCTGGCCCTGATCACCAACCACGACGGTGACCTCGTCGTCCAGCGCGAGGCCCGTTACCTCGTGCCGGACCGCGGTGTCAGCCCGCAGCGCACGCTGGACCGCGCCTACGGCTGGGGCATGAACTGGACGCCCGGCCGCAAGTAGCCCTCGCTAGGCCGTGTCCGGCGGATCATTGTGAGCGGGCGGCTGCGGGCCGTCGTCGTGCGCACCACCGCTGCGCGGTGGTGTCCTCAGTCTCCCCCAGCTACCGCTGGGGGTGCCCCCAACGGGCTGAGATCGGCTGAGCTCAGCCACGATCCAGCCTGTCCGGCGCTTGAGGACGCGCCCGCAGGGCGCCCGCCGCCGCAGGCGGCAAAGCCGGCCCGCAGCCGAAGATCCGCCGGACACGGCTAGGGCGCGGCCTCGGGACGGGCGTACGTCCGTCCCTTCCAGGCCGCGCCCCGGCCCCGGTAGTGCCGGGCCGCCGAGTCCACGGTCATCAGCAGGTACAGCAGGGCCGTGCACGGCAGCAGCGGCGCCAGCGCCACCGGCTGCCGGTAGTAGCGCAGCATCGGCAGATACGTCCCGGTCATCACGGCCCACGCGGCGGCGCCGGTCAGCAGCGGGACGACGTCACCGGTCAGGGCCCCGGCCACCACGGCCACCGGCGGTGCCAGATAGATCACCACCATCCCGGCGACCGTCCCGAGGAGCAGCAGCGGGTTGTGCCGCAGCTGCGCGTACGCGCTGCGCGCGACCATCCGCCACAGCGGCCCCAGCCCCGGATACGGGCGCACGCTGTCCACCCGGTCGGCGAGTCCCAGCCAGATCCGGCCCCCGGTCCGCCGCACCGCCCGCGCCAGCGACACGTCGTCGATGACCGCCTGGCGGATGCTGTCCGGGACCCCGGCCCGCTCCGCCGCCTCCCGGCGCAGCAGCACGCACCCGCCGGCCGCCGCCGCGGTGCGCCCGCCCGGCCGGTTGATCCAGCGGAACGGATACAGCTGCGCGAAGAAGTACACGAACGCCGGAACGACCAGCCGCTCCCAGAAGGTCGTCACCCGCAGCCGCGCCATGAGCGACACCAGGTCCAGGCCGTCCGACCGCGCCACCGACACCAGCCGGCGCAGGCTGTCCGGGGCGTGCGCGATGTCCGCGTCCGTGAGCAGCAGGTACTCCGCGTCCGTACGGGCACGGGCCAGCGCCATGCCGTGCCGCACCGCCCACAGCTTGCCGGTCCAGCCGGGAGGCGGCTCACCGGGGGAGTCCACCGTCAGCGGCAGCCCGCCCGCCTCCCGCGCCAGGGCGCGGGCCAGCTCACCGGTCCCGTCCGTACTGCCGTCGTCGACGAGGAAGATCCGCGCCGGTCCCGGATAGTCCTGGGCGAGCAGCGACGGCAGGCTCGACGGCAGCACCCCGGCCTCGTCCCGGGCGGGGACCACGACCGCCACCGCGGGCCATTCCCCGGGCGGCATCCGGTCCGGCAGCCGGACGTCCGTACGCCAGAAGAACCCCTGTCCCAGCAGCAGCCACGCCCACGCGGCCAGAGAACCCGTCGTGATCCAAGTCAGCGCGCTCACCCGCCGCAGTCTGCCGCACCCGGCCCCTTCGCGCGGGGGATCGACGCTCATCCATTAAAGTGATCGGGTGAAGATCGCGCTCATGGACTCCGGCATCGGCCTACTGGCGGCGGCAGCCGCCGCGCACCGGCTGCGACCCGACGCCGATCTGGTCCTCTCGGCCAACCCCGACAGCATGCCGTGGGGCCCCCGTACCCCCGACGACGTCATCGCGCACGCCCTGGCCTGCGCCCGCGCCGCCGCCGCGCACCGCCCCGACGCGCTGATCGTCGCCTGCAACACCGCCTCCGTCCACGCGCTGGCCGCCATACGGGCCGAGCTGGAACCGGAGCTGCCGGTCATCGGGACCGTACCGGCGATCAAGCCCGCCGCGGCCGGTGGTGGACCGGTCGCGATCTGGGCCACCCCGGCCACGACCGGGAGCCCGTACCAGCGCGGTCTGATCCGTGACTTCGCGGCCGGCGTCGAGGTGACCGAGGTGCCCTGCCCCGGTCTCGCCGACGCCGTGCAGTGGGCCGACACCGAGGCCATCGACGCGGCGGTGGCGGCCGCCGCCGCCCTCACCCCCGGCGATGTAAGGGCCGTCGTCCTGGGCTGCACCCATTACGAACTGGTCGCCGAGCGCGTCCAGGCCGCCGTGCAGCCGCTCCTCGGCCCCGCAGCACCGCAGGTCGCCTTGTACGGCTCCGCCTCGGCCGTCGTCGCCCAGGCGCTCCGCCGCATCGGCGCGGTGCCCGCCCCCGACGCCGAGCCGACGGGCGGTCTCACCGTCCTGCTCGGTGGCCGCGAGTCCGCCATGGAGCCGGCCGCACTGACCTACGCCGAGGGCCGGTCGCTCATCGAGGTCTCCGCCGCGCGTTCTTGACCCGATCCGGTAGCGTCCGGTCCGCACTCCTGCCGCTGTGCCGGAAGATGAGTACGCTGCGTGCTATGAGGGACCACTCCAAGGGCCCGCAGGGCCACGAGGACGATGAGAAGCCGGACGCGGGCGGATCCGCCTCCCCGGCCGACGGAGCCGGCGGGCTCGGAGTCTGGACCGGCCGGGCGACCAACCGGATCCAGTGGCTGCTGGCCGCGGCCGGCGCCGCCTGCCTGGCGCTCGGCGTCGAGCTGGCCGTCGACAGCGCATGGACCTCGGGTCTGGCCCCTCTCGTCATGGCGGTCGTCGGCTGCGTCGCGGCCGGGCTGCTGATGCTCTACGGCACGCTCGCCTTCGTCCATGTGGCCGTACGGGTCGACGACGAGGCCCTGGAAGTGCGCTGCGGCCACATCGGCCTGCCGCGCACCCGCATCCCGCTCGCCCATGTCGTCGGCGCGGACTTCGCGCCCCGCGTCACCCCCCGCCAGTGGGGCGGCTGGGGCTACCGCTGGCGCCCCGAGAAGGGCACCGCCGTCGTCGTCCGCCGCGGCGAGGGCTTCGTGCTCCGCCTGGGGGACGGCCGCTCCTTCACCGTCACCGTGGACGACGCCGAGGCCGCCGTCCAGGTGATCCGCGAGGGTCTGCGCCTGGCCGCGCGGCGCGGGGCGACCGCCTGACCGGCCGGCCGCCGGTCATGGGGCACCACCGGGCCCACTACGCCGTGTCTGGCGGATCATGTGAGTGGGCGGCAGCGGGCCGTGTCGTCCGCACCACCGCTGCGCGGCGGTGTCCTCAATCGCCGGACGGGCTTGATTGTGGCTGAGCTCAGCCACAATCAAGCCCGTTGGGGGCACCCCCAGCGGTAGCTGGGGGAGATTGAGGACGCGCCCGCAGGGCGCCCGCCGCCGCAGGCGGCAAAGACAGCCCGCGGCCGAAGATCCGCCGGACACGGCCTAGGCTCGGCGCATGGCCACGCCCCCCTACATCCGAGAAATCCGCGCCGCCGTCGGCCACCACCTGCTGTGGATGCCCGGAGTGAGCGCCATCGTCCTCGACGAGACCGGCCGCGTCCTCCTCGGCCGCCGCGCGGACACGGGGGAGTGGTCGATCATCGGAGGCATCCCCGACCCCGGCGAACAGCCCGGCACCGCGATCGTGCGCGAGGTGTACGAGGAGACCGCGGTCCGCTGCGTCGCCGAACGCGTCCTGCTCGTCCAGGCGCTGATGCCCGTCACCTACCCCAATGGCGACGTCTGCCAGTACATGGACATCTGCTTCCTGTGCCGCGCGGTGGGCGGCGAGGCGCGGGTGAACGACGACGAGTCGCTGGAGGTGGGGTGGTTCGAGGTGGACGCCCTGCCGCCCATGGAAGAGTTCGCCGTCAGCCGGATCAAGCAGGCCACGGCGGGTGGACCCACCTGGTTCGAGGGCATCGGGGACGGGCGGGAGATGAACTCGTGCACCTCGCCGGGCGGTGTGCCGAGGCCGACCACGATGTGATCCATGCAGGGCGTCCTCCCCACCGGTCACCGATGGCCGGCACTGGGTGCAGGCGACCTACCGGATACCTGTGCCGGGCTGCTATCTGTGCCAGTGGCGGGATTCGGGTGGGGCGGTGCGGCAGGGGTGTGGACGATGCGGGTGGTGGTCCTGGGCGAGTTCCGGGTGGACAGGCTCGTTCCGCCGCTCGCACGGGGCGGTGCTGACGTGGTCGTGCTGGCGTTCGTCGGGCTGGAAGCGTTTCTGGGACCCGGTGTGGAGTGCGGGGTGCTGCCGACCGCACTGCGTGAGGGGACCCTGCTGCGGCTGCTCCGTCATTACGGCGCGGACATCGCCGTTCCCAACCTCGGCTGCGCCGGCCAGGAACAGTTCCTCCCAGATCCATCGCGGTTACGAAGCCGTCGCTCTGCGACAGCACGCGGACAGTGCGGAAGTGGACTGCGCGGTTCCGGCGGCGGCCCGGTCACCACCCGGGCCCGGTACGTGGTCGGCTGCGACGGCGGGCGCAGCGTCATCCGGCAGACGGCCGGCATCGGGTTCCCGGGAACGCCGGAGTCGATGACCGCGGTGGTGGGCGACTTCGCCGTCGCCGACCACGCCGGCATCGACCGGGCCCGCCGGCACGGCGTCCTCGTCGCACGGCTGGAGGCCGGGCTGACCCGGTTCGTGGTCATGGACCCGCACAGGATCCGGGTGCCCTCCACCGAGCCGGTGACACTGGAAGAGTTCCGCACCTCACTTGTCCGGGTGTGCGGAACCGACTGCGCGATCGACGAGCCCCGCTGGCTCTCCCGCTTCGGCAACACCACCCGCCTCGCCGAAAGCTACCGGCGCAACCGCGTCCTGCTGGCCGGTGACGCCGCGCACATCCACTTCCCCGTCGGGGCTCAGGGCCTGAACACCGGGCTGCAGGACGCGATGAACCTGGGATGGAAACTCGCCGCTCACATCAACGGATGGGCGCCGCCCATGCTCCTGGACAGCTACCACACCGAGCGCCACGCCGTGGGCCATATCGTCACCACCGGCACCCGGGCCCAGACGCTGCTGGTGGAACTGCCCCTCACCGAGCAGTACGGGCGTCCCGGCCGGATCCTGTGCGAGCTGCTCGACACCCTTCTGGGCATGGAGGAAGTCAACCGAAAGCTGGCCGGCCGGGTCTCCGGACTCGACACCGCCTATCCGCCCCTCGCCCCCTCGTGCGCCGGCCCCCTCAGCGGCCGGCGCATGCCGGACATCGCCCTCACCACATCAGACAACACCCGCGTCTTCGAGCTCCTGCACGACGGCCATTTCGTCCTGCTGAACCTGGAGGGAAACGGCGAATCCCTCATGCGGGCGCGGGTGGCGGACGGTCCTGGCCGGCTCGGACCCCTCCGCACGGTCACCGCTCACGCGCACGACACCCATCCGGATCTCGGCGGCGTGAAGGAAGTCCTCATTCGTCCCGACGGCCACATCGCCTGGGCCACCCGAACCACCGTCCCCCACATCCGCCGGACCGAACGGGCCCACGCATTGAGCACCTGGACCGGAGCCCCAGCCGGGTAAGCGAACTGTTGCACCCGCGGCCCGGTCAAGGTCTTCGCCCGCCCACGTTCAGCTTCCCGGCCCCACCCGGGAAGCGCTCAGCCCGCGACCTGATGCAGCACGACTCACACCAGTTCGAATTGCGGTTCCGGTTGCCGCGCCGGTGCGGCCTTCGGTTCCCACAGTTTGGTGGTCCGTACGTAGCCGTAGACCACCGAGGTCATCGCCAGAATGAGGAGTGGTCCGAACACCCACGGATGCTGGCCCATCTCCATCGGCAGATAGCGATACGACACCAGGAGCGCGGCGAAGACCGTGGTGCCGTATGCCACCAGCTGGATTCCTTGCCGGTCCCAGCCACGGTCGAGCGAGCGCAGCGCTGCCTCGATCGTGAAGGCGAACACCACGCCGGCAATGATGTCCGCGCCGTAGTGGTAGCCGAAGCCCAGCGTGGCGCCGAGCGTGGCGATCAGCCAGAACGTGCCCGCGCATCGCAGAATGCGTGGGCCCTTGCGGGAATGGATGAAGATCGTGGTAGCCCACGCTGTGTGCAGGCTGGGCATGCAGTTGCGAGGGGTGATCTCGTCGAACGACATCTGGTGCGGGGCACTGATCGGCGCCGGCGTGTTCGGCCACAGGTCGGCCACCGCCCAGTGCCCGCCGTCGGCGCCGTAGGCGAAGATCGGTCCGACCACGGGGAAGATCATGTAGATGGCCGGCCCGAGGAGGCCGATGACCAGAAAGGTGCGCACCAGATGATGGCCCGGGAAGCGGCGCTCGTCCGCCACGTTACGCAGCTGGTACAGCGCGACGACGACCGCGGCCACCGCGAGCTGAATGTAGACGTAGTCGAGAACATGGGTGCCGACCGGGCCGGTGGCCTTGACGATCCGGCCTGCCAGCCACGACGGGTTGCCCAGCGCGTGATCGGCGGTTGCCACGTACTGGTCGAGGACCGCCGGGCGGGTCTTGGACGTGATGAGCAGCCAGGTATCGCCGGTCTTGCGGCCGGCCACCAGCAGCAGGCCCAGCCCGACGCCCTTCAGCAGCAGGACACGTTCCCGGCCGGTGCGGCGCGTGACAGCGATGACCGCACAGGCCAACAACACCCACAACGCGCCGTTGCCGAACATCATCTTGGCGTCGACCGCCCACCGCACGAGGAAGAAGACGACGTCGATGCCGACCGCGACACCAGCCGCGATGAACCGTTGCCGCCAGGTGAGCACCACCATCATCAACGCCATGCTGGCGTACAACAGCGGCCCCGATTTGGGGGCGAATATCACCTCTCGCGCCTGGTTGGTCATCGGCCCCGGCAGGCCGTAGTGACGCGCGGCGATCTCCAGGGTGATGAGAAAACCGAGGGCCACCACACCCACCGCGGCCCACAGCATCACCCGTGGTTGACGCCACGCGGCGAACATGCTTTTGCAGTTTGTTCGCGAAAATACCCGAGATGCTCTAGATATCAATTGTTTGGCCGATTTGTTAGTTTTTAGCTAAATGGGTCACCCTTCGGGCCGGATGGCATGGTTTCCGGTGAAGGGTGGGCGATGAGAGTGATCGCCGCGAGCCCGAACATGCTATCGGAGTGGTACGGGTGGGTTTCGCTGGTCTCGGGTGGTGCGAGGGTCGGTCGGTCCTGCGCTCGATGATCCAGCATCTTGGGTGACCATGGAACTCTCGACACCCGGCGGGCATCCGCGGTGCGCCGCCCGCGGACCGGGACGACGACGGTGACCCGGACCAGGGCGTGTCTCGTGACTCCGGCGGTGCGAAGGGCTTCCGTCGGAGCTCGTAGAATCATGGCGTGGCATTCACGAGCACCCCGCACTACTGCTTCCTGTGACCGGGAGCGATTGAGGGCGACGTCGGACGGCGTCGCCCTCCTTGGTGTGCCTGCTGCGTGAACCACGTTCCCGGCGCTGCCCCCCCATCGGGGTCGCCGGACGCCGGGCCCGTTCCTTCTGCTATCCGGGACGGCGATTTTCTGAGCGCGTGCAGGCACGGTCCCTTCCTCCACCGTTGCCAGGAGTGCCTTGTGCCCGTGTCGCTTCCCCCTGCCCTCGAACCGTTTCTCGGCCTGCTGCGCTGCCCGATGTGCCGCGCCCGTCTCCGCCCCGACCCCGGCGCACTGCGCTGCCCAGCGGGCCACACCTTCAATATCGCCCGCCACGGCTACGTCAGCCTCCTGACCGGCGCCCGCGCCACCAGCGGCGACGACGCGGACATGGCACGGGCCCGGGACCGGTTCCTGACCACCGGCAAGTACGGGCCCATCCGCCAGGCTCTGGCCCGCCGGGTGGCCGATGCCGTGCCGGAACACGGCACAGTCGTGGACGTCGGGGGTGGCACGGGCTACTACCTGGCAGGTGTACTCGACCAACTGCCCGACGCCCGTGGCCTGGTGCTGGACACCTCGATACGCGCCCTGCGATCGGCGACCCGCTCCCACGAGCGAGCCGCCGCGGCGACCTGGGACATCTTCCGCCCCTTCCCGCTGGCCGACGCGACGGTCGACGTCGTGCTGGACGTGTTCGCCCCGCGCAATCCCTCCGAGTTCCACCGGGTGCTGCGCCCGACCGGCCGATTGGTCGTGGTGCGTCCTACCGGGCGGCACCTGACCGAGCTGCGCGGCCAGGTGCCCGCGATGGTCACTGTCGACCCGGCCAAGGAACAGCGCCTGCATCAGGCCCTGGCCCCCTTCTTCGAGGACGCCGGCACCGAACTGGTCGAGTACGCCACGTCCTTGACCGAGCCGGAGACGTTGGACCTGGTGGGGATGACACCAAGCGCACGCCACCTGAACCGCGCGGAGCTGCGCGAAGGTGCCCCCTTGCCCGACCAGGCCACCGTCTCCGTGCTGGCCACCGCCTACCGGCCTCGGTGACCACGAGCGGCGCACGCGCCTGCTGACCGACGAACAGGGGGCACGCCTGGCGCCCTGCCTTCCCCGCAACTCGTGGAAGGCGGGGCGCCCGTTCGCCGACCACCGCCGCATCGTCGAAGGGATCACGTCCGCCTGACCGGCTACGCCAAGCCCACGCCCGAAAGCAACACACCCGTCCTGGCCGGAGCGATGGCCTACCCGTACCCGCTGGTCACCGATCCGCGTACGCACGCGAGCGCCAGGCACAGGAGAATCCGTACGACATCCTGCGCAAGTACGGGTACTGGACGATGAGGCCGGCTTCGCCCTGGTACCGCGACGACGTCAGGTGCTCGGGATGGGCCGGTCGATCTGATCGCGGAGCCCGAGGCGCCGGACGAACCACGCGAAGTCGTACGGGAGCGAGGCCGCCAGCTCCTCGCGTCGGCGCCAGGCGCCGCGCTGTTCGAGCATGACGAGCGCTTCCCGGACGTGGTCCGGGAACTCCAGGGCGTGCAGCCGCACCATCTCCGGGATCATCGATTCGGGCAGGTGGGCCGTGCCGAAGCGCAGGCAGTTGTGGACGATCGCGGTGCGTGCCACGCCGAGAAACGCGGTGACCTCCTCCCTGCGTTTGAAGCGGTGGGTGATCTCGATGTCGGTGGTGTGCACGATCTCGGCGCCGGACCGCCATGCCCGGACGCTGAATTCGGGTTCGAATCCGCTGTAGTGGACCATCCCCTCGTCGTAGCCGCCGATGCGTGCGAAGCGCGCCCGCTCGATGACGGTTCCGGCGGAGGAGGCGACGTGGACATGGGGGAGGGGGCCGGGAGGGCTGGTGTTCCAGTGCGTGCCCATGTGCGGGATCACCAGGCGACAGCCGTAGCCGCGCCAGGCCGACGTCCGGTCCCGGATGGTGACGGACAGGATCCGGTCCGGACCGATGAGCCGTTGGGCCTCACGGTCCCAGCCGTCGGAGAAGCGCGTGTGCGCGTCCGTCACGAAGAGCACCCGGCCGCGGGCGTGCCGCGCGGCCAGATTGCGCGCGGCGCCCACTCCGAGATGCCGGTCGGAGCGGATGATCCGCACCCGGCGCCGGTCCGGACCGTCGGCGATCACGGGCCGTCCCCCGGGCGCCGAGCAGTCGTCCACGACGACGAACTCGATGTCGTCGGGCCCGGCCCCGGCCTCCAGGGCCGAGGCGACGGTCGCCCCGACCCTGTCGCCCTCGTCGCGCGCGGGCATGACCACGCTGATCCCGGGCGACGGCGGTGTCACAGGCCGATGCCCTGGGTGTGGGTGAGGGTGATCGGGATGGTGATCGTGAGGAACTCGCCCGCCGGCCGGGGGCTCAGGCGCTCTGCCTGGGCCAGCCGGTCGCGCTCGCCGGAGCACAGGCCGAAGCGATCGGCCAGGGCCTGGGGATCGTCACGCAGTTCACGCAGGGTGGTGGTGTCTTCAGCCGCCGCCAGCATGATCTGCCGCAGTTTGGGACTCATGTCGCTTTCCTTCTTCCTGTAGAGGGTTTGCCGTGAGGTTCTCGGCCGGCCCGGTGCCGCCCCGCCAGCGGACGGTGGGCGGGAGCCGGTCGGCGTGCGCCGTGACGCGGTCGGCGTGCGGCAGCAGATCGAGGATCATCTGCCGCAACTCCTTGCCGATGGGGGCGGAGGGCCGGAATCCCAGCGCACGCAGCTTTTCGCTGTCCGGGTTGTAGTAGTGCGCCTCCGCCTCGGCCCGCGGATTGTCGACGGTGGCGATCCGGGCGGGGATCCCCAGCGAACGGGCGGCATCCCGCACCAGTTCGGCGAGCCGGCCGATGGACACGACGTCGCGCAGCTGGTTGAAGACGCGGTACTCGCCGGGGGTGGGCGGGTGCTCCAGGGCGAGGGTGAGGCACTGCATCGAATCGGCCAGTGACAGCAGCCCGCGGCGCTGGGTGCCGTTCCCGTACGGCGTGATCGGATGGCCGATCACCGCCTGGCAGCAGAACCGGTTCACCGAAGTGCCGAACGCCTCGTCGAAGTCCAGCCGGCTGTTGAGCCGAGGATCGTCCGGCGGGCACCAGCTGCCGTAGACGATCCCCTGCATGACGTCGGTGGCGCCAAGTCCCCACAGCCGGCAGGCGAAAGCGACGTTCTGCGAGTCGAAGACCTTGCTCCAGTGGTACCAGGATCCGGCTTGCCGGGGAAACGGCATCCGGTCGCGCCGGCCGCGGAACTCGACGTCGAAGAACCCTTCCGGGATGTCCACGTCGGGCGTGCCGTACTCGCCCATCGTGCCGAGCTTGACCAGATGGGCGTCAGGGCAGTGCTCGCGCATCGCGAACAGCAGGCTCAGCGTGCCCGAAACGTTGTTGTGCTGCACGAAGTCGGCGTGCCGGAAATCGATCATCGAGTACGGGGCGGACGGGCACTCGGCGAGGTGCACCACGGCATCCGGCGCGAAGGCGGCCAGCGCACGGCTCAGCGCGTCATGATCCCGCACATCCAGGGACGAGAAGGGGAGGGACGTCCCGAAACGCTCACCGTAGGCGGTCAGCCGCTCGTCGATCGAGGCGATCGGAACGGCGCTGGCCGATCCCATCTCCGCGACCCAGGCCCGCCGGAGCATGGCGTCGGCACCGGCGACATCGTGGCCCCGTGCGGACAGGTGCTGGGCCAGCGCCCAGCCGAGATATCCGTCGACTCCCGCGATGAACACCCGCACAGCGCTGCCCTCCTGCCATGCCGGAGGGGCCGGGCCTGACCTGGCCGCTCCCTCCTGAAAGGGCACACAGCAAAAGAACCCATAAGGTAACGGTTATCGCCAAATTCCACTCGATCGTGTGCAAATCCGTGCGCGCCGAGCGGGACGGGGGGAGCGGCGACGTCAGGCGCTCGCCCCCTCCGCTCAGCGGAAATCGACCTCGTCGCGGCCGGCTCGCGAGACCTTCAGCAAGGCCGAGGCGATGACCTCGGCCTCGTCGTCCGTCAGGTACGTGGAGAAGTGCCGCTCGATGCCCCGCAGATAGACGGGTGCGGTCTCGCGCAGCGCGGTGCGGCCGTCGTCGGTGACGAGGGCCCACACCACGCGCTTGTCCGCGGTGTCCTGCTCCTTGCGGACCAGGCCCGAGCGGGCCATCTCGTCGACCAGGCGGCTGACGCGGGTGCGGCTGAGCACGACGCGTTCGGCCAGTTCGTTCATCCGCAGGCCGTCCGCGCCGGCGCCCTTCAGCTCCAGGAGGACGTCGTACCACGTCAAGGGGATGGTGGCGTCCCGCTGCACGTCGCTTTCGATGGCGCGCACGGCGGCGCTGTGGGCGAGCAGCAGTGCTCGCCATGCGTTGAGTCCGGTTCCCCTGTCGTTCACGGGGCAAGTGTAACCGTGCTTGTGTGCGCGCGCACGCACCTGTTAATGTGCGTACGCACGCAATGAGGAGCAGGTGCAGAAAACGCACCCTTCAGAAGGAGACCCGGCAATGGCTCGCACCATCACCCGCACCGAGGTGGAAGAGAAGATCAACGGCGGTAAGGCCGTCGCCGTCGAGGCGCTGCCCGCCTCCTACTACGAGGAGGCGCACCTGCCCGGGGCGCTCAACCTCCCGCACGACGCGGTCGACAAGCTCGCGCCCGGGCTGCTGCCCGACAAGCAGGCCGAGATCATCGTCTACTGCTCCAACGACGACTGCCCGAACTCGGGCATCGCCGCCCAGCGGCTCACCGAGCTGGGCTACGCGAACGTCTACAAGTACGCCGCCGGCAAGCAGGACTGGATCAGCGCCGGCCTGCCGACCGAGTCCGGCGCCTGAGCGCGCCGCACATCACCAACAAGGGGGGACACCAGCCCATGAGCAAGGAAACGGCACCCACGCGCGAGGTGAACGGCGCAGTAGTGCCGTCCGCCGGAGTCTGGAAGGTCGACCCGGGTCACACCGAAGTGGGCTTCGTCGGACGGCACTTCATGCTCACCAAGGTCCGCGGGCGCTTCACCTCCGTGGACGCCACCGTCGTGGTGGGGGAGCGGCCCGAGGAGAGCCGGGTCACCGCCGTCATCGACATGACCAGCGTCGACAGCGGCGACAAGACGCGTGACGATCACCTGCGGTCGGCCGACTTCTTCGACGTCGAGCAGTTCCCGAAGGCCACCTTCACGTCCACCTCGGTGACCTGGAAGGGCACCACGGGGACGATGACGGGCGATCTGACGATCAAGGACGTGACGCGTTCCGTCACGCTGGCGGTCGACTACCTCGGTTATGCCCGCGACCCCTGGGACAACGACCGCGCGGTGTTCTCCGCCAGCGGCAAGGTCAACCGCGAGGACTGGGGGCTGACCTGGAACATGGCCCTGGACACCGGCGGCATCCTGGTGTCGAAGGAGATCGAGCTGAGCCTGGACCTCGAAACGATCAGGCAGGTCTGAGGTCCGGAGCGCCCGGGTCGGGATCGACCTCATGCCCGTACAGGACGGTGCAGGCCCCTGGGGGGGCGTCCCGTACGGGCGGGCCGCGGTGTGCACGGCGGGGCTCCCGCCGTGCACACCTTCCGTCATGTCCGTGGCCCCACGCGCACCACCGGTCGGCGGCCTTCCTCATGCGACCCGGATCCGCGAAGTCGGCCCAAGTCCGGGCGAGCCCGCCGCTTCCGCCGCCGCATTCCGCTTTTCCATGGTCATTCGACTTCCCTTCTTCCCTAGGTAATGCGGACCCGTATTTCAGCCTTGTTTCGCGCTGGCGGGTGTGCCATAGTCCGGTCAACGGGCTCCGGCCCGGGTTACGGGGGAGGAAGCACCTTGTCTGCACGGCTCATTCGTGTGCACATCAAGGCGGCGGACAGCATGCGGGAAATCGCTGTCGTCGGTATGCCGCCGAATCACCGCCACCGGCATATGCCAGCTTTAGCAGCTGTGCTGTCGTCCGCTCAGGACGCCCTGGTCGTGGGTGAAATATGCCAGCACGGCATTCACCGGCCGAATGATCGCCGGATCGTGATCCGGCGCACCGGCACCGCCCGCGGAACGCGCCGCGCACGGCAACCCGCTCACCTCGTATAAGCCCCGGCGGCAGTGCGCCCGGCGGCTCCCGCGACGCCCGCGCCGCGTTTGTCGGCCGCCGTCGCGCGACGGCGCGCACCGCACCGCGCTGCCCCGGGCGCGCCCCGGACGAACCGTTCCCGCCGACAGCCGCGATGTCCCGGCCGTCTCCGCGGCCGCCGCGCACCGGCGGGTTCCCAGGCAGACCACCACATCGACGTGTGTGACCGGAGGAAGCATGAAACCGCACGGCACCACGGCCGGCCCTGGCAGCGTCCACGGCCCCGGCCTGCTCCCGGACCTCACGCAACACGAGATACAGGCACTGCGCACGCACTTCAACCTGGCCGACGCCCATACCCACCAACGGCAGTCCGCCGCCCAGCGCGAGATCGTCTCCCGGCTCCCCGAGCTGTGGTACGAGGCCGAGAACGGCCTCCAGGCCACCTACGAGCAGCGATTCACGGAGGCGTTCTTCCGCCTCCACGGGCAGCCCACCGCGCTCGCCAAGAACAAGACCCTGCTCTCCTACGCCGCGTCGATATCCACCATGGTCGCCGGCATGTACCTCAAAAAGCAGCGCATGGACGTCACGCTCATCGAGCCGTGCTTCGACAATCTTTATGACGTGCTGCGGAATATGGACGTCCCGCTGTATCCGATCGACGAGGCGGTACTGCACGATCCGGATTCCCTCTACGAGCGGCTGAGTCGCCAGGTCCGCACCGACGCGCTCTTCCTTGTCGACCCGAACAACCCCACAGGGTTCAGCCTGCTGAAACACGGGCGCAAGGGATTCGAGGAGGTCGTGCGTTTCTGCAAGGACCACGACAAGCTCCTGCTCATCGACTTCTGTTTCGCCGCTTTCACCCTCTTCGACCCGGAGGTCGCCCGCTTCGACATGTACGAGCTCCTGGAGAGCTCCGGAGTGCGGTACCTCGCGATCGAGGACACCGGGAAGACGTGGCCGGTGCAGGACGCCAAATGCGCCATGATCACCGCGAGCGACGACATCCGCAAGGAGGTCTACAACCTCCACACCAGCGTGCTGCTCAACGTCTCGCCGTTCGTGCTGAACATGCTCACCCAGTACATCGAGGACTCCACGCGCGACCAACTGTCCTCGGTGCGCGACGTGCTCGACGAGAACCGCGAAGCAGCGCGAAAGACCCTTGACGGATCGTTTCTGCGGTATGAGGAACCGGTCGTGAAGGTCAGCGTCGCCTGGTTCCGCATCGACCACCCCGAGCTGACGGCCACCGGGCTCCAGCGGCTCCTGTCCGCCGAGGACGTCTACGTGCTGCCCGGCCGGTACTTCTTCTGGAGCCAGCCCGGCAAGGGCGAGGCGTACGTGCGCATCGCCCTGGCCCGCGAGCCGAAGATGTTCGCCAAGGCCATGGCCCGCACGCGGGAGGTCCTCGACCGCCATGCCGGGTGACCTCCACGCCGCGCCCCACGACACCCAGGGCGCGGACCCCACCGACCCGCACGACGCCTACGCCGACGCCGCGCTGTTCATGGGCATGAACAGCGCGGACGACCGGGTGCGCATCGCCTGCAAGGCGTTCTTCGCGGAACGCCTCGGCGGCCGCGTGCGGATGAGCTGGGAGCAGGTCGGCCGCTGCGACGACCTCGTCTGGCACTTCCCGCGCCGACTCCAGGACGCCTACTACCCGTTCATGGACAACCTCCACACCGACATGCGGATCGAGCGGCAGGCCTACGAGCCGGACGACCTGCGCTGCGGCCTGGAGACACCGGCCTGGGCCGGCCTGCCCACACACGAGAGGCTGCTGCTGGGCATGGTGCGCAACCGCCGGGGTGTCCTGTACTCGGCCAGCCCGCGGCTGAGCGACCGGGAGGACCTGCCGGTGCGGGCGCCCGCCGCGCCCGGCACCGAGCCCCTGTTCCCCGAGCCGCTCGAACGGCTCTACCGCGCCTCCCTGGCCCTGCGACTGCCCGTGGAGGCACTGTGAGCACGGCGGGACGGCCGAGGCGCGAGGAGAGGTACACCGGTGTGACCGTGGCGCTGGTGACACCGCTGACCGACGCCGGTGAGGTGGCCCAGGAGGACGTCGCCCGGCTGGTCGCCGGCGTACGGCCGTACGTGGACGCCCTCCTGCCCGCCCTCAGCACCGGCGAGGGGTGGGCGCTCTCGCAGCGGCAGTGGTGTGAGATGGTCGCCGCCACTGTCCGCTGCCGCGACGGTCTGCCGGTGCTGGCCGGGATCGAGTGCCCGACGACCGGGGAGACCGTGGCCCGGGCGCGGCTCGCCGCCGAGCTGGGCGCCTCGGCGGTCGTGGCCCCCACCCCGTACGGTCCGGACGTCACCCAGGAGGAGATGTACCGGCACTACGAGACGCTCGGCGCCGAGGGCGGACTGCCCGTGATCGTCTATCACGAGCGCGAGGTCTCGGGGAACGACCTGCGCCCCGACACCCTCCTGCGGATCTGCGCCCTGCCCGGGGTCGCCGCCGTCAAGGACTCCGCCGGTGACCCCGCGGCGACCCGTGAGCTCGTCGCGGCCCGCCCCGGTGTCCCCGTGCTCCAGGGCCTGGAGCACCTGGTGCCGGAGACCGGCGGCGTGGACGGCCACGTGGCGGCACTGGCCAACGTCGAACCCGCCCTGTGCGCGGCCCTGTTCGCCGGGCCGGTGTCGCGGTACACCGCCGAACTCACCGCCGCCTGCGAGCGGCACGGCCTGGACCGCCCCGACTGGTACCGCGCGCTCAAGAGCGAGCTGTGCCGCCGCGGCGTGCTGACCACCGAACGGACCATCGGGACGGGAGGAGTCTCGTGACCACGCCCGCCCTCGCGGACAGCGCGCTGAGGACGCTGTTCGTCCACAACCGGTCGGTGCAGGACGCGCGGGTCGTCACCGCCATCGAGGACCTCGAACGGGACTGGATCGTCGCCCGTGTCGCGGAGCTGAGCGCCCGTACGCCCGCCGTCGCCTCCCGCGCCCAGTGGGTCGAGAAGCTGGAGGACCTCCTCGCCGAGGAGCGCAAGGGCTCCGGCACCGCCCACTACCTGGCGGAGGAGGCCACCCGCGCACAGTTCGCCGCGGTGGTGCGCGAGTTCGCCCTCGACGGCCTGACCGAGGCGCAGAACTTCTTCCCCGCCGTACCGCGCCTGCCGCTCAAGGCGCAGATGGCGGTGATGCGCGTCCTCATCGACGAGTTCGGCTGCGGCAACCTCCGGCAGGCGCACTCCCGGCTCTACCTCGATCTGCTGGCGGAACTCGGCCTCCCGCAGGACCTGGAGAGCTTCCTCGACACGACGTCCGACGAGACGTACGCCTTCCTCAATGTCTTCTACTGGCTCACCCAGCGCGCCCCGCACGTGGAGTACTTCCTGGGCGCCCTGGCCTACCTGGAGGCCAGCATCCCGCACGCCTTCCGCACCCAGGCCAGGGCCTGCGAGCGGCTCGGCATCGAGCACGACCGCTACTACACCGAACACCTGCACATCGACACCTTCCACATGAAGGAGATGCAGATCGCCATACGCGAGTACGAGGCGGCGCGGGGACTGGACCCGACCAGGCTCTGGATCGGCGCCCTGCTGCTGTCCGACCTGATCGGCACGGCCTTCGACGCGGCCGTCGAGCGGGCCCGGGAGGCGGCGTGAGCGGCGACGACGCGGTGGTCGAGGAGCTCGCGGACGGCGAACGGGTGCGCGTGCGCGTCGCCGGGCGCGAGTTCGTGATCGACGCGGCCTGCCCGCACCGCAAGGGCCGCCTCGTCCACGGCTACGTCAACCCGCGGACCCTGCGCATCATCTGTCCCCTGCACCGCTCCTCGTTCGACCTCACCACCGGCTGCGCGGTCGCAGGGCCGGCCACCGAAGCGCTGAAGGTGTACAGCGACGGGCCGGCCGACGACGGGCGGCGGAAAGGACGGGCGACACGATGACGGCCACCACCGCCACCGGCGCGCCGGGCTACGGCCCCGAACAGGTCTGGCTGCCGGCCTCCGAACAACTCCTGGAGTGGGGCGACGGCTTCCACTCCCTCATGCTCGGCGACGAGCTGCGCATGAACGCCTACCGGGCCGCGATCGCCGAGGCGGTACGGCCCGGCACGACCGTGCTCGACCTGGGCACCGGCACCGGCATCCTCGCCCGCTGGGCCCTGGAGGCCGGCGCCTCACGGGTCTACGGCATCGACTTCAACGAGACCGTGCTCGCGGAGGCCGTCGACCGGCTGAAGGACGCCGGCCACGGCGACCGCTTCCAGCCGCTGTGCGGGCTCTCCTTCGATCTCGAACTGCCCGAGCGGGTCGACGTCGTCGTCTCCGAGATCATGGGAAACCTCGCCGACAACGAGAACTTCGCCGAGATCCTCGACGACGCCCGCCGCCGCTTCCTGCGGCCCGGCGGCACCATGCTGCCCCGGCACGTCGAGAGCTACCTCGTCCCCGTCGCCGCCGAACGGGCCCACGCCCAGCTCACCGGCCAAGGGCCGCAGGACGCCGGCGGGCCGGCGGCCTTCGCCCGCCTGCTCCACCGCCGGGGCGCCGGCAGCCCCTTCGACCTCTACTACGACGTGATCGTCCCGCGGCGGCAGCACCTGGCCGCGCCCCGGGTCGTCAGGACGTACGACCTCTCGACGCCCGGCGGGACGGGGCGGCCCGACTACCGGGTGCCGCTCGTCTACACCGCGCGGCGGGACGGTGTGCTCACCGGCTTCAAGGGCTACTTCGTCGCCACGCTCTCGGACACCGTGGCGCTGGACATCTCCGGCGACGACATCGGCGCCCGTACCACGTCCGACAGCTGGAAGCACTGCTACCTGCCGATCGCCGAGCCGGTGCCCCTGCGCCGTGGCGACCGGGTCGCCGTCACGTTCAGCCGGTCGCGGCCCGCCGCCGCGTCCCCCGGCACGGACGCGAGCGGCCACGCCTTCGGCCAGGTCTACCGCTGGGAGGGCAGCGTCGTCTCGGCGGGCACGACCGTGGCCCGCTTCGCGCACGGCACGGACCGCCGCACACCTGCCCGTCCGTGATCCCGTACAGCCATCGAGAACAGCGCAACAGCGCCAACGGGGGAAACACATGGAAACCGACAACACCACCGAGAGCACGGTGACGGCCCCGGCCGCCACCGGAGGTCCCCGCACCCGCACCTACGACGTGGTCGCACTCAACGTCCCCATCGCCTACAACGCCTTCGGCGACCACGACCGCAACGGTGCCCTGTACGTGCTGTCCCGCGACGCCGAAGAGCTGCGCGCGGTCGCCGCGACCTGGCCCGAGCCGTTCCCCGACTACACGCGCGAACCCGAGCGCGTGCCGGCCCCGCACCCCAAGGCCAGGCCGCTCGTGCTGCGCGTACGCCGCGGCGAGCGACTGCGGGTCCGGCTCACCAACGAACTGCCCCGACCCGTCGGCATCACGCTCCAGGGCGTGCGCTACGACGCCCGGACGACGGACGGCACGGCCGTCGGCGCCAACCCGGACAGCAGCGTGCCGCCCGGGGAGGCCCGCGAGTACGAGTGGCTGTGCGAGCACGAGGGCGTCTTCCACTTCGGCGACATGGCGGACGCGCGCGGCGAGGGCGCCCAGAGCCACGGCCTGGTCGGGGCCCTCGTCGTCGAGGCACCGGAAGCCATCTGGACCGACCCCGTGACCGGCGACCGCATGGCGTCCGGCCTGGAGGCCGACATCCACCTGCCGGACCGCAGCTTTCGCGAGTACGTCGTCGTCATGATGGAGTACCCGAGCAACGACAACCCCGTGGCGCCCCCGGCCCACGGATCGCACGGCGGGGACCACGGGGACGACGGCCACGGCGGTGACCATGGCGGCGGACACGGGTCAGCGGCCGCCTCGGGAAGCGGTGCCGCCCCGGTCGCCGGGGCGGACGGTTCCGACACGCTGGACGACCTGGCGCCGCCCAACAACGCCATGCTGCCGGTCAACCTGCGCATCGAGCCGATGGAATGGCGGATGTACCAGTACCACAAGATGCTCGCGGACGGCGTGCTCGACCCGGTCCGCGACGCGCAGACCGGCGAGGAAATGCACCACAGCTCCTGGCTCTTCGGCGACCCGACCACCCCGGTCTTCCGCGGCTACCAGGGCGACCCCGCCGTCATTCGCCTCGTCCACGGCGGCATGCGCGACACCCACGTCTTCCACACCCACCTCCACCAGTGGCGGCTCGACCCCACCGACGAGAACTCGCCCATCGTGGACTCCGTCAGCATCAGCCCCCAGGAGGGCATGACGCTGGACCTCATCGGCGGCCTCGGCTCCACGCAGCGGGCGGTGGGCGACTCCATCTGGCACTGCCACATGTACGTCCACTTCCACATGGGCATGTGGGGCATGTTCCGCATCTTCGACACCCTCCAGGACGGCACCGGCACCTACCCCGACGGCACCCCCGTCACCGGCCTCCTCCCGCTGCCGCGCCGCGCCGCGCCCCCGGCCCCCACACCCGAACGGCCCGGCTTCCCGGCGTTCCTGGCAGACACCGCCACGTTCCCGCAGAAGAACCCGCGCCCGCCCCGCACACCGCACCAGCCGGCCGGCATGGGCCGCGAACCCACCGCGCTGGAGGCCAACGCCTTCTGCGAGGACCCGCAGCCCGGCGAGGCGTTCACCAAGATCGGCCCGGCCGGAGCCCCGGTGCGCCGCTACCACCTCGTGGCCGCCACCGGCACGCTCTACTACCACGGCGACGCCACAAAGCCGCACGGCACCACCTGGCACGATCACCACGGCATGTTCTACGCCCTCGCCGAGGAGATCGAGGAGGCCGGCGGCCTGGAGGCCTTCCAGCGGCAGCTGGCCAGCGGCGAGCGCACGCTGGAACCGCTCGTCATCCGCGCCCGCAAGGGCGAAGTGCTGGAGATGACCCTCACCAACGCCCTCCCGCCCGGCAAGCAGGCGGCGTCCGCGTTCGACTACGAGCTGCCGTTCCAGCCCGAATGCGGCCTGCACACCCACCTCGTCAAATACGACCCCCTCATCTCCGACGGCTCCGCCATCGGCTGGAACTACATCTCCGCGACCACCACCGCCGACCAGGGCGAGGAGGCGTACGGCCAGTACAACTCCTGGACCTACCGCTGGTTCCTCGACCAGGACCTCGGCACCGTCCTCTTCCACGACCACCTGCTCGCCAACTACCGGCAGCGGCACGGCCTCTTCGGCGCCCTCATCGCCGAGCCCGAGGACGCCACGTGGGTCTCGCCCCACGACCGCGCCGCCCCGTTGCGCCGCGGCACGCAGGCCGTGATCGAACGCGCCGACGGCAGCGCCCACCGCGAGATCGTGCTCGCCATCGGGGACTTCGTCCCGATGGTCCGGCACGCCACGGCCGCGGGCGCGACGGCCGGCGGGCACGACGGCGGGCCGATCAACCCCCCACCCAGCCCCGGAGCACCGGACGACCAAGGGGTCATGGGCGTCAACTACCGCAGCGAGCCGCTGTCGGAACGCGGCGGAGACCCCGCCGACTGGTTCGCCAGCGACGTCCACGGCGACCCGGGCACCCCCCTGCTGCGCGCCTACCCCGGCGAGGACGTGCGCCTGCGCGTCCTGCAGGGCTCGCACGACCTTCAGCACAGCTTCACGGTCAGCGGCAGCCGCTGGCGCGAGTGGCCCGGCCGCACCGACACCGCCTGGCGCGACCAGCAGACCTTCGGCATCTCCAACGTCGCCGAGCTGCGCCTCGACCCCACGGCCGGCCCCGGCGACCACTTGTGGGCCTTCGGCGCGAGCAATGACCTGTGGCTGGGTTGCTGGGGACTGCTGCGCCTGCACGACCGGCCCCAACGCGACCTGCCAGCCCTGCCCGGCGCCCTCCTCGGCCGCGACCCGCTGCCGCCCCGGCGCGCCCCGCGCCGCTACACCGTACGGGCGCGCTCCCGCGTCATCGCCTACAACGACCGGCGCACCGACCCCTACGGCCTCGTCTACACCGTGGACGGTGCCCCCGACGACGGCGGTCCCCTCGTGCTGCGCTGCCGCGCGGGCGAATGGGTCGAGGTCACGCTGGTCAACGAGCTGGACGGGCCGCCGCCGGCCAGTCCGCTCGACCCCGCCCTGATGGCCGAGGAGGACCCGGGCGCACGCACCCTGTCCGGCCGGGTGTCCCTCCACCCCACCCTGCTGCGCTACGACGTCCGCCACCACGACGGCGCCCACGTCGGCCGCAACGAGGACAGCACCGTCAAGCCCGGCGGGGCCCGCACCTACCGCTGGTACGCCGACGAGCCCGGCGTCGTCCTGCTGCGCGACCAGGCGGACGTCGTCAGCCACATGCGGCGCGGCCTGGTCGGCGCCCTCGTCGTCGAGGAGGCCGACGCCACCCCCTACGATCCGGTCACCGGCCGCGAACGCTGGTCCGGGGAGCAGGCAGTGGTGCGCAGGGCCCATGCGGAACCGGTCCGGGAGCTCGTGCTCATCACCCAGGACGGGCTGCGGCTCTACCACGACGGCGACCTCACCCAGCCGGTGACCGACCTGTTCTCCGACAGCCCCGACGACGCGGGGCAGAAGGCCTACAACTACCGGACCGCCGCCCTGCATCCCCTCGACCCCGCCCTCTCCGACCCCGAGCCGCCCACACCGCTGCTGCACTGCCGCCCCGGCGACCTGGTGTTCGTCCACCTGGCGGTCGGCGCGTCACGCATGCGCAACCAGTGCTTCACCGTGCACGGACAGGTGTGGGACGCTTCCGAGACCGGCCGGGGGACGTACGTCTCCACCATCGGCGCTCTGGCCACGGGCAGCACGCGCACCATCCGTTTCCGGGCCCAGTACCCCGGCGACTACGCCTACCGCACCGGCAACCTGCACTGGGGAGTCAGTGAGGGCTGGTGGGGTCTGATCCGCGTATCGGAGACACCATGAGTGCCGCACACCACACGGACACCGCCGACACCGGCCGCACCGCGGACGACCCGCGCCTGCCGGACAGCGACGACACGATCGTCGTCTTCACCGACCTGAACTGCTCCTTCGCCCACGTCGCGGTCCACCGCCTGCACGAGACCCGGCGCCGCCTCGGCCTCGAAGGCCGGGTGTGGTTCGACTTCCGCGCCTTCCCGTTGGAACTGTTCAACCGTGAGGTCAACGCCCGACCCGGCGTCGACTCCGAGATATCGGTGCTCGGCGCCGTCGAGCCCGACGCCGGCTGGCGCCTGTGGCAGGGCCCGGACTGGACGTACCCCGTCACCACCCTGCCCGCACTGGAGGCCGTGCACGCGGCCAAGGCCCAGAGCTGGCACGCCAGCGAACAGCTCGACCGCGCCCTGCGCCGCGCCTTCTGGGCCGAGGGCAGGTGCATCTCGCTGCGCCACGTCATCCTCGACGTGGCCGGCGGGACCGGCGCGGTCGACGTGGACCGGCTGGCCGGCGCCCTCGACACCGGGTCCGCCCGCGCGGCCGTCATGGCGCAGTACGAGGCGTCGCGGGACGACCGGGTCACGTGCAGCCCGCACATCTTCCTGCGGGACGGCAGCCACAGCGCCAACCCCGGCATCACGGCCCGCTGGATCGGCGGTGGCTTCGGCACCGGATATCCGTACATCGAGGAGGACCGGCCGCAGATCTACGAGGATCTCCTGACGCGTGCGGCGAAGCACTCCGCTTCCGCGGGCACCGTCGGCTCACCGGCCGCCCCGGTCGGCTGACGGGTCGTCTCTGCCGCCTGCGGCGGGCGCCCTGCGGGCGCGTCCTCAAACTCCCCCAGCTACCGCTGGGAGGTGCCCCCAGACGGGCTTGATTCGGCTGGGCTCGGCCAATTTCAGCCCGTTGGGGGAACCCCCAGCGGTAGCTGGGGGGAGATTGAGGACACCACCGCGCAGCGGTGGTGCGCACGACACGGCCTGCAGCCGCGCCTGCCGCCGGGAACGGCCGCCCGGTCGCATACTGCGATCAGTGTCCGGGGGCGGAACCGGTGGCCAGGAGGTCCTGCCCGTCATGACGTACGACTCGCTCCCCGCGCGCACGACCCGCCGTCGTCTGCTGTACGTGCTGGCCGCCACGGGCGGGCTCACCGCGACCGGCGGGCTCGGCGGCGTACGGCACGCCACGGCGGACGCGGGGGCCCGGCGTAATGCACGGGCGGCACCCGCGCGGCCGGACCGCCGGAAGGCGGACGAGATCCGGAAGGAATTCGTCCACGCCTGGGAGGGGTACAAGCGCCTGGCGTGGGGCCATGACGAGGTGCTGCCGGTCTCGGGCGGCCGCCGCGAGTTCTTCGCCAAGGGGCACCCCGTGGGGCTGTCGATCATCGAGGCGCTCGACACGCACCACCTCATGGAGCTCGACACCGAGACCGACCGCTGTGTCGCGTGGATCAAGAAACATCTCTCCTTCGACATCAACGCCGACTTCCAGGTCTTCGAAGCCACCATCCGGCTGGTCGGTGGCCTCCTCTCGGGTTATCTGGCGACCGGGGAGAAGGCGCTCCTCGACCGCTGCGCCGACCTCGCGGACCGGCTGCTGCCCGCCTTCACCGCCTCTCCCACCGGCATGCCCTACCGGTACGTCAATCTGCGGACCGGACGGGTATCGGGCGCCACGCTGCCGGTGGCCGAGATCGGCACCAACATCCTGGAGTTCGGTGTCCTCTCCCGGCTCACGGGTGACACGCGGTACGAGCGCGCCGCCAAGCGCGCCCTGCGCGCGGTCGTCGAGCGGCGGTCCTCGCTCGACCTGCTCGCCTCCCGCATGAACGTGGAGAGCGGCCAGTGGGCCGACCGGGCGGCCCTCGGCGTGGACCCGCCGGTGGACTCCTTCTACGAGTACCTGTGGGGCGCGTGGGAGATGTTCCGCGACCAGGACTGCCGGGACTGGTTCAAAATGTTCACCGCCGCGCTGAAGCGGCACCAAAGGGAGCGGGCCGGCGGGCTGCTCTGGTTCAAGCACGTCGACTTCCGCACCGGAGCCCTGCTCGACAGGCATCAGTCCTCGCTGGCCGTCGCCGTCCTGCCGGTCGGCGGGGACGACGAACTGGCGGCGGACTACTACAAGTCGTGGACGGCCGTCCTGGACAAGTACGACGTCATCCCGGAGGAGATCGACTACGCGCGGCTGGCGGTCCTGAACCCCGGCAACGAACTGCGGCCCGAATACGCGAACTGTGCCTTCCAGCTGTACTGGGAGACCGCGGACCCGTACTACCGCACGACAGCCTGGCGCTATTTCCAGAACCTCAGGAAGCACCACCGTGTGCGGGACGGTTACACAGTGATCACGGACATCACGAAGCGTCCGATGCGCAAGGGCGACCACTGCCCCGCGTACGTCTTCGCCGAGAACTTCAAGTGGCTCTACCTCACGTTCTCCGGCACCTCGCGCTTCGACTACGGCCACGGATACCTCAGCACGGAGGGAAAGGTCCTCAAGGGACTCCGGCGGACCGGGAATTGACGTTCCGGTGCCCGTCGCCATGATGAGGTGGCATGAATCGCAGACGGCGGAAGAAACTCTCGAAGCGGCTCGTATGGGCCGCGATGTCCGGCACGGCCGGGGAGGTGGCGGCGCTGCTACGAGCCGGCGCCGACCCGGACACCGCCGACCCCGACGGCACCACGCCGCTGTACGCGGCCTCCGTGCACGGTGCGGCGGCCACGGTCCGCGTCCTCCTCCTCGCCGGTGCCGCGCCCGACCGGGAGAGCGGCCACGGCGACGAGGGGACACCCCTGTGCGCGGCCGCCGCCTGGGGACACAGCGACGCCGTGCGCGTACTGCTCGCTCACGGAGCCGACCCGAACCTCCGCGAGGACGGCGGACACGGCATGTCCCCCCTGGCCTGGGCCACCAAGGAATTCCAGCCCCACCCGGAAACCGAGGCCGTCCTGCGCGCGGCGGGCGCACGGGGCTGACGCCGGAACCCGGTCCCGGAAGGCGCCGGCGGAGCTACGGGCGGGGGCTCAGCGGCCGGACTCGCGGTGCTCGCGCCATTCCGGGGCGAGCACCGACCAGACCTCCATGTCGCGTCGCACTCCCCGGTAGGGGTAGCTCTCCCGCAGCACGCCGTCCCGGACCATCCCCAGCCGCTTGGCGAGATTGATGCTCGCGGTATTGGTGGAATCCGCCATCCATTCCACCCGGTGGATTCCGCGCTTGTCGACCGCCCAGTCGATGAGTATCCGCATCGCGCGCGTGATCAGCCCCCGGCCGGCAGCGGACTCCTCCAGCCAGCAGCCGACCTCGCAGGTGCCGTATTCGGCATCGAAGAGGCGGAAGAGAACGCCTCCGACGAGCGTGCCGTCCACCCAGATGCCGTAGATCCGCCCGCTGTCGGCGGCCTTCTTGTCCGCGTACGACTGAAGGAACGACCGCGCGGACACCAGGTCGGTGGCCCGCTCCGCCAGGGCGATATGACGGCCGATGTACTCACGCGACCGGTCGATGTGGGCGAGGTATTCCTCGGCGTTCCACGGCTCCAGCGGCCGCAGCTCGGCACCGTCGTCACCCAGCGATATCGCGAACATCCCACTCCTCCACGGCGTACACGTAACGGCGTACTCAACCTCGGCAGAGGTGCCCCCATTCCCGCTGGCCAGGACATGTTTCACCCTTTCATCCGAAGTCGACGCGCTCCAGCCAGAAGTCGAGCAGCCCGGCGTCGCCGTGAATGTCGACGCCCTTGCCCCGGGCGGGGCGCCGCTTGTAGACGATCAGCAGGAGCTCGGTCAGCGGGGCGCGCACGGCGACCGCCGCCTTCTCGTGCGCGCGGCGCCAGACGATGGCGTCTCCGGTGAGGTCGACCAGCCACTCCGCCGCCGCCTCCGGCGCGGTGTCGGTGGCGTGGAAGTGGAGGGTGCGGCCGGGCCCGAGCAGTTCGCGTGTCCAGGGGTGGACCTCGAAGTGCATCGGCAGCGAGCCGAGCTCCATCCACTCGTCGAGGGCGTCCAGGGCGACCTGCTCGTCGACAACGAACTCCGCGCCGAGCGCCAAGGTCGCGTCGGCCCGGTGGACGACCGTCTCGTGGGTGAACCGGCGCGCGTAGAACTCGGCCGTCCCGCCCGGGACCGGGGTCCACAGCGGCGCGCCGGGTCCGGCGCAGCGCAGCGCGTCCGCCAGCCGCGTGGCGCCCTCGGCGAGCCAGGGGCCGAGCACGGCCGGATCCTCGTGGGTGTGCGCGGCGAGGTCAGGGAAGTGCTCGTCGGGGAGCGGTTCCGCGGCCCGGGTCCGTACGATCTCCTCGGCCCAGCGCTGCGCGCCGCCGACGTGCCGCAGCAGCTGGCCGACGTTCCAGCCGGGGCACGAGGGCACGGGCACGCTCAGGTCCGCTCCCTCGACGCGGCACCGCAGCAGATCGGTCTGCGCGACGATCTCCGAGCAGAGGCGGTCGAAGCCCAAGGAGGTCATGACGTCACGGTAGACCGCGGCACTGACAGGCACGCGGTCCGGCCCGGCGGCCGCCGGCGCGGCCTCGAAACCCCGCCTCCTCACCGCAGTGATGTCCCGTACGTACGGATATGACTCGATCACATGTCCATGCGCACCACCCTGACGAGCGATACCCGGCGGGCATCAGGGGGCTGATGGCACCGCTAGGTTCGGCGAAGCACGACCGTGCTGCCGTACCCAGGAACGACGGAGGACGACCGGATGGGGATCGATGACGAGATCCACTCCCTGCTCGTGAGGAAGTTCGGCGCCGACCCCGGTGCCGTCCGGCCCGAAGCGCCACTGCGTTGCCTGCGGGTGGACTCCCTGGCCCTGGAGGAACTGCGGGTCATCCTGGAGAACCGGCTCGACATCGACCTCGACGACGTGCAGTTGAGCTCCCGCAGCACGGTGGGCGAGCTGGTGGCCGCCGTCCACGGTCAGCTCGCCGCGTGACGGGGCCGAACCGGCGGCCGTTCGTCGCCGCGGTCACGGGCCTCGGCGTGGTCTCCGCCGCGGGGATCGGCGCGGACCGGACCTGGCACACCGTCACCCACTCCGACGCCCCGGACTCCGTGGGCCCCCTCCCCGAACTCGACGGCCTGACCTGCGACTTCATGTACACCATCGCGGACCTGGACACCGAGGGCATCCTGGGTGCCGCCGCGGCACGGCTGATGGACCGGTTCACCCGGCTCGCCGTCATCGCGGCACGTGAGGCCATGGCCGACGCCGCCCTGGACACGTCCGCCTGGGACAGCGGGCGCGTCGCCGTCGTCATCGGATCGGCGCACGGCGGACTGCCGTTCTACGACGCCCAGCACGAGGTCCTGGCCCGCAAGGGCGCCCGCCGTGTCTCCCCGATGGTCGCCCCGCTCAGCGCGGTCAACGGCGCGGCCAGCAACGTCTGTACGGACCTCGGTGTCCACGGCCCCAGCATGGCCGTGTCCGCGACGTGCTGCTCCGGCACCATGGCCATCGGCACGGCCTACCAGCTCCTGCGGGCCGGAGTGTGCGACATCGCCCTGGCCGGCGGGGCTGAGTCCGTGCGGTCCCGGCTCCTGATCGCCGGTGTCTGCCAGATGAGGGCGCTGTCCACCCGTCGCGACGACCCCGCCAGGGCCTGCCGCCCCTTCGACATCGACCGGGACGGCTTCGTGATGGGCGAGGGCGCCGGGCTGCTCGTCATGGAGCGCCCCGAGCACGCCGCGGCCCGCGGGGCGCGCGTCCGGGCGGGTGTCGCGGGATACGCCGCGTCCAGCGACGCGTACGGCATGGTGGCCCCTCACCCGGACGGCATCGGCATCGAGTACGCGCTGCGCACGGCCATGGCGGAGGCGGACGTCACCGCGGCGGACGTCGGCCATGTCAACGCCCATGGGACGAGCACGGTGCTCAACGACCTCATCGAGGGAAACGCCATCCACCGCGTCCTGGGCGAACACGGGCTGGTCACCTCCACCAAGTCCATGACCGGCCACACCCTCGGCGCGTCCGGCGGCATCGAGACGGCCCTGACCGTGCTCTCGCTGGAGCACCGGCTCGTCCCGCCCACCGTCAACCTGGAGACGCCCGATCCGCGGATCCCTGTCGAGGTCGTGCGCAAGGAGGCCCGCCCGGTGGCCGCGAACTGCGCGGTGAAGAGTTCGCTCGGTATCGGCGGACACAATGCGGCCCTTGTGCTGATCCGCGAGTGAGCCGCCGTGAAGGAGTCCCCTTGCCCGAGGAAATCATCCGGCCGCTGACGGTCGGCGACCTGCGGTACGCCTACCGGGTGATGCCGCAGCCCGACGCCGTCACCGAACCCGTCGTCGTGTTCGGTGGCGCGCTGCAGGGCATGTTCGGCTGGCCCCAGATGGAGGACCGCCTCGCACCGGTGGCCGATCTGGTGACCGCGGACCTGCCCGGCATGGGCACCGGCTCACTGTGCCCCGCGGACGAGAACGGGGAGGTGCTGCACACCGCCGTCGCCCGGATCGTCGAAGACCTCGGCGTGCCGCGCGTCAATCTGTTCGGCTACTCCTACGGCGCGGTCCTGGCCTTCCGGCAGGCGCAGCGGTACCCGCAGAGCGTCGCCCGCCTGGTGCTGGGCGGCATGCCCTGCGCACTGACCGAGGACCAGTACTCCGGCCTGCGGCGGGCCGCCGACATCCTGGCCGCCGGCCGTGCCGAGGAGTTCGCGGCCCTCGCGGCGGACAGCATGATCTGCCTCGACGAGGAGCGGGCCGTACGCCACCGGCACCTGGTGCACCGGTACGTCCGGCGTTCGCTCCTGCACGCCGCCCGCCACTCACCGCACATGGCCAACGCGCTCGGCCGCACCCTGACGAACCGGCTCGGCCTCGACCACGGCCTCACCGGGGTGCCGACCCTGGCCTTCGCGGGCGAACACGACACCGTCGTACCGCCCGCGACGCAACGCGCCTTCGCGGCGACCATCGAGGGCAGCCGCTTCGCCACCATCGCGGAGTCCGACCACTGGGTGATCATGGAACGTGCGGAGGACGTGGCCGACCTGACGCTGCGCTTCTTCACCGACCAGCCCCTGCACCCGGCGTCCTATCTGACCTCACCGCCCTCGGAACGGCACGACCGGCCCGGGCCGGCCCCGGCCGCCGGCACCGTGCCGGCGCCCCGGCGGCCCGTCAGCCGACCGTCACCCTGAGAACGCGGCCCGAGGCTTCGACGACGAACAGATCGCGCCGGGGGTCGTGGTCGCCGAACCCGCGGGCGACCCGGACGCTGCTGGGCATCCGCAGACCGCTCACCAGCACACAGGACCGGCCGGTCGCCGGGTCGACGCGGATCAGCTCACCGTCGCGGAAGCTCGCGACGACCAGTTCGTCGCGGAAGTACGTGAGGTCGTCGAGGAGCTTGAGCTTCAGGGGATTCGGGCTGAGCTCGACGACCCGGGTGTGCCGCGCCGGGTCGTTCAAGGGGATGCGTACGACCGGGGAGGCGGTGTCGGTGATGACGCTCGCGTACAGCTGATCGCCAACGATCTCCAGGCCGTTGGTGCCGAAGACGTTCGCCTTCCTCGTCCACTCCTCGTCCTTGGTGCCGTCCGGGCGGAACTTGAGGACGCCGGTGGCCAGCTCCCGGCTGACGTAGAAGTTCCCGGCGGCGTCGATGGCGAGGCCGTTGATGCCGGATATCCCCTCCACGACCTTCTCCGGCCTCGGCTGGGCGGCGGCCGGGTCGAACCGCATGATGCCGCCGTGCGGTGTCAGCTGGTTCACACCGAAGTTGACGTACATCATCCCGTCCGGGCCGCGCCGGATGCCGCCGGCACCAGGCACCGCGAAGCTGGTTCTCAAGGTCCCGTCAGGGGCGTACCCCTCGACCCGGTGCTTGGTCACATGGGAGACCCAGAGCGTGCCGCGCCCGTCGAACTCCAGGTTCTCCCGCCAGTCGAGCAGCGGGATGCCGCCCTCACGGAACACCGTCACGGAGGCCCGCTCCGGGCACCGGTCCAGGGCCGCGGCGGCGGGTGGCCCGGACGCCGCCGTCGACACCCCCGGACCGCCCACCGTCAACGCGGCCAGCATGCTTCCCACCACTGCCATGGAACGTCGTATGCGCATGCCCCTCGTTCTATCGGCTCACCTCCGGCCCCGACAGTCACCCGCCTGCCAACATCACCACCGGTTTCCCGCGGAGCGACGCGGCGGGCCGGGGGACGCGGTCAGTCGCACGCGGGTGTGGCGCACCGCTCCCACCGTGCTCCCCACCATCCGCTCGGCCTCCCGTCGTTGGGGACCACCTCGGTGAGCTGCCAGTAGCGGCTGTCGGCGTTCCACTCATGGGCGGTGACCTTCAGTCGCCGGTCCGGGAGCTCGGTGACGGTGCCGGGAGCGCTCAGCCCGACCCCGCTCTCGGGCACCTTGCCCATGCCGGTCGCGCGCTGCCAGACGCCGTCGGAGCTCAGCTGCGTACGCGATTCCATGCTGCGGTCCCACAGGGTCGACGAGGCCATGGCGACGAGTGTCCCGTTCGATCTCTTGAAGAGCGTCAGAAAGCCGTGGTACGGGGCCGGCTGAAGGCCGAAGCCCTCGGGCGCGGACCAGGCACCGCCGTCCGGGCCCTGGGCGGTGTGGCAGAACCCGCCGTGATCCAGCCAGAACAGCTCCAGGCCTCCGGCGGCGTTCTCGATGCCGGTGATGAAGACGGCCTTCGGGCCGACGGTACCGGCGCTGACGCGCTCCCAGTCACCGTAGGCGCCGCCCGGCTCGCGCTGCGAACGGTGCCACACGAAGGGCAGGCCGCTCCGTCCGGTCGTGTCGTGGAACGCCTGGAACTGGTCGACCCGGCCGTCGCGGCGCGGCACCTGGACGGGGGTGCCCGACGCCCGGCCGGGCAGACCCTGTGCCTGGTCGTCCATGCTGCATCCGGCGGCCGTCCCCGCCCTCGTCACCGGCGCGGCGGGCGCGGCCGGGGCCGCCACCAGGGCCACCGCACAGGCCAGGGCCATGGCGACGGCACCGCCCGCGCCACGCCGTATCGATCTCCCCATGGTCGACGACCACCCTCCCGGTCACTGGGCACGCCGGCCGCGGACTCACGCGCTGTCCCGCGAACGACGAGAACGAATGAGCATCCTCGTGCCCCCGGCCCGGGTGACCGAGGGGGAATCAGGTCATGTCCCGTGCCGGTGTCATGTCCCGCCGACGGCGTCGTTCAGCAGCACTGCCAGATGAACATGGCCTTGTCGAAACGGCGTTCGGCGAGGTCCTCGGGACGTATGAGCCAGTAGAGGGTGCCGCAGTCGCCCCACATCATGCCGGCGCCGTCGTCGCTGTCGAACTGGGCCAGCAGGGTCCAGCCGCGCGTCTCCTCGGCCAGCCGGGGGTCGTCCCAGCTCGTCCCCTTGCCCAGAACGGCGTGGGCGACCTCGGCCTCGACCGGGTTCTGCACCGCGTCGGCGTGGCCGCCGATGCGGTGGTCCGCGCCCTCGCCGGCGGCTTCCCAGAGGGCTTCGAGGAACGCGTCCCCGTACACGGGATGGTCGGCATCACCGGTGTGGGCGAACGTCTCCTCGATCAGCGGGTGGTACGGGTCGGGAGCCGTGGCCACCACGCCGGCGGTCAGCGGCACCATGGGGTAGGGCTCCAGCTCCGGCGGCGCGGCACGTTCCGTGGTCGGGGCACCGGCGGGGAGGTACAGCACCCGGGCGCCGGCCCGGCTCTCCGGGTCGTCGGGCAGGACGAGGGCCTCGCCGTCGTCGACCTGTCCGTCGAAGTAGAAGAACGCCAGCGTGCCGTCCGCTGGCAGCGGGATGTCCAGGGAGTCGGCCGGCAGCGCCGCGCAGTTCACGGAGGCGACGAACGACAGCGGGCCGTGCCCTTCCCACCGGGGCCATTCCACGTCGCCCGGCAGCTCCGGCAGCCGCCCAGCCGGCCCACGACGGGTCGCGTGCCCTCCGCGGCCGACAGGCGCGCGCCCGGCCGCAGCAGGCCGGTCCAGCGCTCGGCCGTGTCGGAGGGCAGGTGCTCGCGGGCGATGCCGGCCAGGGACGTCGCGGGGGAGTGGGCGGCGGGGGAGGACGCTGTCTCGGTCATGGGCCGATCATGCAGGGCACCACTGACAACGAGCCGCCCGGAACCCGCCCGGTGGCCGCCGCCGGGCACCCCGTCCGGCATCCGTTATGTTGAGCCGGACAGGCGAGAAGGAGGCACACCGGTGCCAAAACGGCAGCAGGCACGCGCGCAGGCGTCCGCCATCACGCCGGGGAGGCGGGCCCCGGGGGCGGAGGCTCCCCCCGCGGACTCGGTGCGCGCGCTGTTCGGAGGCCACCGGCTGTCGCCCGCGCAACGGCGCATCGCGCAGTACATCACCGACCACCTCACCGAGGCCGCCTTCCTGTCCATCACCGACCTCGCCGAGCGCGTCGGCGTGAGCCAGCCCTCGGTGACCCGCTTCGCGACCTCCCTGGGCTTCAGCGGGTACCCGGCCCTCCGGGAGGCGCTGCAGCCCCTCGCGCTGAGCTCGGTAGCCGGCTCCCCGGGCACGAGGGTCGAGGACCGCCGCAACGCCCTCCAGGCCGCCGTCGACGCGGAGATCGCGAACCTGGAGAGCATGCGCCGCGTGTTCGCCGACACCGATCACGTACTGGAACTCGGCCGCGAACTTGCCAGGTCCGTCCCCCTGACCATCCTGGGCCTGCGGATCTCCGTCTCGCTGGCGGAGTACTTCGCGTACGCGGCCAAGCGGATCCACCCGGACGTGCGGCTGGTCTCGCGCGGCGGCAGCGTGGCCTACGACGCGCTGCTCCAGTCGCGCGAGGCGGGCGGTACGTGGGTGCTGGCGTTCGCCATGCCCCGGCACGCCAAGGAGACCCTGGCGGCGATGCGGGCCGCCCGCAGCACCGGGCTGCGCGTCGCGCTGATCACGGACCAGACGCTCGGACCGCTTGTGGAGGAGGCCGACGTGGCGCTCACCGCGGGCACGGGATCACGCCTGGTCTTCGACTCCTACGCCGCGCCGGGGATCCTGTCCGCGGCCATCCTCCAGGCCATGGCCGACGCCGACCCCGAGCGCACGCAGCTGCGGCTGGAGAAGTACGAGCAGGCGGCCGAGCAGCACGACTTCTTCCTCGATCTCTGAGCCCTGAGCGGTCCCCGGAGCCGGGGATGTCAGGAATTTTCGGACCCCGGACGCATGAAATTTTTCATGCGCTTGCTTACTTGGCAGTAAATATATTTACTACGTGTGGTTCGAACGCCAGGGGCGACCACCTCCTCATCGCCCCGGGGTGTTCTTTCGGGCGGTCCGCTCCCCTCGGATCCCCTCCCGGCGGCCCGGTACACCCCCTGGGCCGGGCCGCCGGCAGTCCGCCCCCCGGACCCGAGAGGTCAGCCGACGGGCTCCGCCTCCCCTTTCTCCTCGGCACCCGGCCGCTCGAACTGGGTGCGGTACAGCTCCTCGTACCGCCCGCCCGCGGTGAGCAGCGCGCTGTGGGTGCCGCGCTCCACGACCCGCCCGTCCTCGATCACGAGGATGAGGTCGGCGGCCCGCACGGTCGACAGACGGTGGGCGATCACCACGGCGGTACGGCCCTCCAGGGCCTCCGCCAGCGCCTCCTGGACCGCGGCCTCGGAGGTGGAGTCGAGGTGGGCGGTCGCCTCGTCGAGGATCACGACGCGCTGGCGGGCCAGCAGCAGGCGGGCGATGGTCAGCCGCTGCCGTTCACCACCGGAGAGCCGGTAGCCGCGCTCGCCGACGACCGTGTCCAGTCCGTCGGGCAGCGAGGCCACCAGGCCGTCGAGCCGGGCCCGCCGCAGCGCCTCCCAGACCTCGTCCTCGGTGGCCTCGGGACGGGCCAGGAGCAGGTTGGCCCGTACGGAGTCGTGGAAGAGGTGGCCGTCCTGGGTGACCATGCCGAGCGTCTCGCGGATGGACGCGGCGCTCAGGTCGCGCACATCGGTGCCGCCGAGGCGTACGGAACCGGCGTCGGCGTCGTACAGCCGCGGCAGCAGCTGGGCGATCGTCGACTTCCCCGCGCCGGACGAGCCGACCAGGGCCACCATCTGTCCGGGTTCGGCGCGGAAGGAGACGCCGTGCAGGACCTCGGTGCCGCCGCGGGTGTCCAGGGTGGCGACGTCCTCCAGGGAGGCGAGCGAGACCTTGTCGGCGGAGGGGTAGCCGAACCGGACGCCGTCGAATTCGACGGACACGGGCCCGTCCGGCACCCGGCGGGCCTCCGGCTTCTCCGTGATCAGCGGCTTGAGGTCGAGGATCTCGAAGACCCGCTCGAAGCTGACCAGGGCGCTCATCACCTCGACGCGGGCGCCCGCGAGGGCGGTCAGCGGGGCGTACAGGCGGGTGAGGAGCAGGGCGAGGGCGACGACGGCACCCGGGTCCAGGCTGCCGCGCAGCGCGTAGAAGCCGCCGAGCCCGTAGACGAGGGCGAGGGCCAGGGCCGAGACGAGGGTGAGGGCGGTGATGAACGCCGACTGCGTCATCGCGGTGCGCACCCCGATGTCCCGTACCCGGCGGGCTCGGGCGGCGAACTCGGCCGACTCGTCGGCGGGCCGCCCGAAGAGCTTGACGAGGGTGGCGCCGGGCGCGGAGAACCGCTCGGTCATCTGGGTGCCCATGGCGGCGTTGTGGTGGGCCGCCTCGCGCTGGAGTCCGGCCATGCGGGAGCCCATCCGGCGAGCGGGCACCACGAACACGGGCAGCAGGACGAGGGCGAGGAGGGTGATCTGCCAGGAGATGCTCAGCATCACGGCGAGCGTCAGCAGCAGGGTGACGATGTTGGAGACCACGCCGGACAGGGTGTTGCTGAAGGCCCGCTGCGCGCCGATGACGTCGTTGTTGAGGCGGCTGACGAGCGCACCGGTCCGGGTGCGGGTGAAGAAGGCGACGGGCATCCGCTGGACGTGGTCGAAGACCGCCGTCCGCAGGTCGAGGATGAGCCCTTCGCCGAGGGTGGCGGAGAGCCATCGGGTGAGCAGTCCCAGCCCCGCCTCCGCCACGGCGATCACGGCGATGAGCAGGGCGAGCCGGGTGACCGTGCCGGCGTCGTCCCCCTTCACGATCGCGTCGACGACGCGGCCGGCCAGGACGGGGGTCGCCACCGCGAGGAGCGCCATGAGCATGCTCAGCAGCAGGAACTGGCCCAGCCGCCGGCGGTGCGGCCGTGCGAACGCGACGACGCGGCGCAGGGTCTCGCGGGAGAAGGGCCGCTGTTGCCGCTGGGCGTTCATCGCGCTGTGCAGCGACGTCCAGGCGGTGACTTCCATGTCCATGAGGTTCCTCCGGAGTCGTCGAGCGCGGTGAACTCGGACTCTAGAACCTCAACCAAACTTGAGATCAAGACATTCCTGAAAGGGTGAACCGTCCGGGCACCGGACCGCCCGCCCCGCGGCCGGGGCGGGCACCGAGGGCCCGCCCCGGCCGCGGTCGTGTCAGGAGGCGGCCGGGGGCAGCCCGCCCCGCACCTCGCGGGCCGCCGTGACCAGGTTCTCCAACGAGGCCCTGACCTCCGGCCAGCCGCGCGTCTTCAGACCGCAATCCGGATTGACCCACAGCCGTTCGGCCGGGATGGCGGCCAGGCCCTTGCGCAGCAGGGCCGCGGCCTCCTCCGCGCTCGGGACGCGCGGGGAGTGGATGTCGTACACACCGGGGCCCACCTCGCGCGGGTAGCCGGCGCCGGCGAGCTCGTCGGCGACCCGCATGTGCGAGCGGGCCGCCTCCAGGCTGATCACGTCGGCGTCCAGGTCGTCGATGGCCCGCAGGATGTCACCGAACTCCGCGTAGCACATGTGGGTGTGGATCTGGGTCTCCGGGCGCACGCCGCTCGTGGTCAGGCGGAACGCCTCGGTGGCCCAGGCCAGGTACGCGGCGTGGCCGGCGGCGCGCAGCGGAAGGGTCTCGCGCAGGGCGGGCTCGTCTACCTGGATCACCGAACTCCCGGCCGCCTCCAGGTCCTCGACCTCGTCGCGCAGCGCGAGCGCCACCTGGCGGGCGGTCTCGGCGAGCGGCTGGTCGTCCCGGACGAAGGACCAGGCGAGCATGGTCACCGGGCCGGTCAGCATGCCCTTGACCGGACGGTCGGTGAGCGACTGCGCGTAGGACGTCCAGCGCACCGTCATGGGGCCGGGGCGCGAGATGTCGCCGGCGAGGACCGGCGGGCGGACGTAGCGGGTGCCGTAGGACTGGACCCAGCCGTGCTGGGTGGCGAGGTAGCCGGTGAGCCGCTCGGCGAAGTACTGGACCATGTCGTTGCGCTCGGGCTCGCCGTGCACCAGGACGTCGATGCCGGCCTTCTCCTGGAAGGCGAGGACCTCGCGGATCTCCGCCTCGATGCGCTCGTCGTACGCCGCGTCCGTGATGCGGCCGGCGCGCAGGTCGGCGCGGGCGGTGCGCAGTTCGGTCGTCTGCGGGAACGAGCCGATGGTGGTCGTCGGCAGCGACGGGAGCCGCAGGTGGGCGCGCTGGTCGGCGGCCCGCTCCGGGTAGGGCTGGGGACGGCGGGCGTCGGCCGGGGTGACGGCCGCGCCGCGGGCGCGCACCGCCGGGTCGTGGGTGAGGGCGGAGCCCGTCCGCGAGGCGAGGTCGGCGCGGTTGGCGGCGAGCTCGGCCGCGATGGTGCCGGTGCCCCGTGCCATTCCCCGGGCCAGGGTGACGACCTCGGTGGTCTTCTGGCGGGCGAAGGCGAGCCAGCGGGCGATCTGCGGGTCGATGTCCCGTTCGGCCGCGGCGTCCAGTGGGACGTGCAGCAGGGAGCAGGAGGCCGCTACGTCGACCCGGCCGGCCAGGCCGAGGAGCGTGCCGAGGGTCGCCAGGGACTTCTCGAAGTCGTTGAGCCAGATGTTGCGGCCGTTGACGACGCCGGCGACGAGCCGTTTGCCGGGCAGCCCGCCCGCGGCGGCGAGGTCGCCGAGGTTGGCGGCGGCGGGCCCGGTGAAGTCCAGGGCGAGCCCGTCGACGGGTGCCTTGGCGAGGACGGGCAGGGCCTCGCCCAGCCGGTCGAAGTAGGAGGCGACCAGCAGCTTGGGGCGGTCGGTGAGGCCGCCCAGCTCGCGGTAGGCCCGGGCGGCGGCGTTCAGCTCCGCCGGCGTGCGGTCCTGCACGAGGGCCGGCTCGTCGAGCTGGACCCACTCGGCGCCGGCGGCCCGCAGGTCGGCGAGCACCTCCGCGTACACCGGCAGCAGCCGGTCCAGGAGGGTCAGCGGCTCGAAGTCCGCCGCCACGCCCGGTGCGGGCTTGGCGAGCAGGAGGTAGGTGACCGGGCCGACCAGCACCGGGCGGGCAGCGAGGTCGAGGGCGAGGGCCTCCTTGAGCTCGGCGACCTGCTTGCCGGAGTCGGCGTGGAAGGCGGTGTCCGGGCCGAGCTCCGGGACGAGGTAGTGGTAATTGGTGTCGAACCACTTCGTCATCTCCAGCGGTGCCACGTCCTGCGTGCCGCGCGCCATGGCGAAGTACCCGTCCAGGGCGTCCGCCTCGACGGCCGCGCGGTGCCGGGCGGGCACGGCGCCGACCATCACCGTGGTGTCCAGGACGTGGTCGTAGTACGAGAAGTCGCCGGTCGGCACCTCGTGGAGGCCGGCCCCGGCGAGCTGCCGCCAGTGGGTGCGGCGCAGTTCGGCGCCGGTGTCCCGGAGGGCGTCGGCGGTGACGCGGCCCTTCCAGTAGCCCTCGATGGCCTTCTTCAGTTCACGGTTCTGGCCCTGACGGGGGTAGCCGTGCACGGTGGCCCGTGCTGCCGCGGCTGCGGACTTGCTGGTCAAGGAACTCTCCTTCGCGAGCGTTTCCCAAGGATCCCGGGACGGACCGGGGGCGCGAAGGCGGCGCACCGGACGGGAAGCGGCGCTCTCTCGACGCACGCGCCCGCCAGATGTTCAACGCCGACCCGCCCGCGAGGTCACCGGGATCTCCGTGCGCGAACGGTCGCGCACGGGCAGTGGCAGGTCTTCGGACTCGCGGGCGCGTCTGCGAGAGGCAGACACCTACTGGCCGTCGCTTCCCGGACCCGGCCAGGATCCAGTGCGTATGACGGCGGTCGTTCCCGCTCACCGCTGCGGGGCAGTCCCGGATTTCCACCGGGTTCCCTCTTACGACGCGCCTGCCTGGCGGGCAGGCGCGAACCAGCTGCACGATCACCCTAGGCGGTGGGGCAGGCCCCGGATAGGGCTGTTCGGATAGCGGACCATGACTATGGGCCACTTGGGAGCATGGCGGGCGCGGGGCGACCCCCTTCACCGCCCCGCGCCCGCCCCGCGCCCGCCCCGCGCCCGCCCCGCGGCGGCCGGGGACCCCTCGGTCCCGGCCGCGACCCGGGCCCCTCAGCCCCCGGTCGTAGGTGTGGAACCCCCGGCCGACTTGCGTCCCCTGCGGTCTGGAGAGCCTCAGAGTGGCCGACATCGCGTCGACCCAGCTGACGAAGGCCTCCCCCGCAGCGGGATCGGGACGAACCCAGGCCGCCGGTCAAGATCCTGATCGAGCACGCTCGACGGTCTCAGAATCCGCGCCGGACCGCATCAAGTGCTTGCAGGTCGGACCTGATGCGGGCTCCTGAACATCCGGGGGAAATGATCTTCCATCGCACCCAGGAAACCGCCGCTGCGTGCCGGAAGAAGATCGAGACAGGCGGCCCAAAGGTCGACACACCAAGAGACCTTTGCCGCGGCAATGGAAGTGGAGATCTCGCCAAGCGCCCCTCCATCAGTCGATCACCATCAGCAACAGAATACTTCGAGCCAATTCGACCGGGCACAGGCAAACTTAGAGGCACACCACCAGCAACTATGGAGTCTCGCGCAGCCAGACAAGGCTTGATAGCTTCGATCAGCCCAACGACCCCCTACCGAAAGGACCTGGCATGTGATTGCCTTCAAGTAAATTTCACACCACGGGGGATTCTGTTGACTTTCACGTCAGGTGGATATTCCGACGTTCAACCACACCGGCGCCTCGCAACGCCACGGCACCGGCCCGCAGGGCGCTGACGAGATTGAGCTTTGCCAGTTTCACCTGAGGACTTGAACCGCCCCTCGCTGGCGAAAGGTCGGCTCGAGCCGCCAAGGGCCTTGGCGAACGAGTAGACACCTCGGGGCATCTCGCAGCTCTATCTCCACCTACACAGGTCCAACATTCACCGAATCCAGCATCCCCACGATCGCCTGCCGGAAAATTCCGGTGGGCAATTCCCCATGCCGGAAAATGAGTCTAAATGAACAGAAGCGGAATATCCGAAACCCATTGACAGATCGATCGTAAACTTGTTCAGATTGACATCACCCATTCGATTCCCTTGCTGCTTGGCAGGGGACGAAGTAGGAGGACCAAATGTCTGAAGCAATGATTTCCGCAGTTGACGAGACTGCGTTTGCCGACCTCGTCAGCAAGATCCAGGACGCCGAGGCGTCGATGACGGACGAGCAGCGCGCCATCATCGACCCTGCGTCCGGCGAGAAGGCCCTGGAGGAGCTCGCCGGCGTCAGCCCGGAAGAACTGCAGGCCTTCCTCGAGGAGAAGGCGGGCATCTCGCCCGACGAAGAGGCGCAGGGAAGCGTGATGGCGGCCGCCGCCACCGTGGCCTTCCACTGTTAATCTGAATCGCCCACGTCATGATCACTAGCGCTTCGCACGGCCCGGCCGAAACTGCATCGTCAGGGGTTGGACGGGTGGGCAGCAACACGTCTTCGCCTTGGTTCGGAGCGCTGCCGAACGAGGCCCCATTGAACGAACCCAGACCTTCACGGCACGCAACAGCGTGGCAATGCTGCATTTCGCGGACGGCACCGCGCTCGTCCTGAAGCAGGTGGACCCCGCCACCGCGAAGGCCGTCGGCACCGCAATGGGGAACGAGGAAACCATGCTGAGGCTGATACCTGAAGCAGGAATTCCGGATTTCGCCAGAGCATCCATTCCTCGCTTCGTCGGAGCCGACCCAGAAACCGACACCGTCATCATGGAAGGGATGACCGGCTTCACTTCAATGCGGGAGATGACCAAGAGCTCGCCGGATATTCCACTTCCCGCGCTGGTCGCACTCGCATCGGTGACAGCCGGAATACACACCGCGGCCGTCGACCACATCATCGTGGACGAAAAGTATGCTCCTCAGCGCATAGCATTCCCCTTCGGATCGTTCGCCACTCTGACTCCCAGCGAACTCGCGAGCGGACCTGGAATGGACTATTCCGACTATGCGGCCGCCATGCAGTCAGTGGACGAGAGCGTGGCGCAGCTGCGGGACGACTGGGGCCCAAAGGGCCTGGTGCACTTCGACCTCAGGGGCGACAACATCCTCTTCAAGAGCCCCGATAGTGAGCGCCCCGAGGTCGCGCTGGTCGACTGGGAACTGGCCGGCTTCGGCGACCCGATGCTGGACGTGGGAACGATCGTCGGCCAGCTGCTGATCCAGTGGCTGCACACACTGCGGGGCGATGTCGGCCGCCTGGCCTCCTCTGACGCATGGGTCACCGCCCGACGCAATGTCGGTCTGTTCCTCGCCGCGTACGAACACGGTGCTCCGCTCAACGCGGGGCAGCGGGAGGCGACCTTCCGGTATGCCGGCCTGTCCGCCTTGATGTACGCGGCCGGACGCCTTGAGCAGATCGGTTCGCTGGGCCGGATCGGGCATCTGTGCCTCTTCGTGGGTTGCAAACTGCTGAACAGTCCGCAGGGCCTGGCCAAGCTCCTCGCGCCCAGCACCCGGAAGGCGGGGGGATGAACCAGTACGAAGTGGCGTTTTCGGCTATCGCGGAGGACGTGGAAGTCCTGAACGAGTCAGCCTTCCACCACCGGGAGTGGGGCGAACTGAGCCCGGCCCCCAGCGTCGAGCCCGACCCCCGAGAACTCCCGGTTCTCACCCACTTATCCCGGTTTCTATACCTGAGCTACTACGCCGGAGACACGCGTGCCGCCCGTTGGCTGATCGACGGCGCACCGGTGGTCCTGGGCACTCGTAGACGTGAGGACCCGACAGTGGCAAGCCTGTTGACCGAGGCCAACCAAGGCACCGGCTACTGGGATGCCGGCTGGCAGATGCTCGGAGAGGGGCCCGAGGGCTGCCAGGTGCGCAAGAGTGGCCTGACCTTGACCGTCACCGAGCGGGACACCATGGCGCCGGGCTCCTCGGCAGGCCACCAGGTAAGCGTCAGGTTCCCACCGGACCGGCCTTACAGGTATCCCGGCTGGTATCTCGCCATAGGCGACGAGGGCATGCCTCGCCACGGCGAACGGCCCGTTGTCCGCCTCTACTACACCCCTCGAGACCCCTCGGCCGCCGCCGGGCTGCTGCGGGCGCTCACGGGTGGGCTGTGCACCACGCGCATCCCGTACCAGCTGAAAGCGGCCAACCACCCGGAGGGCTACGAGCGGCGGGACACGATGGTTCTCTACCTGTATCGGGACGACTGGCACCGTTACGAGCGGGAGCTGGTGGAGATCCACCGCGGGCACGTCAACGAGCTTCGGGACACCGGGCCCTGCCTCGCGTTGGAGCTGGGTAAGGGCTGGTGGCTGGCCGATGAGCCCGACCAGCGTCAGGGCAGGCTCATGAGCTTTGGACAGCACCGCTGTCTGCTCGTCGCCGAGGGGCTGCTCACGGCCTGGAAGGGCGGCCACACCACTGTGGCGGGCCGACTACGTGCCATCAAGGCGCGCTACCGCGAAGAGGGTCTTGACCCGGCAAGACCCTACCTCAACGCTCAAGGGAGCACAGCGCCATGACGGAAGCCGCTCCCCAGACCAAGCACACGGTACGCTCGCTTCCAGGCCCGTTCGTCACCCGCGTCTGTATCCGGGTCGACGGCGGTTACCGCTGGGGGGAGAGCATCCCGGCCGACGCGTCCGCCTATCTCGACGCCGCCGCACTCCGTGATGTCGCGGAGGCGATCGCGCGGAGCCCGGCAGCTCGGTACGCGCGAATTCCCACATTGGCCGATGCCCGTACCGCGGTCTACCCGGCGGTGACAACTCCCGGACTCGTCAGCGACACCGTCTTCGGCGACGATCGACCCGCCACCGCGCAGCCGGTCGTGGAACGGGCATTCCGTGAGCTCGGAACCTTCCTCGCCCACCTGCACGCCATCCCCGTCGAAAGCGTGGCCGACTTACGGCCCAGGAGCCGGTCGGCCTGGCTGGAAGCGGCGCCGGACGCTGCGGAAGGGATACGAGCCGCCCGCAGCCGTCTCACTGCGACCTCGGCATCCGTGATTTCCCGCCTCGCCGGAACAGACGCGTCCCGCCCGGCGGCCAGCCCCGTCCTGGCATTGGTGCACGGGCGCTTGTCGACCGGCTCCTGCGTCCCTGGCCCGGTGCCGGGCGTGCTCGGCTGGCGGGAGGCCGGACTCGCCGACCCCATGACCGACCTCGCCTTCCTCCTGCGCGACCTGGTGCAGGCCGCCGCCGCCATGGGTGGCGAGAAGCGCCAGGCGGATCGCGCCCGGCTCACCGTCGATGGCTACGAAACGACCAGAGGCGCCCCCTTGAGCAGCGACGAGCACCTGCGACTCGCCAGCCACCTGGCCTCCTGCGTACTCGACCACGTCGCCTTGCGGGCCTGGTCGGTGTCCGATCCCCAGGGTGCGGTCGCCCTACTGCAGCGGGCCGAGCTAACCCTGCCGGGCATCCTCGCCGCCGTTGGAGCCGGTGAGGAGGTGACCGGCCGATGACCGACCTCGCCACGAGCCCTCAACAGGCCCTGGCCAAGGTGAGGCTCTTGTGGGGCGTGTGCGGTTCCTTCTCCGCCGTGACGGTTCCCCATGTGAACGCCTGGCTGCGCGGCACTGTCGGTGTCGAGGAGATCCGCACCATCATGACCGCCCAAGCCCGCGACCTGATGGGCCCGCGCCTCATCGAGGCTGTCACTGGCCACCCGCCCGTGACCGACTGGGAGGACCACAAGGGCGGAGGCGCCGCCCACGTCTCGCTGGGCGCTTGGGCGGATGTACTCGTGGTGCTGCCGGCCACCGCGAACTTCCTGGCGAAGGCCGCTCACGGCGTCGCGGACGACGTACTGACGGCCACTCTGCTTGCCGCCCAGTGCCCCGTGGTCATCGCTCCCGTAATGAACGCGGCCATGTGGTCCAAGCCAGCCGTACGCCGCAATGTCGAACGACTCCGTGAGGACGGCTACGAAATCGTCGAGCCCAAGGAGGGCATCTCCCTCACCGAAGGCCGCCGGGAAGCCGGCTCGCTCGGCGACTTCCAGCCCGCCATCTCCGCAGCCCTGGTCAAGGCCGCTGCCCGACCCGCCCACCCACGAGGACAGTGATCACCAGATGCCGAAACTCACACCTGACACCGTGCTCCACCGGGCACCGTCCTTCATCGCCGAGGTCGACACCAGCAACGAGACGAAGGTCCACTACGAGAGCCGGATACTCAAGTTCGGCCATGACTCGCTCGCGTTGCTCGATCTCTTCCACACACCCCGCACGGTTGGACAGGCACTGACCCTCCTCGGACCGCGACTGAAAGGCCCCAGGGCCACCCGCGAGGCGCTGGCGACTGTGGTCTCGCTCCACCAGGCAGGGCTGCTGCGCACCGAACCAGTGGAAGGGTTCAGCAACCAGCCGTTCCCCAAGGGTGGTTACGACGCCGCCTTCGTCCACATCGCCATGCTGGAGGATCCAGTGCGCAAGACGGCCTTCCAGCAGGCCGTCCGGGAGACGGTCCGTGATGGCGACGTGGTCCTCGACCTGGGCACCGGTTCCGGCATCCTGGCGATCACCGCAGCCCAGGCTGGAGCCCGCAAGGTCTACGCGGTCGAACCGGCGGGCATGGTCCACCTTGCTCAGCGGATCGCCGAACGCAATGGTGTGGCCGACCGCATCGAGTTCATCCGCGGCTGGTCGCCGCAGCTGGAACTGCCCCAGCGGGCCGATGTCCTGCTGACGGACATCGTCGGCAACGAAGCGCTGGACATGCAGATCTGGGAGACCGTCCAGGACGCCCGGCGCCGACTGCTCAACGACTCGCCGCGCCTGGTCCCCGGCAAGCTGACAGCGTTCGCGACCCTCGCCCGGATCCCGGACGCAGTGCTCGACAAACACCGGGTCACGCATGACCATCTCGCGCGCTGGAAGGAAATGTTCGGCATCGACTTCAGCCCGATGGCGGAGTCCGTGAGTCGGCGCTCCATCGGCTTCTACGAGCGCCCGGAGACCGTACAGACCTGGGATGTCCTCTCCAAGCCGACCGAGCTGTACCAGGTGGATCTCTACCAGGACGTATCAGGCGGGCTGGAGACCCACTGCACTCTCGCAGCAAGCCACACGGGCGAGGCCAACGGCGTCATCGTCCACTTCGAGGCGCAACTCGGCCCGAGCACTTCTCTGTCGACAGCGCCCTGGCTCGGCTGCGCCCGCAGCCACTGGTACACCGCCGTCTGGGCGCTCCCCGACGCCATCAAGATCGACCCGGGACAGGAACTCAACTACTCCTACCGGTACTTCGGCGACGGCACCTCCCACCTCGAATCCGTCAGCGGCTAATAGCGGGCCATCGGACACGACACCCAAGGAGTTTTTGCGTTGAAACTGCGTTCCAGCGTCCCCAAGATCGCCGGCAACGGCCCGCACCGTGAGATCACTGCCGAAGCCACGTACGCGCGCATGGCCCCTCACCTCAAGCGGATAGGGGTGACCAGGGTCGCCAACATCACCGGTCTCGACCGGGTCGGCATACCCGTCTACAACGCCATCGTCCCGCGGGCGTTCGACATCATCTCCGTCTACAACGGCAAGGGCGCCACCGAGATTGACGCCAAGACGTCGGCCATCATGGAGGCCGTTGAACGCTTCTCCGCCGCCCTGCCCATGCGGCCGGCGGCCGTCGCCTCCTACCCCGAGCTGGAGGCGTCCGGACGTCGCGTGCTCGATCCCAGATCGTGCAACTTCGAGCTGCACCACGCCTACACCATCGACACCCCGATCTCCTGGGTCGAGGGATACGACCTGATGCATGAGCACAGCGTGCTCGTGCCGCAGTTCCTGGCCGGCTACTACATGAGCTACCACGAGGTACCCTGCTACCCGGTCTCCACAACCAACGGCATCGCCTCCGGCAACTCCCTGGAAGAGGCCATCTGCCACGCCCTGTGCGAACTCGTCGAACGCGACGACTGGACGATGGCCGACCTCATCTCCAACCGGCTCGGCAAGCTCGCCGCCGATGCCGAGGACAGTCCGGTCGGGGTCGCCATCCGTGCCTGGGCACAGGAACGCCACCCCAGCCTCGACCCGTCGACACTCCCGCCGCGTGCGCAGTTCTTCATGGAGAAGTTCCACAACGCCAACATCGACATCGAGGTCAAGAACATCACCTCGGCCACCGGCATCCCCAGTTTCCAGGCTGTGGTGTCTGAGTTCGTGGCCGAGTCGTTCTCCCGCTCCCACCACGGGATCGGCACCCACCCGGACGCCGAAGTCGCGGTCGTCCGTGCCATCAGTGAGGTCGCCCAGTCCCGCGTCGTGGACATCCAGGCCATGCGGGAGGACATCACCGCTCCCGGTCAGCCCGTGGAGAAGGCCCTCTACCACGTGCGGCGCAGCAACCGCGCAAATCCCGAATCGTGGGCGATCAAGCCGTCGGCCCACCCCGTCCGACTCCAGGAGATCGCGTCGCACCCCAGCACGGATGTCATGGCCGACGTCCGGCTGCTGCTGCAACGTCTGCGGGCCCGCGGACTCGACCAAGCCATCGTCGTCGACCTCTCCGCGCCCGGCGTTCCCGCGACAGTCGTGCGGGTCATCGTGCCGGGCATCGAGTCCTGGACGGTCGACCGCAACAAGCTCGGGCCTCGTGCCACGCAGGCGTGGAACAGCACGCTGGCGACAATCCACTCCGCTCAGCAGCAGCTGAGAACAGCAGGATCCGCACAGTGACAGGAGAAAACACCATGCGCACGGTCGTGTTCCTCGGGCCCAGTCTGCCGCATGAGGAAGCGGCGTCGTACCTTCCCGATGCCGAGTTCCTACCACCCATCGAGCGCGGCGACATCGACACCCTCATGTCACAGGATGAGCCGCCACGACGCATCGGCATCATCGACGGAAAGTTCCTGCAGAGCTTCTCAATCTCCCCCAAGGAGATCCTGAAGGCCATGGACCGCCGCGTCCGGGTCTACGGCTCCTCCAGCATGGGAGCCCTGCGGGCCGCCGAACTCGATGTCTTCGGCATGACCGGCATCGGCACCGTCTACGACATGTTCGCCTCCGGCACGGTGGAGGACGACGACGAAGTTGCCATCACCTTCGACAGTGAGTCGCTGCGTCCGGTGTGTGAACCGATGGTCAACATCCGGGTCGCGATCAGCGAAGCGCTGCGCCGGGACGTCGTGAGCGCGGAGAACGCCGAGATGTTCCTGGCGGCGGCCAAGTCCCTGTACTTCCCGCAGCGCACCAGCGCGGCTGCCCTGCACGAGCTCAAGGGGACCATGCCCGAGCCCGACCGGCAGCGCCTCGCCGAGTTCCTGCGCTCGCCCGAAGCCCCGAACGCCAAGCGGGAAGACGCCATCGCGCTACTCACCACCATGCAAAAGGACACCGAGCCCGCCGGGAAGAACGCTTTCGCCGCGGAGGTGGCTGTTTGATGACCGCGGTCGCCACAGACCTAGCCAAGAGGTTCCGCGCGGATGGATACGCCTTCCCCGTGGACGCCCTCACCCCGGCCGAAGCCGATCAGGCAGTGGACGACTGCCGCATGTATCTGCAGACTGTCAGCGCCGTGGGCGGCGCGCTGGCACGGTACGCCGCCTTCCCGAAGATCCACCTGGTGTCGATGTGGGCGGACCGTATCGTTCACCATCCCGCGATCGTCGACGCGGTCGAAACCCTGCTTGGCCCGGACCTGCTGGTGTGGTCCACCAACCTCTTTATCAGGCCGGCGCACAGTGGCAGTTCACTCGCCTGGCATCAGGACGCCGTCTATCTGGGGCTGAACGGATTCCAGCAGCACGCGGTGCGTGTCTGGGTCGCGCTCACCGACACCACAGTCGCCAACGGCACGATGCGCTACGCGCGAGGCTCACATCTGCAGGGCACACTCCCGCACCGGTTCAGCAGCTCCAGCCTCGAAGACATCATGCGCGGCGAGGAGATCTCCGTCGAGATCGACGAGGCGATCGCCGTCGACGTCACGCTCAAAGCCGGCCAGTGCAGCCTGCACCACCTGGCGATGGCCCATTGCTCAGGTCCCAATGACACGGCCAACGGACGCTTCAACCTGGCGATCGATTACATCACCCCGCAAGTCGTCCCCACCGCGGGAGAGGACAGCGCGCTCCTCGTCCGCGGTGAAAGCAGTGGCGCCTTCCTCCCCGAGACCAGGCCCGTGTCGGACTTCGATGGCGCCGCGCTGCAGCAGTTCTACGCCGCCGCAGCCCGCCGCCAGAAGCGGATCGACCAGACGATTCTGAACCGTGGCACCGCCCAGAACCGGCACCGGACATGACTGGCGGAGCGACAGGGCAGGACACCCCGCCGAACACCATGACCGCCGACGCCGCCTATCTCTCCCGGGTCCAGCCCCCCTGGTGGAGCAGTGGCCGGACACCGGAGCGCATGGACCTGTCCAGCTGGATGCCGCCCGTGATCAACCAGGGCCAGGTTCCGCTGTGCACCGCCGCAGTCACCACAGCCATAGCCGGCTACTACGCCCGCCGGGCCGAGCGCGTGGAGTTCACCGGCTCGGTCTTGTTCAACTACCGTCTCTCCCGCGTACTCGCGGGATCCGCGGACCGCAAAGGCTCGCGGCTGGAACACAGCTTCCGGTCGTGGGCGGAATCCGGCCTGTGCGAGGAAGCGGCCTGGCCCTACGATCAGCACGGCCTGACCAGAGTGGATCGAGACCCACCCGAGCACTGCCGTGCCACCGCCCGGCGCACTCGCCCCGTAGTACGGCGGCTGTCCGCCCCCGACGGCCCGGGTGCGCTGGATTTGGCCCGCCGCGCGATTGCCCTGGGGATCCCGGTGAGCGTGGAGATCCGGCTCTGCCCCTCGATCTCCATGTCCTTGGTCAACGGCGGTGTCATCCCCGTACAAATGACGACTGAGCAGTCCGTGGGGCCACATGTCGTCCTCCTGACAGGCTACGACGACCACGTCGACATCGCTCCGTACGACCGAGGTACGGGACCAGGCGCATTCCAGGTTCGCAACAGCTGGGGGACCGCGTGGGGCGACAAAGGCTACGGTCTCCTGCCCTATGCATTCCTCGAACACCAACTGACCGGCGAGCACTGGATTGTCGTGGAACAGGACTGGGTGAACCCGTGACGGTTACCGGCGTGGCACGGCCATCTCTCTGCCATGCACCTTCCGCACCCTGATTCATGCGAACGAATGTGGCCAGCAACATACCTACCTCCACTTCCTCATGAAGGGGTGCCTGCCATGATTGCCAGGACACCGAGCACCCGCGCAAGGACAGGTGAGTAACGTTGAGGAAGTTCTTGGCAACCGCTGCCCGATGGGCGGCACCCACCGTGGTCCTCGCCCAGGTCTGTCTCGTATGGACCGGCGTGTTCAGCCTAGGCGAAGCTGTTGCAGTGGGACTACTTCTCGAACTCCTGCTGGCCGGCATCGTCATCACTGAAATCACCCTGGCCAGGCGGGCCTTCCGCGCCTCCAGGAGCCAGGGGGCCGACGGGCAAGAGGCCCTCAACCAGGCACTGTCCGCAGTGTTACCCGCACCCGTCGCCAAAGCGATGGGGATGGAGTTCGGACTCTTCCGTGCCCTTTGGTGCTGGATCCGCCGGAAGCCGGACGCGCCTGAAGGACACCAGATCCTGAGCTATGGATCCGAAATCAAGCCAATTATGTGGGTGATGGTCTTCCTTGTTCCACTGGAGATCCTCGCCGTCGAACTACTGATCCCTTGGACGGTGGCGCGTATCGTCCTGCTAGTACTCTCCGTGTACGGAACGGTATGGGTTCTCGGGTTCATCGCGGCTCTCTCCATCCGCCCTCACACGGTCGGCGACGGAAAAATTGTCCTGCGCTTCGCTCACTTCACTCAGATCACCATTCCGCTAGAAATCGTCGAATCGGTTCGCTCGTCCCGGCACAGCGGATACCGCAGGGCGGTCAACATCAGCGATGGGGTGCTGGCGATGCCGATCGGTGACTCCACCACCCTCAGCATCAAGCTGCGCGAGCCTTACTCGGTGGCGCCCAAGCCCGGCAAACCGACGCAGGAGGTGCGAGAGGTTCGCTTCGCTGCGGACAACACCCGCGAAGCCATCCGCGTACTCACAGCGAACATCTCCGGGACCTGATCCGATGCGGAGTCGCTGACACGGCTCACATGCGCTGCCCAGCGTCAGCGGACACCGCTTCGGTGGCGATCTTGATGGCGCCTGCCACGATCAGCGGCTCGCGCCACGTCCTGTACCCCTCCGGCGCCCGGAACTGGTCCCAGGCCCGACGAACTACGTCGTCGGTGTCCGGGAGCGCTGCGGGTCGTACCGACGAGCAGGCGCCCTGGAGTGCGCGGTAGAGCGCATCGAAGACATCCAACGCACCGGCGCCATCCTCGTCCCGGTCGTCCAGGGTGACCGCACTTCTTCTCGGAGGCCAGCTGGTCCTCGTAGTGGACGCCCGCGGCTCCGGCGGCGATCATCGCCTTGGTCAGCTCGAACGCGTTGAGCGGACCGCCGAAGCCGGCCTCGGCGTCGGCCACGATCGGGGCCAGCCAGTCCGTACCGGAGCCGTCGCCCTCGGCGGTGGCGATCTGGTCGGCCCGCAGCAGGGCGTTGTTGATCCGGCGGACCACGGTGGGCACGGAGTTGACCGGGTAGAGGCTCTGGTCGGGGTAGGTGTGCCCGGCCTGGTTGGCGTCGGCGGCGACCTGCCAGCCGGACAGGTAGATCGCCTGCAGTCCGGCCTTCACCATCTGCACCGCCTGGCCACCCGTGAGGGCGCCGAGCGCGTGGAGGTAGTCGCGCTCGTGCAGCTGCCGCCACAGCCGCTCGGCACCGCGCCGGGCCAGGGTGTGCTCCTCGCGGACGCTGCCCGACAGCCGGACGACGTCCTCCGCCCCGTACGTCCGCTCCACGCCGCGCCAGCGCGGATCGCGGGCCCACCGCCGCGTCAGTTCCTCGGCCGTCGTCGTCCCTGCCTGCGCCATGACCGTCTCCCGGCGTCGTGCCGAACCGCGGACGGGCCGTCGCCGTCCCACGTCGGACTTCTGTCAAGGGTGCGAAGGGAGGTGATCCCCTCGCCGGTGCGTGGCCCGTGGTGCCCTCACCGCCGTGTCCACCAGAGTGAGTTGCGGCGTTCCGGCGGGCCGTGCCACGACTCTGGCAGTGGCACCGAGTGCCATCAACCGTGGCTGGATGCCAACTTCTGCGAATCTTCTCCGCCCGGTCCGCCAACTCTGCCAATGCCGTGAGGGGGTGGGCCCGGCTACGCTGTGCCGGTGAGCAAGACATACGCGGGAGCGCGGCTGCGGCGCCTGCGCGAGGAGCGGCGGCTCGGCCAGGCCGAGCTGGCCCGGATGCTCGCGATCTCGCCCAGCTACCTCAACCAGATGGAGCACGACTCCCGGCCGCTGACCGTGCCCGTACTGCTGCGGCTGACCGAGGCGTTCGGCGTCGACCCCGGCTTCTTCTCCGAGCGCGACACCAGCCGGGTCCTCGCGGACCTGCGGGAAGCCCTCGCCGACGAGCTCGGCGCCGCCCGCGTCTCGCCCTCCGACCTCTCGGAGCTCGTCTCCCGGCTGCCCGCCGTCGCGGCGGTCCTGCTCGACCTCGGCCGGCGCAATCAGGCCCTGACCGAGCGCCTCGCCGAGGCCACCGAGGGCCGGGACACCGGCGACCCGGCCCTGCCGCGCTCACCGCACGAGGAGATCCGCGAGTTCTTCTACCGCCGCCGCAACTACCTCCACGACACCGACACGGCCGCCGAGGAACTGGCCGGCGAGCTGGGCATCCGCCCCGGCGAAGTGCTCGGCATCCTCACCGCCCGGCTCTCCGAACGCCACGGCGTGCGCGTCGCCGCGTGCGCCGACCGGCTGCACCACTACGACCCGGACGGCCGGGTCGTCGCCCCAGCCGCCCCGGTGGCGGAACGCCTGCCGGCCCGGGCGCAGCCGGGGAGACAGGCACACCATCGGGCTCGGCTGCGAGGTCCGGCACGCCTCCCGGCTCGTCTACTCCGACGGACTCGACCTCGGCAACGACCGCGCGGCCACCCCGATCGGCATGGGTTGCCGGATCTGCGAGCGCCTGGACTGCCCCCAGCGGGCGGTGCCGCCGCTGGGACGTGCCCTGGACATCGACGAGAACAGCGGGACATTCGTGCCGTATCCGGTGCTCGGCCACACGCCCCGCTGAGCGGCGTGGCTCAGCGCGCGAACACATCCATGGGCAGCCGCTCCGGTGTCAGCACGGCCCGGCGCGACGGCCGGACGACCACCCCCGGAGCGGGCCGCAGCCGCCAGCGGCCGACCAGGGTGGCGAGGGCCATGGTGGCCTCCGTCAGGGCGAACGCCTCCCCGACGCACCGGTGGGGGCCCAGGCCGAACGGCGCGTACGCACGGTGCGCGTCGCCGCCTTCCGCCCAGCGGTCGGGTGGAAGCGGTCGGGCTCGGGGAACAGATCGGCACGGCGGTGCACGACGTACGGGCTGAAGATCACCGTGCTGCCCACCGGGAGGCGCCGGCCCGCCGCCTCCGTCACCCGGGTGGTGTGCCGGGGAATCAGCCACGCCGGCGGGTAGAGCCGCAGCGCCTCGGTGACGACCCGGGCGGTCAAGGGCAGGCGCGGCAGGTCCTCCTGGGCGGCGACCCGGCCCGCCAGGACCGCGCGCGCCTCGGCGTGCAGCCGTTGCTCGGTCCCGGGGCGGCGGGAGAGGAGGTGGCAGGACCAGGCGAGCGCGGCGGCGGTGGTCTCGGAAGCGGCGAGGACCAGCGAGGTGGACTGGTCGTGGAGGTGCGGATCGGTCACCGGCGAGCCGTCGGCCGTACGGGCGGAGAGCAGGTGGGACAGCACGTTCGCGCCGGTGCCGCCGGTGCGCGCCCGGGCCCGGTGCGTGTCGATGAGCCGCGTGGTGTGCGCCCGCCACCGGTCGACGGCGCGGCCGTAGCGGCGGTTGCCGGGGGTGGGCAGGCCGGCCGCCCAGGGCAGGAGCGCCTGCCGGTAGATGCCCTTGAGGAAGACGTCCAGCGACTGGTGCAGCTCCCGCATGGCGGCGGGCGCGAGCTCGGAGTCGAACAGGGCACGTACCGCGGTCCGGGTGGACAGCGCGAACAGCTCGTCGGCCAGGTCCACCCGGCCGCCGTGCCGCCAGCCGTCCAGGCGATCGTCTCGCGCATCACGGTGGCGTAGCGGGCCAGGTGGTCCGGGCCGAAGGCGGGCCGCAGCAGGCGGCGCTGCGCACGGTGCTCGGCCTGCGGACAGGTCGCCAGACCGTTGCCCATGGCGCGCCGCGACCGGTCGTACGAGGGGCCGACCCGGTCGTAGGTCCGGTCGTCGGTGAGGACCTCGCGCACGAGGGAGGGATGGCAGAGCACGAACACCGGCCGGTGGCCCAGCCGGATCTCCACCAGGTCGCCGTGGCGCGGCAGACCTCGCAGGAAGGCCAGCGGCGCGCGGCACAGCGCCGGCAGATGCCCCGCCAGGGGCCAGGCGCCCGGCGCCCGTCCGGCCCGCAGGGCGTCCGGGGGTGCCGTGTCGGGGTCGGTCGCCATGGAAGCCTCCAGCTCGGCGTCGGCGCGGCAGCCGGGCACCTCACGGTAACGAACCGGCGGCCCGGCCGGGAACCACGTCACCCCCGCGCGGAGTGGCGCGGTGGGCCGGCCGTCACTGCCCGCCCCCGCTCCCGTCCGCTTCCGGCGCGCCGGCGGCCGCAGCGGCGGCGCGGCGCGAGCGGAGCACCTCAAGGACCAGCGGCAGCAGGGAGAGCACGACGACCGCCCCGACGATCGGCAGGAGGTAACGGTCCACGTCCGGCACCACCGAGCCCAATCCGTACCCGGCCAGGACCAGCCCGGCCGTCCACACCAGCCCGCCGGCGGTCTGCCACACCGCGAAGGTGCGCGGCGCGACACCGAGTGCCCCGGCGAGCGGGTTGAGCACCGTACGGACCACCGGGACGAAGCGCGCCAGGACGATCGCGCGGGCGTGACCGTACCGGTCGAGGAGCTCCTCCGCCCGCGCGGCGCCCTCGTGCAGCCGGCGGTTGCGGGACCGGGCGAGCAGGGCCCGCCCGCCGCGCCGGCCCAGGACGTACCCGCACTGCGCGCCCACCAGGGCGCCGGTGACCGAGGCGATCAGCACCTGGGTCAGGTCCAGGTGCGGTCCGGAGTGCGCCCCGGCCCGGCACAGCAGCCCGGCGGTGAACAGCAGTGAGTCACCGGGCAGGAAGAAGCCGATCAGCAGGCCGGTCTCGGCGAACAGCACCACCGCGATGCCGAGCGCGCCGAAGGCCGCGAGCAGTGAGGAGGCGTCCAGGAGATTGACCGCCAGAGCGGCGGCGGGTGGTGCGAGCACGTCTGTGGCCTCCCATGACCGGCAGCGGGCACGCCGCGGCGGCCCCGCCGCCCACACCACCGTGGGCGGCCCTTCGGGACGTGTAACGATCCGGGCGGCGGACGGTTCGCCTACGGGCGCGTGCCGCCGGCCCGCGTGCCGGCGCCTTTGCGTCTTCGCCGCGCGGACGATGTGAGGAATGGATTCGGCCCATGGTTTCCGCTCTCGGATTCACCGGTCCGAGGGAAGGTGAACGGGCGTTGCCCCGGCGGGCACACGGGCGCCCCGGACTTGCGGGTGACATATTCTTCCGCGCCCTATCGGGCGAGCGATCCGCTTTGCTAAAGTGTCTGCCGAGATCCTGCCGAGCGCAGTCGGGGGGCGCTGACGATGGACCGTGAAAGCATATGATCGGCCGCTCGTGCACATCAGCGGGCGCGACCGAATACCGTCCGCCCACAGCGAGCTGACGAGCCGTCGCCTCCGGGGCGTCCCCGGCCCGTGAACGGGTCGAATTCCCAGGCTGCCGCCCCGGCCGCCGTCCTCGCGACGCGCACCGTCATCGCCTCCGGGCGTCCTGCGCCCACGCGGCGGTGAACACCCGTCCCGCTCGGGCCGAACGCAGGGACGCGCATGAGAACTCTTCGGGCGGTCCGCGAGTCTCCTCTCGCATTGCGATTGCTATTCATCAATCAGTTTGGGGTGGACATTGGTTTCTATCTCCTGATTCCCTTTCTGGCGGCCTATTTGAAGGAGGATCTCGGACTGTCGGCGGCCCTGGTCGGGCTCGTACTCAGCGTGCGCAACCTCAGCCAGCAGGGCCTGTTCGTGCTCGGCGGCACCGCTTCCGACCGTGTCGGCGCCCGTACCGTCATCATCGCCGGATGCGCCCTGCGCACCGTCGCGTTCGCCCTCCTCGCCTTCGGATACTGCCGGCCGCTGCTGCTCGGCGCCTCCGTCCTCTGCGGCCTGGCGGGGGCGCTGTTCTATCCCGCCGTCCGCACCTATGTCGCCCAGGAGGCCGGGGAGCGCAAGACCGAGGTGTTCGCCCTGCTCAACGTCTTCTCCACCAGCGGCTCCCTGGTCGGCCTGCTGCTGGGCGGCCTGTTGCTCCTGACGGACTTCCGCGTCGCCGCGCTCGTGACGACCGGCGTCTTCACCGCCCTGACCGTCGCCCAGGCGCTGGCACTGCCGCCGCGCAGGGTCGCCGCCGTCCGCGAGACGGTGCTCAGGGGCTGGCGCGAGGTTCTCGGCAACCGCCGTTTCGTCTGCTTCTGCTCCGCCACCGCCAGCCTGTTCATCCTGGAGAACCAGCTCTACGTGCTGCTGCCCGACGGAGCGCGGCAGGCGTCGGGCTGGGGCGGCTCGGCGGGACTGCTGCTGGCCTCCGGCGCGGTGGCGACCCTGCTCTTCCAGTTCCGCATCACCAGGACGCTGGAGCGGCGCGGCGGCGGTGCCCGCTGGGTGGCCGCCGGTATCGCGCTGATGGGGCTCGGCTTCGTACCGCCCCTGCTGGTCTGCGGCGCCGAGCCGCCGGAGAGCCACGAGGTGGTGCCCCGGCTGCTGGTCATGACCACCGGCTCGCTGCTGCTGTACTTCGGCGGCATGGTCGCCTACCCCTCGGTCATGGAACTCATCCCGAGGTTCGGGCGCGAGCGGCTGACCGGCACGTACTTCGGACTGTTCTACGTGCTCTCGGGGACCACGGCGGCCGGCGGGAACGCCGTCGTCGGCTGGGCCATGGACCTCGCCGACCGCACCCGCAGACCCTGGCTGCCCTGGCTCACCTGCCTGTTCTTCGGGCTGGCGTCGGCGCTGGCCGTGACCTGGCTGTACCGGGCCCGCGCGCTGCCGTCCCGGCCCGGACCCGCGGGCCGGCCGCGCGTCCCGCGTCCCGGACGGGGCCCGGACGCCGCCGGTCCGGCCGGTCCGGCGCGCGCCCCGGACGACGTGCAGGAGAGCCCGCCGCGCTGACCCGGGGGCACCCGGTACGTCTTGCGCCGCCGGGCCGGGCGCTGCAAGGTCGAGGCATCGAGTTCGAGGAGGACACCCGTGCCCATCGCGACGGTGAACCCGGCGACCGGCGAGACGCTCAAGACGTTCCCCGAGATGGGGGCCGAGGAGATCGAGCGGCGCCTGGCCGTCGCGGCCTCGGCGTTCCGGAGGTACCGGACCACGGACTTCCCCGAACGGGCGCGTCTGATGGGCCGCGCCGCGGACCTCCTGGAGGAGGACCAGGACGCCGTGGCCCGCACCATGACGACCGAGATGGGCAAGCCCCTGGCCGCCGCCCGCGCCGAGGCGGCCAAATGCGCGAAGGCGATGCGCTGGTACGCCGGGCACGCCGAGATCCTGCTGGCCGACGAGCAGCCCTCCGACACCGAGGTGCGGGACTCCGGCGCCGCGCACGCCCGGGTCCACTACCGTCCCCTCGGCGTGGTCCTCGCCGTGATGCCGTGGAACTTCCCGCTCTGGCAGGTCGTCCGCTTCGCCGCGCCCGCCCTGATGGCGGGCAACGTCGGCCTGCTCAAGCACGCCTCGAACGTGCCCCAGACCGCGCTGTACCTGGAGGACCTCTTCCGCCGGACCGGATACCCCGACGGCTGCTTCCAGGCCCTGCTCGTCGGCTCCCGCGCCGTCGAGGGCATCCTCCGCGACCCCCGCGTCGCCGCCGCCACCCTCACCGGCAGCGAGCCCGCGGGCCGCTCGGTCGCCGCCATCGCCGGCGACGAGATCAAGAAGACCGTCCTGGAGCTGGGCGGCAGCGACCCCTATGTCGTGATGCCCTCCGCCGACCTCGACCGCGCGGTGCGCACCGCCGTGACCGCGCGGGTGCAGAACAACGGCCAGTCCTGCATCGCCGCCAAGCGGTTCATCGTGCACACCGACGTCTACGACGCGTTCAGCGAGCGGTTCGCGGCCCGGATGGCGGAGCTGACCGTCGGCGATCCGATGGACGGGTCCACCGACGTCGGCCCGCTGGCCAGCGAGCGGGGCCGCGCCGACCTGGAGGAGCTCGTCGACGACGCCGTACGCCTGGGGGCACGGGCCCTGTGCGGCGGGCGGCGGCCCGAGAAGCAGCCGCAGGGGTTCTTCTACGAGCCGACCGTCCTGGCCGGCATCACCCCGCAGATGCGCGTCCACCGCGAGGAGACCTTCGGCCCGGTCGCCACCCTCTACCGGGCGCGCGACATCGACGAGGCCCTGGAGATCGCCAACGACACGCCCTTCGGGCTCAGTTCCAACGTCTGGACCCGCGACGAGGGCGAACAGGAGCGCTTCGTCCGCGACATCGAGGCCGGCGGTGTCTTCTTCAACGGCATGACCGCCTCCCACCCCGCCCTGCCCTTCGGCGGCGTCAAGCGTTCCGGCTACGGGCGCGAGCTGTCCGGTCACGGTATTCGCGAGTTCTGCAACGTGACGACGGTGTGGCACGGTGCTGAGCCCGACGACTTCTAGGCGGTGTCCGGTGGGTCCTCGGCTGCGGGCCGTCTTTGCCGCCTGCGGCGGCGGGCGCCCTGCGGGCGCGTCCTCAATTGCCGGACGGGCTTGATTTCGCTGGGCTCAGCCGCTTTCAGACCGTCTGGCGCTTGGGGCGGTGCCTCAGTCCAGCAGCTCCGCCGCCACCCGCAGGTCCGCGACCAGACCCGTGTAGGCGGCCTCCCGGGCGGCGCTGTCGGAGCGCAGGACGGCGGAGGGGTGGATGGTCGCCACCAGCGTGCCGGCGCCGGGGCCGCCGCCGTCCAGGGCCGGCATCGGCAGCGCCACGCCGCGCTGCTCGGTCACCCGGAACGACGAGCCGAGCAGGGACTTGCCGGCGCTGGCGCCGAGCGCCACCACGACCTCCGGGTCGATCAGCCGCAGCTCGGCCACCAGCCACGGCTTGCACGCGCTGATCTCGCGCAGGCCGGGCGCCTTGTGGATGCGGCGCTTGCCCCGGGCCGCCTGCTCGAACTTGAAGTGCTTGACGGCGTTGGTGACGTACGCCCACGCCGGATCGATCCCGGCCTCCTCGATGGCCCGGCGCAGCACGCCGCCCGCGGGACCGACGAAGGGCTGCCCCTGCCGGTCCTCCTGGTCGCCCGGCTGCTCGCCCACGAACACCAGGCGCGCCGAGGTCTCGCCCGCGCCGAAGACCGTCTGGGTGGCCTCCCGGTACAGCGGACAGCCCTGACAGCCTTCCGCGGCCTCCCGCAGACGCGCCAGGCCGGCCTTCTCCGGGACGAAGGGCCGCGCGTCGTAGCCCTCGCCCGCCCCGCTCGTCCGGGTCTCTCCCACCGCAGCTCCTCCAGACCGGTCGTCCCTCCAGTGTGGCCCGGCTCGGCCCCGCGCGCCCGGCGGCTCCACCGATGGCACGATGCCGCCGCGTCTGGTCACCTGGAAGGGGCGGCCGTCCACCCGTGGGCCCGGTGGGAGCGGCGCCCGAGGGAACAGCGCCGTCCCGTCGAAGGAGAACCCCATGACCACTGCCACTGAGACCGACACCGGCACCCTGCGCGACCTGCTGACCGCGCCCGGCCCCTTCGTATCGGTGTACTTCGAGCGAGAAGTGCGTCCCCAGCAGGTGCAGGCGGCCGAGTCCCGGTGGCGGGGTCTGGCCGGGCGGCTGGCGGAGGAGGGAGCCGACCGGGCCACGCTGGACGCGCTGACGGAGCGGGTCCTGGAGTCGCTTCCGGGCACCGGGGTCCTGGCGGTGTTCGCGTCGGCCGGCAAGGTCCGGCACGCGGTCGAACTGTCCGGCGTGCGGCGCGACGGTGGCGACCTGGCCATGAAGGGGCCGTTGCCGCACCTGCTGCCGCTGCTGGAGTGGCGCCAGGACCACCCCGCGCGCGTGGTCGCCGTCGTGGACCGCGCCGGAGCCGACCTCCAGCTATACGCGGAGGGCTCCACCGAGCCCGTGAAGCGCACGGTGGACGGCCCGGACGACGAGATCGTCCGGAGCCCGGGACAGCCCCAGATGCGCTTCCAGCACCGGGCCGAGGACTCCTGGGAGCACAACGCGGCCGTGGCCGCCGAGGCCGTGGGGGAGGCCCTGGGCGAGGTATCCGCGCACCTGCTCCTGCTGGCGGGCGACGTGCGCGCCCGCCAGTACCTGACCAAGCACCTGCCGACGCGGGTGCAGAAGGACGTGCGGACCGGCCAGGTCAGCGGGAGCCGGACCGAGGACGGCTCGGACGCCGAACGCGCGGCCCAGGTGGCGGCCGAGGCGGCGCGGTTCGGCCGCGAGCGGACCACCGAGCTGCTGCGGCGCCTGGTGGAGGAGCGCGCTCCGGGCGGCACCGCCGTGGAAGGGGTGCGCGAGACGGTCGGCGCGCTGGCCGCGGGGCGGATGGGGACGCTCATCGTCACCGACGACCCGCGGGATTCCCGCATGGCCTGGTTCGGCGAGGCGCCCACCGAGGTGTACGAACGCCTTGAGGACCACGTGCCGAACGGCAGCGGCCCGGTGGTGAGCGCCCCGCTGGCCGACGTCGCCGTCCGGTCCGCGCTCCTGACCGGCGCGGACGTACGGGTGCTGGACCACGACACCCCCGACGCGCCGGCGGTGGGGATCGGCGGGATCTGCCGCTTCTGAGGGCGCTCCCTCCTGGAGTGCCTTCCCGTGAACGCCGCCTCTCGTGAACGCCGCCTCTCGTGAAACCGCGGGTTTCCGCGCGGCAAGGCAGGGAACCCGGGCGTTATGGTGCAAATCGGCTACACGATGATGACCGAACAGGCGGCCCCCCGGGACCTGGTCGAGCACGTGGTGGGCGCGGAGGAAGCGGGCTTCGACTTCTCCGTGATCTCCGACCACTACTTCCCGTGGCTGGCGTCCCAGGGGCACGCCCCGAACGCGTGGGCCGTGCTGGGCGCGGCCGCGCAGGCCACCTCGCGGATCCCGCTGATGACGTTCGTCACCTGCCCGACCACCCGCTACCACCCGGCCGTGGTCGCCCAGCAGGCCGCCACCGTCCAGCTGCTGTCCGAGGGCCGCTTCCGCCTGGGGCTCGGCTCGGGCGAGAACCTCAACGAGCACGTGGTCGGCGGGGGATGGCCCTCCGCCGCCGTCCGGCTGGAGAAGCTCGAAGAGGCCGTGGGCATCATCCGGGCCCTCTTCGAGGGGCGGACCCTCACCCACCACGGCACGCACTACGACGTCGAGCACGCCAAGCTGTGGGACCTGCCCGACCAGGCCCCGCCCATCGGCATCGCCGTCTCCGGCGACGTCTCCTGCCGGATCGCCGGGCACCACGCCGACCTGGTGATCGCCACCGAGCCCCGCAGGGAACTGCTGGAGGCGTTCGACCGGCACGGCGGCGCGGGCAAGCCCCGCGTCGGCCAGCTGCCCGTCTCCTACGACCCCGACCGCGACGCGGCACTCGACCGGGCCCACGACCAGTTCCGCTGGTCCGGACTGGGCTGGCCGGTCAACTCCGAACTGCCGCACGACGGCGCCTTCCGGTCGGCGACCGAGTCCGTCACCAAGGACGAGATCGCCGAGGCCATCCCCTGCGGCGCCAAGACGGACGACTTCGTCGAGGCGGTACGGGCGTTCACCGACGCCGGATTCACCGAGGTCGCCCTCGTCCAGATCGGCGGGGACCAGCAGGCACCCTTCCTGGACTGGGCGTCCCGCGAACTCCTGCCGGCGCTGCGCGAGCTGTGATGACCGCCCACGACGGTCCGCCCGGCGCGGCCGCCCCGCGCGCCGCCGTCTTCGACGTGGACGGCACCCTGGTCGACACCAACTACCTGCACGCCGTGACCTGGTGGGAAGCATTCCATCAGGCCGGCCACCGGGTCGCGATGACGGACGTCCACCACACCGTGGGCATGGGATCGGAGCGGCTGATCGAGCGGCTGCTGGGCGAGGACCGCGACCGGGAGCGGGACGAGGAGATCAGCGCGGCCCACTCGACGCTCTACGCCACCTGGTTCGACCGCCTCACCGCCCTCGACGGAGCCGCCGACCTGCTGCGCGCCCTCGCCGGCCGCGACTGGCGGATCGTCCTGGCCACCTCGGCCAAGGGTACCGAACTCACCGCGCTGCGCCGGGCGATCGACGCCGACGACGCCATCCGCGACGCCACCAGCGCCGACGACGTCGGCTCCAGCAAGCCCGCCCCCGACCCCGTACGGCAGGCCCTGGAGCAGGCCGGGGTGCCGCCGGAGCGCGCGCTGTTCGTCGGGGACACCGTCTGGGACGTCCAGGCGGCCGGCCGGGCCGGCGTCGGCTGCGTCGCCCTGCTCTCCGGCGGCATCGGGCAGGCGGAGCTGGAGGCGGCCGGTGCCGTCGCCGTCTACCGGGATCCCGCCGCGCTCCTGGCGGACCTGGACGGCAGCCCCTTCGGCAGGATGGAGAGGGACCTCTCCCGGGAGGCGGGCGAACGGTGAACCGGGAAGAACGGGAGACGGTGCGGGCGCTGCTGCGCGCGCACGGACGGACGTACGCCGAGGAGGCCGGCATCCGGCTGCGCGACACCCCGCAGCCCCTCTACCAGCTCCTGGTCCTGGCGACCCTGCTCAGTGCCCGCATCCGCGCCTCGGTCGCCGTCGCCGCGGCCCGCGCCCTCTTCGCGGCCGGCCTGCGCGACCCGCGGCGGATGGCGGAGGCCACCTGGCAGCAGCGGGTGGACGCGCTCGGCGAGGGCGGCTACCGGCGCTACGACGAGCGCACGGCCACCCAGCTCGGCGACGGTGCCGAGCTGGTGCGCGAGCGGTACGGCGGTGACCTGCGGCGGATGCGCGGCGCGGCGGACGGCGACCGCGACCGGCTGCGCGAGGAACTGCGGCAGGTGCCGGGGATCGGTCCTGCCGGAGCCGACATCTTCCTGCGGGAGGCCCAGGGCGTCTGGCCGGACCTGCGGCCCTGCCTCGACGCGAAGGCGCTCCAGGGAGCCGGGCGGCTCGGCCTGCCCACGGAGCCCGGCGCCCTGGCCCGGCTGGTGAAGGGCGAGGAGACGGCCGCGTTCGCGGCCGCGCTCGTGCGGGCGGCACTGGACAAGAGCGTGGCCGAGGAGGTGCGCGGCCAGGGCTGACGTGCGGTTGCGGGCCCTGGGCGCCGGTCGCAGGGTGGGTTCCGGAATGACTTATTCCGCGCAGCGCGACGGCGGATGCGTGACGACACGACCGACTCCACGAGAGACGGCACGACTGACCCCACGAAGAGAGGACACACGTCATGGCGAAGGGCAAGGCCAAGCAGGTCAAGGGAAAGCTCAAGGAAACCGCCGGCCGGGCCGCCGGCGACAAGCGCACGGAGGCCGAGGGCCGCGCCGAGAAGGTGCAGGGCAAGGCCGACGAGGCCGTGACGAAGGCCAAGGAGAAGTTCAAGCGCTGAGCGGCCGGCCGCCACGACGGACGAGGCCGACACGACAGACAAGGACCGACAACGATGCCCCGAGGCTCCAGCCCCAAACGGGAGCGACAGTACGAGCACATCAAGGAGAGCGCCGAGGAGCGCGGCGCGAGCGACAAGCGTGCCAAGGAGATCGCGGCCCGCACGGTGAACAAGGAGCGGGCGCGCTCGGGTGAGTCGCGCACCGCGAGCAAGACCTCCACCCAGGACATGTCCTCCTCCGAACGCGGCGGACAGCGCTCCCACACCGGGTCCAAGGGACCCACCTACGACCAGCTCTACTCGGAGGCCCAGCGCCGCAACGTCGAAGGCCGCTCGTCGATGAACAAGGACCAGCTCAAGCGCGCCCTCGGGCGCTGACCCCGGGGCCCGCCCCGGACCACGTCCGGGGCGGCCCGGCGCCCGCCCGTTCAGCCTCGACGGACGCGGACGAGCGCCCACACCGGCAGCGCGAACCAGCACAGGACGAACCAGCCGCCCAGCCCGGCGACGACGTACGTCACGGCGGAGCCGCCCAGCGCGACCCGCAGCACCAGCAGCATCGCCGCCATCAGCGTGCTCAGCAGCAGGAGCAGCCCGAGCAGCGTCAGGGCCGACGCCCAGGCCACGGTCTGCGGCTTGAGCCGGTGCCCGGTCAGGAGACGGTGGAGCGACACCGGGCCGATGAGGGCCGCGGTCGTCGCGGCGCCCAGCACCACCGTGATGACGTAGATGTCCTTGTCGGTGTCCGGCAGCGCGGCGAAACGCGGAGTGAAGACCACGGTCAGCAGGAAGCCGAGCAGGATCTGCACGCCCGTCTGCGCGACCCGGAGCTCCTGCAGCAGTTCGCCCCACCGCCGGTCGGCCCGCTCCTCCAGCGACTCGTGGCGCCCCCACTCGTTCAGACCCTCGGAGTCCTTGTCCGGCATTGCCATCTCCGCTCTCGCCGGTGCCACACCGCGGGGCACGTTCCCCTGGTCTACGGGCGGTCCACCCGTGGTGCACCGCGTACCCGCTCGCGCGGAGCGGTATGACCCGTTCGGGTTAACTGGCGGTGCTCCGTTCGGGGTAGGTGGGGAGTGACACCACGCGGGGGGCGCGACATGAGCACACCCACACCGGTCCGCGTACTGCGGAGCACCGATCTGCTCGATCTCACCTTCGTTTTCCTCGGCCTGAGACTCACCGACGGCCCGCTGCCCAGACGACTGGTCCGGGCGGACCCGGCGGCGGACGGCCTGCTGGTCGTCACCTTCGGACCGCAGCACGTCCTGGAGCGCGCCTTCGACGAGGTACGGCCGACCGAACCACGGGACCTCCCGGTCGAGTCCCTGATCAGCGGCAGAAGTGTGCTGGTCTTCGAGGTGGGCGCACAGGACTCGATCCCCTACGACGAGAGCGGGCTGCTCGGCGCCATGCGCCGGCTCCCCCTGCGCGTTGTGGACGCCGCCCGCGAGCCGGCCCCGCCCGCTCCCGCCGTCATCCGGCTGCCCGGCCCGCCCGGCACGCAGGACTCCGACGGCGCGGACGCCTACGCCCGGGCCTCCGCCCTGCTGCGGCTGCTCCGCACCACCGCCGAACTGACCGCCCGCTACGGCCTGGAGACCACGCTGGCCGCCGCCGAGGCGGCCGGCGCGGTGATCGAGGCGGGTCCGCCGGGCACCGCCGCCGACGCCGTCCGCGGCGGCCCCCAGGACCCGCTGGCCGACCCCGCCCACCCCCGCACCGGCATCGAACTGCCCTACCGCCTCTCGCTGTCCCCCTCCCAGAAGGCACGCTGGAACCACCGCGACGACGCACTCCCCGAGCCACCGCCGGACGAGCGCGTCGAGCTCTGGCACACCAGGTCGGACGCCACCGCCGTCCGCGCCGTGTGGAACCGGGACCGCGACCCCGCCTCCGGCGAACCGCCCTTCCCCGCCTCGCTCGCTCCCGCTTTCCGTACGGCGATCGTCGACCTGACCTCCGGCGAGGGCCTGCGCACGCCCGCCGGCGAGCCCTTCGAACCGTCGCCGGTCACGGTGGACAACCTCATGCTGTCGGCCGTCGGCGGCTGGCTGGACAGCCTCGGCAGCTGGCCCGTCCGGCCCGCGGGCGTCACCCTCTCCGAGTGGCGGCACCGCGCGGCGATGGGCCGCGACCACTACGTCCGCGTGATGTTCTCCGGTTTCCTGTGCCCCTTCGGGCACCGGGCGGACCTGGTCCAGGTCACCGAGCGGAAGTTCACCGACCCGCGCGCCGCCTTCCTCCTCAAGCGGCTCTACATCGTGGTCCGCCGGCCGGTCCGGACCTACGACCCGGCCCGCGTCCTGCCGGCCGACCCCGCCGACCCCACCAGCGATCTGACGAACATGCTGTTCCCCTTCACCACCGTCCGCCTCGACACGTTGGTGACACCCAACCTGACCAACCAGCCGGACCACCCCGACGACTGCGAGTTCATCCCCGCCACGGCGACCGAGACGCCCTTCCGGTTCAAGGCCACCGCCGTCGACCACGAGGGACGGATCGTCGAGTTCCGCACGCCGCTGCTCTTCCTCACCGAGAACCGCGGCTCCGGAACCGGGCTCGCCGAGATCGTGAAGAAGTACAACCGCCTCGCCCCCCTGCCCGCCCGGGCGGTCTCCGAGGGGGCACCGGAGCCGCCCGTCGAGGCCAGCGCCGCCCTGCTCGGACAGTCCGTCGCGCTCGCCCCCGCCGGCAAACCGGGCGACACCAGCGTCGACGTGGCGCACCTGGTGTGGGGCGTGGCGGCGCCCCCGGGCCTGGCCCAGCAGGACCCGGCGAAGCCGAACCCGGGCGAGGCCCTGTTCCTCCCTCAGGTCCGCTGGGCGAATGTCGGCGTGCCCGCCGTCAGCAGGCTCGGCGGCAGCGGTGCCGACGCCACCGTCGCCGTCGGCTACGCCAAGCGCTATGCCCTGTCCGGCTTCAGCAAGGTGACCGAAGGCGCCCGCACCGCGAACGCGGGTGAGATCTTCCTCGGCCTGCTCCCGCAGAACCCGCTGTCGATGGACTTCGGGGGACACAGCGACCGCTCCGGCGGACTGGTGGCCCCCAGCTTCGACGTCGCGGCCCTCTCCCGGGCGACGGGACCGGTCGCGGCCAAGGGCGCCGAGGAGCTGGAGAAGGTCGCGAGCGGGCTCTTCGACCCCAAGGACTTCTTCCGGGCCCTGGGCGCCAACCTGCTGGGCATCGTGCCGCTGACCGAGCTGATCAAGGCGGCCCGGCTGGACCAGCCCCTGAAGGTCCCGACCATCTTCACCGAGACCATCACCGCCGTCACCGGTTTCCTCTCCGACCTGCGCCGCGTCCGCGAGCAGATCGAGCGCGAGGCCGACCGCTATCCGCCCGCCGCCCGCCGGGTCGTGGACACCGCGCGGACCCTCGTCGAGACCGTCGCCGCGTTCCTGGCCCAGGGGCTCGCCAACGAGCCCGGCCCGCTGACCATGGGCGACGTCGACCACGCCTTCGACGCCTTCGCGGCGGCCCTCACGAGCCTCCTGAACGCCCTCCCGCCGGACGCCGACGCGGGCGTACGCGCGCTGCTCGTACGCGTCGAGCAGCAGGTCGCGACCTGGACCGCGGGAGCCGGCGAGGCCCTCGCGCTCCGGCAGGCCGTCGAACGGGCCGCCAAGGGCGCCAAGCTGCCCGAGACGGTCAACGCCCGGATGGAATGGAACCCCGAGATCCAGGCATGGGGACCCGGCGACACACCGGTGTTCGTCCCCGACCCGCGCCTGGGCCGCCTCTCCCTCGTCGTCGACCTGCGCGGATCGCTGCGCTCCGACCTGTCCGCCGGCGCCGACATCACCTGCACCCTGGAGAAGTTCAAGCTCGTCCTGGTGCCCGGCTTCGAGGCGATGGAGCTCGAATTCGAGCGCATCCGCTTCACCGCCCGCGCCGGCAAGAAGCTGGATGTCGACGTCGTCTTCAAGGGCGTACGGTTCACCGGCCCGCTGAGCTTCGTCGAGACGCTGCGCCGGCTCATCCCCATCGACGGATTCAGCGACCCGCCCGGCATCCAGGTCACCGGCAGCGGCATCACCGCCTCCTACGGGCTGCCCCTGCCGAACCTCGCGATCGGCGTGTTCAGCCTGGAGAACCTCCGCCTGGACGCCGCGCTCGACCTGCCCTTCGTCGGCCGCGCCATGGAGGTCCGCTTCTCCTTCTGCACCCGGCAGGCGCCCTTCCGGCTGACCGTCTCCATGCTCGGCGGCGGCGGCTTCTTCGGGATCGTGCTGACCCCGCAGCGCGTGGCCGTCCTGGAGGCGGCGCTGGAGTTCGGGGCCGCCCTGTCGATGAACTTCGGGGTCGCCTCCGGGAGCCTGTCGGTCATGGCCGGCATCTATTTCCGGCTGGAGATCGACACCGGCGAGTCCCGCCTCACCGGCTACCTGCGGGCCCGCGGCGAGGTCGACGTCCTCGGCATCGTCTCCGCCTCCATCGAGCTCTACCTCGAACTGACCTACGACATCGGCAGTCGCACCGTCTTCGGCAAGGCCAGGCTCACCATCAGCATCCACATCGGCTTCTGGTCGCAGTCGGTCACGATCGAATGCGAGAAGCGGTTCCTGGGATCCGGCTCCACCCTTTCGGCCCCGCTCGCCGGCCCGGCCGCGGACGGCGTCCGCCCGCCCACCTTCGCCGAGATGATGGCGCCCTACACCGACCCCGTCACCGGCGCCCGGCGCGATCCCGTCGACGAATACTGCACCGCTTTCGCGGAAGTGAGCTGAGCCATGCCCGAGGCGATCCGCTGGACCGTACTGCCCGACGGGGTGACCGCCGACGGCCGGCTCAGGCTGACCGTCCTGGTCAGCCCCCGCCTGACCGGGGCGAACCGGCTCGACGCCTTCGCCGGCTTCCGCGAGTGGCCCGTGACCCTGGGCCGCTACCTCCCGGCCCTCCAGGTGGAGTTCCTCTCGCCCACCGGCATGAGGACCACGGTGCCCACCACGCCGCAGCCGGACCGCTATCCGCCTCCCGACATCACCGTGTGGAAGGCGCTCTTCCCGCCGGACACCAAGGTGCACGACCCGACGTCCCTCACCGCGGGCGTCCTGACCCGCGGCGCACCGCCCGTCCTGCGCTCCTTCCCCGGCCAGGCCGTCCACCAGCAGATCGGCGCCCTCTACGAGACCGCCGTCACCACCACCGCCCGCGACCGCGCCTTCCCCGGCGGCGAAGGGGACCGCGCCGACAGCGCCCGGACGACGGCCGTGACGCCCCGCTGGGACCACCCCGACCTGGACGACCTCCTCACCCCCCTCACCGGCCCCATCCGCACCCTCGCCCGTGCCGTCGAGAAGGCCTACCCCCTCCTCGACCGGCTCCTCACCGGCGGCACCGGCGACGGCTCGGCGACCGCCGAACCGTCCGCGGACCTCTTCCGCCCCCGGCACATGCGGCGGAACGAGGAGCCGTACCGCACCGGCGGCCCCATGCTGTACTTCGCCGAGCTGTACCGCTTCTACGACCGCCCGCCGGCCCCCGCGACCCCCGGCGCCGCCGAGCCGCCGCCGCCCGCACGACCCGACCTCGACTTCCACACGGCCTGCTCCCTGCTCGCCGACTACCCCGAACTGCTGCGCCGCTTCGGCTTGGCGGCCGACCTGCTGGTCACCCCGCCGCCGGGCCTGGCCGACCAGTGGCAGGCACGCGTGACCTTCACCGCCGCCCAGGCCCACCTCAACCTCGACGAGGCCCTGCGCCCCTGGACGGTCCTGCGCCACGTCGCCGGCCGCCGCTTCGAGCCGTACGCGGACGACGACGGACCCCACGGCCGCCGGATGCTGGGCCTGGCCGGCCCGGACGTGCGCGTCACCGACCTCGACGTGGACGGTGCGGCGATGAAGTATGTCGAGTTCGCCCGCGTCATCGAGCAGGCGCTGGCCGCGCTCACCGACCCGGCGGGCTCCGTCGCACCGGACCACACCGCCCTGCCGGCCCTGCACGGCGCCGGCCTGACCGTGCTCCACGAAGCCCACGACGGCGCCCTCGCCCAGCAGATGGAGGACGACGCCCGGCACGTGGCCGGCGTCGGCCCCGACGGCTCCGCGCGCCCCGCGGCCGTGCTGGACGCCTCCCACCTGATCCGCGGCTACCGCGTCGACGTCGGCACGGTCGACGACGCGACGGGCCGGGTGACCGCCTGGCACCCGCTGTGCGCCCGCACCGGCACCTACGCCATCAGACGCCCCGGGCAGCCGCCCGTACCGCTCACCGCCGGCCCCGACGAGGGCCACGTCAAGGCGAGCACGGTCACGCACGACAAGGCCGCGCCCGACGATGTGCTGTACGTCCACCAGGCGCTGTTCGGCTGGCACGGCTGGTCGCTGGCCGCCCCGCCGCCCGGCCGGACGATCGGCGCCGACAACCGGCCGCGGGTGCCCGACCCCGAGGTCTCGGCGGAGTTCCCCCTGGACGCCGACTTCCGGCCGACGCCCGGCACGCTTCCCGCCTTGCGCTACGGGCGCACGTACCGGCTGCGCGCCCGCCTCGTCGACCTCGCCGGCAACAGCCCGGGCCCCGCCGCGGACACCCCCGAGGGCAGGGCGACGCCCCCGGTGACGTACGGGCGCTGGGAGCCGGTACCACCTCCCGTGCTCGTACCGAAATGGCCGTTCCTGGAAGGCGAGTCGGAGCCCCGGATGGTCATCCGCTCCACCGTCGACGACCAGGGCCGCCCGATGACACCGGACGAATGGGCCCGGGAACGCAACCGCGACACCCCCGACCACGAGAGCCGCTCACCCGTCGACGGGCTCGACCGGCGCTACCGGCCCTACGACGAGCGGCACGTCTCACCGCCGAAGTCCGCGCTCCAGATGGCCGAACAGCACGGCGTGTACGACGCCGTCTTCGGGCCCGGAAAACCGGACAGAGTGCGCCGCAGATTCTTCGCGGACGCGGCGCGCGAGGACGGCAGCTATCTCGACACGGTCGTACGCCTCGCGGAGAACCCGCAGCTCAGCCACGACCTCAAGGCGGCCCGGCAGATCCGCGTGGCCAAGCACAACGTCCACGACACCGAACCGCTCACCGAACTGCCCGTGCCGCGCGGCAACGGCCTCAAGCCCGGCGAGTACGTCATCCACACCGCCGACCAGTTGCTGCTGCCCTACCTGCCCGACGTCCTCGCCCGCGGACTCTCGCTGCGTGGACTGCCGGGCGCGGACCCGAACGAGACCTTCGACTTCCCCGGCCCCTGGCCCCAGGCCACACCGCTCCGGCTGAAGACCGTCGAGGGGGAGGGCCGGCCGCGGTGGGGCGGGCCGCTCAGCCGCGAACTCACCGTCTTCCTGCCCAAGGCCGAGTTCGCGACGGTCAGGCTGAGCTGCCGCGTCCACGCGGACGACCTCGACCTCTTCCGCAACTGGGGCCTGCTCACCGGCTCCCCGCTCTGGAACGACCCGGCGACCGGACTGCCGCCGGAGAAGCGGGCCGAGCTGACGGCGGCGTCCGCCGACGGCGAGAACTGGATGCTCACCCCATGGACCGAACTCACCCTGGTGCACGCCGTGGAGCGGCCGCTGGAGGCGCCCAAGCTGGGCGAGCTGCGGTTCCCGCGCACGGCCGAGCAGACCTTCACCGATGTCACCGGGCGCGTACGGGCACACTCCCGCAGCACCGGCCGGATCGACATCGACGCGACCTGGACGGAGTGGCTGGACGACGTCACCGAGCCGGCGCCCCGGCGGGTCACCGGGCACGCCCACGTCGGCGAGGTCACCGTCGAGCGGGGCCGGGACGACCTCCCTCTGCTCGACATCCGGCACGAGTTCCGTGACACCCGGCACCGCGACGTCACCTACACCCCGACCGCGACGACCCGGTTCCGGGAGTACTTCCACCCGACGATCACCGACCGGCCCGAGCTGATCACCCGGCCCGGGCCGCCCAGCACGGGGGAGACGGGCGGCGGCTGGCCCATTCCCAGCACCCGCCGGCCCGAACCGCCCGCCGTGGGCCATCTGGTGCCGACATTCCGCTGGGAGCGGTCCGTCGACCACGCCGCGCACCGCGTCACCCGGACCCGCCGGCACGCGGGCCTGCGGGTGTACCTGCGGCGCCCCTGGTTCTCCTCCGGCGACGACGAACTCCTCGCGGTCGTCCTGGACCCCGGCCGGGTCACCGACCCGCGACCGCCCGACGAGCTCGTCACCCGCTGCGGCGTCGACCCCGTATGGGCGGACGCCACCGTACTGCCCCGGCTGACCGCGGAGATGTTCCCCGGCGCCCGGCTCACCGTCGCCGACGTGGTGCTGGCGGAGCCGGTCGCCGGAACGGTCGCGGCGGCGAAGATCGTGGCGTACGCGCCCGAGTTCGACGCACGGCAGGGACTGTGGTTCTGCGACATCGACGTGGACCTCGGCGACACCGCCGCGACCGCCTACTTCCCCTACCTGCGGCTGGCCCTCGCCCGCTACCAGCCGCACTCCGTCGCCCCGCTCCACCTGTCCAAGGTCGTCACGGCGGAGTTCGCCCAGCTGATGCCCGACCGCACGATCGACGCCACCATGACGGCCGACGGGCTCTTCCACATCGAGCTCGGCGGGCCGGTGGCCCTCAACGCGCTCGGCCGGCGGGTCGGCCCCGGACAGCCGGGCATGGCGGCGAGCCGTCACGTCGTCGCCTCGGTGCAGCGGCTCGCCCTGGGCGGCGGAGACCTGGACTGGGTCACCACCGGCGCCGTGGGCGAACTCACCTGCGCCCCGCGCGGCACCGGGTTCGTCTGGTCCGGCGACCTCGCCCCGCCGCCCCCGCAACTGCCCGTGCTCTTCCGCCACCGGCTCGTCATCGAGGAGTACGAGACCTACCTCACCGACCGGTCCACGGCCACCGGCACGGTGACCGCGGGCGGTACGGCGCTCCCGGTGAGCCGCAGACTGATCCACGCGGACCGCTTCGCCCTCACGACCACGCCACTGGGACGGATCGTCCTCCAGGAGTGACGCCGAGGGATGCCGGGCGGTGCGCCGGGCCGGCGGTCAGCGTCCCCAGCGGAGCCCGGCGGTCTGCACCGGCGCGTCCCACAGCCGCAGCAGCTCGTCGTCGACCTGGCACAGCGTCACCGAGGCTCCCGCCATGTCGAGCGAGGTGACGTAATTGCCGACGAGCGTCCGCGCGACCGTCACCCCGCGCTCGCGCAGCACCCGGTGGACCTCCGAGGTGAACCCGTACAGCTCCAGCAGCGGCGTCGCCCCCGCGCCGTTGACCAGCGCCAGCACCGGCCCGCTCGGACGCAGATCGCCCAGGACCGCGTCCACGGCGTAGTCCGCGATCCCGGCCGACGTCATCATCGCCCGCCGCTCCCGGCCGGGCTCGCCGTGGATGCCCACGCCCAGCTCCAGCTCACCGGCCGGTAGGTCGAAGGTGGGACCGCCCTTGGCGGGCGTCGTACAGGCGGCGAGCGCCACGCCGAAGCTGCGCGAGGACTCGTTCACCCGCCGTGCGACCGCCTCCACCCGATCCAGCGGAGCGCCCTCCTCGGCCAGCGCACCCGCGATCTTCTCCACGAACAGGGTGGCACCGGTGCCGCGCCGGCCCGCCGTGTACAGGCTGTCGGTCACGGCGACGTCGTCGTTGACGAGCACGCTGGCGACCTGGATGCCCTCGTCCTCGGCCAGCTCGGCGGCCATGTTGAAGTTCAGCACGTCACCGGTGTAGTTCTTCACGATGAACAGCACGCCCGCACCGCTGTCCACGGCGGCGGCCGCCCGCACCATCTGATCGGGCACGGGCGAGGTGAACACCTCCCCGGGGCAGGCCGCGTCCAGCATCCCCGCCCCCACGAACCCCCCGTGCAACGGCTCATGCCCGGACCCGCCACCCGACACCAGCCCCACCTTGCCCGTCACGGGGGCGTCCCGCCGCATCACGACGCGCCGTTCGACATCGACGGCCAGCTCGGGATGGGCGACGGCCATGCCCCGCAGGGCGTCGTCGACGACGGACTCGGGGGTGTTGACGAGCATCTTCATACGGGGCTCCGGGAGTGTCGAGGGGGCCAGGGCCGGTCCGGTGTCTGCGGGCCTCGGGAAGAGTATCGAGGCCGACGTCGGAGCGAGCGCTCCGGGCAGCCGGCGGCCCGGGCAGGCCGGGCGGGCCCTCGGGCCCCTCCGTCCCTGACGGCACATATCGGCCACTCGATCATGGGGTTCGCTGGGCCGGGACCGTCGCCGGTGCCCCTGCCCCGGCTTGCTCGAAATGCAGGTCATCACGGCATAGCGGACATGATCTCCGGCCTTGATCACCACAAGGCGCCCCAGGAACCCGGGGCGGTCGCCCGGACCCCCGTCCGTTCCGTGGCGCAAATACGTCGGCGCCCTCTCGGCCGCCTCGACCAACATCATTACGCGCTGCTTCACTTGCGCGGCGGGAGCTCCTCGTAGCCCGATCGGGCTATTTCGGGGGCTCCCTCTTGACGCATGGGCCCAGAGGGAAGGACCGCGATGTCGACCGCAGCGCACCGGCAGCAGCCGGAGCAGCCCGAACAGCAGGCAGGCCGGGCACAGCTCAGTCTGGGGATCGCCGCTGCGCGGAACCTCGCGACCACCACCAAGACCGTTCCGCAGATGCAGGGCATCAGCTCGCGGTGGCTGCTGCGCATGCTGCCCTGGGTGGAGGTCAAGGGTGGCACGTACCGCGTCAACCGGCGCCTGGTGTACGAGGTCGGCGACGGCCGGGTCACCTTCGTCCAGGAAGGCACCTCGGTCAGGGTCGTCCCCGCGGAGCTGGGGGAACTGCCGCTGCTGCGCGGCTTCCACGACGACGAGGCGCTGCGGGCGCTGGCCGAGCGGTGCCGGCAGCGGGAGTACGAACCCGGCCAGGTGATCGCCGAACGGGGCCGGCCCGTCGACCACGTCTATCTGATCGCGCGCGGCAAGGTGGAGAAGGCCGGCACCGGACACTACGGCGAGCAGACCCGGCGCGGCGTGCTGGCCGACGGCGGGTTCTTCGGCGCGCAGGTGGTGGCCGAGGAGCCGGGCACGTGGGAGTTCACGGCGCGCGCGATGACGGCATGCACCGTACTGGCCCTGCCCCGGGCCGCGTACGAGGAGGTGGCGGGCCGCCACGATGCGCTGCGGGCCCACGTCCGGCGGCGCCAGGCCGAGAAGGCACGGCCGCAGAACAGGAAGGGCGAGGCGAACATCTCCCTCGCCTCCGGCCACACCGGCGAGCCGCCGCTCCCCGGCACCTTCGTCGACTACGAGCTCGCCCCCCGCGAGTACGAACTGAGCGTGGCCCAGACGATCCTGCGGGTGCACAGCCGGGTCGCCGACCTCTACAACGACCCGATGGACCAGGTCGAGGAGCAGCTGCGGCTGACCATCGAGGCACTGCGCGAGCGCCAGGAGGCGGAGCTCGTCAACAACCCCGGGTTCGGCCTGCTGCACAACGCCCACCACAGCCAGCGCATCTCCACCCACTCCGGGCCGCCCACCCCCGACGACATGGACGAGCTGCTGAGCATGCGCCGGGGGACCACGGCGTTCTTCGCCCACCCCCGGGCCGTCTCCGCCCTCGCCCGCGAGTGCAACAAGCGAGGTCTGTCCTTCGGCAGTGCCGACGTGGACGGCCACGCGGTTCCCGCCTGGCGGGGCGTGCCGATCCTGCCCTGCGGCAAGATCCCCGTCTCGGAGGAGGGCACCTCCGCCATCCTCGCCATGCGCCTGGGCGAGGCCGGGCAAGGGGTGGTCGGTCTGCGGCAGACCGGTATCCCGGACGAGTACGAGCCGGGCCTGAACGTGCGGTTCATGGGTATCAATGAACAGGCTCACATCTCCTACCTGGTGAGTACCTACTATTCGGCAGCGGTTCTCGTTCCCGACGCGCTCGGCGTTCTCGAGAACGCCGAGGTCTTCCACACCCCGTCCTGACGGGCACGACGCTCCTGGAGTGGAGAGAAGAACCTGTGTCATTGCTGTCCCGGATCACCGCTCCCACGGCCCCTCACGACATGGCGCGGCTCGTGGCCACGCTGCTCACCCACCAGCAGGGCATCCGCCCTTCCGCGCCGACGACCCTGCCCGGCACCACCCCCCGCCCGGTGGGCGCCGCCCTGCTCACCGGGCCGACGGGGCTGGGCACCTCCGCCGCCCGCATCACGGCCGGGAAGGCCACCGGGAAAGCCACCCGCAAAGCGGCCGGGAAAGCGGGGGAGGAGCGGGCCGGGAGACCGGCCGGTGACACATCCGGCGCCGCGGAGGAGGAGCGCGGCTCCGGTGTCCCGCGGCTCTACTGCCCGCCCGCCCTCCGGGACGACCCGGCACTCGGCCGGGAGGTCAACGACCGGCTGGTGGCATGGGCCGACGAGGTCGGCATCTACACCGGACGCCTCGACCACGTCCGTGCCGCCGACTTCGGGCGCCTGATGATGCTGGCCCACCCCGACACCGACGACCCCGACCGCCTGCTGGCGGCGGGGAAGTGCGCCCTGGCGGAATGGGCCACGGACGACTACTACTGCGACGACGAGACCGTCGGCTCCAGGCCCGAACTCCTCGGTTCGCAACTGGGGCTCGCCCACGCGGCCATCGACCCGTCCCACCTCCCGGCCCGTTACGCTCCCGCAGGGGAAAGGGAGCTGCGCGGCGACCCCGTCCGGGTCGCCCTGCGCTCGGCCCTCGAACACCTCGGCCGGTACGCGGAGCCGTCCCAGGCGGCCCGGCTGCGGCATGAGATCGCCGTCCTCTTCGTGGGCTACGGCCAGGAAGGCTCCTGGCGGTCCCGGGGCCACATGCCCAGCGTCCACGAGTATCTGGCGCACCGTCAGATCAACAGCTTCCTCCCCTGCATCGCGCTGACCGACGTGGTCGGCGGATATGCGCTGTCCGCCACCGAGTACGGCGACCCGCGAGTACGCCGCGCCGTGACGATGGCGGCCACGGCCGGCACACTCGTCAACGACCTGTACTCCATGACCAAGGAAAACGACTCCGGGGGCGTGGAATTCAACCTGCCCACCGTGATCGCGGAAGAGGAGCGGTGCTCCCCGCGCGAAGCGATCGAGCAGAGCGCGGCGATCCACGACGAGCTGGTGCACCGCTTCGAGACGGAGGCGGCGGCCCTGGCCCTCACGGGCTCACCTCAGCTGCGCCGTTTCCTCGCAGGGGCATGGGCCTGGCTCGGCGGCAACCGCGAATGGCACAGCGGGAGCCCGCGCTACAACGGCGCGTAGGCACGGGGGCGGTCACGCGATCGCGCAGGCCGCGTACCGCGGAGTGGCGGGCAGGCGCGCCCTGCCCGGCTGCCCGTCCTGCGCGGTGATCCGCTCTCCCGCCACCGCCTTCCTCCCTCTCCCTCTTCCTCTCCTCCTCGTGTCACGACCTCACGACCTCATGACCCACGCGACACACCCCACACGCACGCCGTAAGGAGCACCCCCATGACGACCACGCCCGCCCCCGCCGCGCCCGCCGGCGTCCTGCGCACCGCCTACCAGAAGTCCGTCGCGGAGTACTGGAACAACGAGAAGGACCCGGTCAACCTCCGTCTGGGCGACGTCGACGGCCTCTACCACCATCACTACGGGCTCGGCGACTACGACCCCTCCGTCCTGGAGGGCCCCGAGGAGACCCGGGACGAGCGCATCATCGAGGAACTGCACCGGCTGGAGTCGGCACAGGCCGACGTCCTCCTCGACCACCTGGGCCCGATCGCCCCCGACCAGCGGCTGCTGGACGCCGGCTGCGGCCGGGGCGGCACCAGCATCATGGCCAACGCACGCTTCGGCTGCCAGGTCGACGGCCTCTCCATCTCCCAGTCGCAGGTCGACTTCGCCAACGGCCAGGCCCGTAAGCGCGGCGTGGACGACAAGGTCCGCTACCACTTCCGCAACATGCTGGACACCGGCCTGCCCGCCGGCGCCTTCCAGGGAATCTGGAACAACGAGTCCACCATGTACGTGGACCTGTTCGAACTCTTCTCCGAGCACGCCCGCCAGCTGGCCCGCGGCGGCCGCTACGTCACCATCACCGGCTGCTCCAACGACGTCACGGGCCTGCGCTCCAAGGCCGTCAGCCGCATCGACGAGCACTACACCTGCAACATCCACCCCCGCAGCGCCTACTTCAAGGCCATGGCCGCCAACGGTCTCGTGCCCATCAACGTCGTCGACCTGACGGCCGCCACGATCCCGTACTGGGAGCTGCGCGCCCAGTCCTCCCTCGCCACCGGCGTCGAGGACCCGTTCCTGACCGCGTACAAGGAGGGCAGCTTCCACTACCTCCTCATCGCCGCCGACCGCATCTGACGGCCCGGGTCTCCGCGTCAGCCCGCCGCCCGGCCGTCGAAGCCGGCGCGGGCCACGTGAGACACCCTCGGACGCCCATCCGCGTCCGAGCGGTCGAACCGCACGGCGGTCGCCGGCATCCGCGGCCCGGGCCGGCTCCAGGCCGGCCGGGCCCGGAGGGGTGGCCGTCAGTCGACTCTCAGGGGGAGTTCGCGCAGGCCGCGCACCGAGCCCTCGCGGCGGCGCAGTTGGCCGGCGGGGACGGCCAGGCGCAGTGTCGGGAACCGGCGCAGGGCGGTGGCGAGGACCGTTTCGACCTCCAGCGCGGCCAGGCGCGCGCCGACGCAGTAGTGCAGGCCGTGGCCGAAGCCGAGCTGGCGGGCGGTGGCGTGCCGGGTGATGTCGAAGCGGTCGGGGGCGGTCCAGTGGCCGGGGTCGCGGTTGGCGGCGGCGACGCCGACGATCACGTACGAGCCCTTGGGTATGGTCGTGCCGCCGATCTCGACGTCTTCCAGGGCGTAGCGGCTCAGGCCGGGGTTGACCGGGCCGTCGTAGCGGATGGCCTCCTCGACGGCGTCGGGCAGCAGGGACGGGTCGGCGCGCAGCGCGGCGAGCTGACGGGGGTGTTCGAGCAGGGCGAGCAGCGCGTTGCCGATGAGCTGCGCCGAGGGCTCGTACCCGCCGAACAGCAGCAGCCCGGCCATGCTGACGAGTTCGTCGTCGGTCAGCGGGTGGCCGTCGGCGGGAGCCGTGACCAGCTCGCTGAGCAGGTCCGGTCCCGGTGCCGCGCGGCGTTCGGTGACGAGGTCGCGGACGTAGGCGTCGAAGGCGTCCAGGGCGGCCACCGTGCGCAGGGCCGCCTCGTCGTCGGCCTGGAATCCGCCCAGGACGCTCGCCGCGGTGCGGAAGAGGTCGGCGTCGGCGTCCGGCACGCCCAGCAGCTCGCAGATCACGGTGACGGGCAGGCGGTTGGCGACCGCCTCGACGAGGTCGAACCGCGGGCGGCCGGCGACGGCGTCGAACAACTCGTCCGTGCCCCGCTGGATCCGGTGCCGCAGGCCCTCGACGCGCTTGGCGCTGAAGGCGCGGACGACGAGCTTGCGCAGCCGGTCGTGGTCCGGCGGGTCGAGATTGGCCATGGCGCGGCCCAGGAGCCGGCTGGTGCGCAAGGTGACCTGCCACCGGGGCGGCAGCGGTTCGGGGGGCAGGGCCTGCTGGAGGCCGCGGGCGAGCTCGTTGCTGAGCCGGGGGTCGGCGAGCGCGGCCAGGACGTCGTCGTAGCGGGTGATGAGCCAGCGTTCGGCCCCGCTGGGCATCCGCACGAGGTGCACGGGGCCCTCGGTGCGGAGCTTGTCGAGTATCGGAAAGGGGTCCTGGGCGAAGTCCGGTGCGAGCGCGTGGACGGGGCCGGCGGCGCCCGCGGGATGCGGGCAGCCGCGCTGTTCTGCGGAGGTCATGGGGTTCCTTGGGAGTGCGGAGACATGCCGGTACGTGTGAGGGGTGGTCAGGGCGGGCTCGCGCCGGGCGCGGGCGCGGCTGCCGGTGCGGGCGCGTCGCGGCCTCGCACCGCACCCACCACGAAGAAGGCACCGGCGAGGACCTGGAGGGCCGCGAGGACGGTGAAGACGGTGCTCACCGGGAGGGTTTCCGCCGCCGTCCCGGCGCCGACCAGCCCCAGCGTGCCGCCGGTGAGCCCGGCCGCCGCGATCACGGTGAGGGTGGCCGGGCGCAGCGCCACCGGGATGCGGCTCGTGCGGACCGCGACCATCGGGGCGTTGGACAGGCCGTTGAGCAGGCCGGCCACCGCGAGGACGGCCGCCAGGCCGGCGGGCCCCAGCGGCAGCGGCAGCACGGCGAAGGCCGCTGTCTGGCCGAGCCGCCCGCAGGTGGCCAGCCGGGTGGCGGAGAGCCGCCGCAGGGCGCGGCCGACCAGCAGGGTGCCGAGCAGCGCGCCACCGCCGAACGCGCCGAGCAGCAGCCCGGCCAGCGCGGACGACCCGCCGTAGTGGAGCAGGGCCAGGACGGGCAGCATGGCGAACAGGGCCTGCCACGTCGTCTCACCGAGAACCTGCGCGATCGTCCAGTTGCCCAGCAGCCGGTCCCGCCGCACGGTCCGCAGGGCGTCGCGCAGCCGGTGACGGGCGGCCCGGACCGGCAGGGCGACGCCGGGCGGCAGGCCGCGACGGAGCAGGAACGCCGACACCAGATAGCTGGCCGCGTCCAGGGACAGGACCGCCGAGGCGCCGAGCCAGGCGATGAGCAGTCCGGCGACGGGCGGCCCCAGGAGCACGGTGAAGCGGGTCGCGCCCTGGAGCATCGCGTTCGCCCGGCTGAGCCGTGCCTCGTCGTCGCCGACGAGCGCCGGGAGCAGGGACTGCTGGCTCGCGGTGTAGGGGGCGTAGAAGGAGCCGACCGCGAACAGCAACAGCATGAACACCGGCAGCGGCAGCAGACCGAAGTGGTGCAGCAGCGGTACGAGGGCGACCAGCGGGCCGCGGGTGCAGTCGGCGACGAGCATCACCCGGCGTGGTCCCAGCCGGCCGGCCAGGGATGCCCCCATGACGCCGAAGACGGCGACCGCGATCATCTGCGCGGCCATGACGCGCCCCATGGCACCCGACGACCCGGTGGTCTCCAGGACGAACCACGGCATGGCGATGGCGCTGAGCTGGGATCCTGTCATCGACAGGATCTCGGCGACCAGGACGGTGCGCAGGACGCGGCGGGGCGCCGGTCCGGGCGGCACGGTGTGCGGGCGGGTTGACGCCATGTCAGGCCCTCGCGTCGTCGGCGACGCCGGGCGGTGGCGTGCGGCCCGGCGCCACGGGCCCGGCTTCTCCGGCCGGGCCTCCCGCCGTGTTCGCACGCGTCTGCTGTCCGGCAGGCCGTGCGCGTTCGGGCCGTGGGGCCGCTGCCCTGCGGGACGCCGCCTGCCTGGCCCGGGCCGCCCGTTCCCGCAGCGCGCTGTTCCGGGACCCGGTCGGCGGGGCGGGCGGGCCGGTCAGGGAGCGGGCCATCGCGGCGACGGTGGGGTGTTCGAAGAGAGCCACCAGAGGCAGCTCGGTGGCCAGCCGTTCGACGAGCAGGGCGTGCAGGTTCGCGAGGGAGATCGAATTGCCCCCCAGGTCGAAGAAGTTGTCGTGGACCCCGACCTCCGCCAGGCCCAGCACCTCGGCCCATGCCCCGGCGATCAGCTCCTCGGTGCCGCCGGAGGGGGCGACGCGTGCGGCGGCCACCGGCAGGTCCGCACGGCCGGGCCGGGGCAGGCGTGCCGTGTCGACCTTGCCGCTGGGCGCCAGCGGCAGTGCGGCGAGCCATACGACCGCCTCGGGGACCATGGGGGACGGCAGCCGCGAGCGCAGCCGTTCCAGCAGCTCCGCCGTGACCGGCCGCGGCCCCGCCCCGGCCACCAGATAGGCGACCAGGCTGGGGGAGCGCAGCGGGTCGCCGTGGACCACGGCCGCCGCCACCCCGGGCAGCCTCAGGAGCTCCGCCTCGATCTCGCCCGGCTCGATCCGGTAACCACGGATCTTCAACTGACGGTCGAGACGGCCCAGATACTCGATGGTGCCGTCGGTGAGCCGACGGCCCCGGTCGCCGGTGCGGTAGGCCGTCCCGGGCCCGTCACCGACGGGCCGGAAACGCTCGCGGGTGAGCTCCGCGCGGCGCCAGTAGCCCGCCGCCGTGCCCGCGCCGCTCAGCACGATCTCCCCCGTGACACCGGCCGGGCAGCGCCTGCCGTACGGGTCGAGCACCTGGACCCGGGTGCCGGCCACGGGCCGGCCCAGGGTGTTGAGCGGTCCCTCGTCACCGGCGTCCAGGTCGTGGGTGAGCGCGATGACCGTGGATTCGGTGGGGCCGTAGGCGTTACGGACCCGGTACGTGGTGCCCCGCGGGGGCCTGCGGGTGAGAGCCGCCGCGCCGACGAGCATCCACCGCAGGTGCGGCAGCGGCGGGTCGGCGGCCCAGACGGACTCCGCGAGGGGCGTGGCGAGCAGGGCCACCGAGACGCGTCGCTCGGCGAGCCACCGGGGGAGCGTGGTGACGGCGAGCGGTCCTTCGTACGGCACGACGCAGGAGCCGGAGGCGAGGGCGGACCACACGTCCCACTGGGTGGCGTCGAAGGAGACGCCGAGCAGCCAGCCGATCCGGTCCCCCGGTCCGAGACCGAACGACTCCTGTCCCCACCGGGCGAGTTGGGCGATGCTGCGGTGGCGGACGGCCACGCCCTTCGGCTCGCCGGTGGTGCCGGAGGTGTGGACGACGTAGGCCACGGCCTCCGGGCCCGGTGCCGGGGCCTCCTCGCCCGGGGAGTCCGGTGCGTGGCGGGTGCCGTTCGGGCCCGCGCCGGGCTCTCCGGCGCCGGACAGGGTGAGGACGGTGGCCCCGGTGGCGGTGAGCCGGGCCGCCGCCTGCCGGTCGGCGGTCAGGACCGCGCAGGCGTCCACGTCGGCCAGCAGGGCGTCGACGCGGGCGGCCGGCGCGGTGGGCTCGACGGGGCAGAACGCCGCGCCCGCGTACCAGGCGGCCAGCATCGCCACGACGAGAGCCTCACCGCGGTCGAACAGCAGCGCCACCACCGGGTCCTCGGCCCGCAGGTGCGGACGGATCCGGGCGGCCAGGGCCCGGGCCCGCTCGTGCAGGTCCCGGTAGCTGAGCACACCACCGGCCGTCGTGACCGCCGGCGCGTCCGGTGTGTGCCGGACCCAGTGGGCCACCAGCGCCGGAACGCTCGTGGCGGGCGCCGCGTCGGCTCCGCCCTCCCAGCCGCGCAACCGCTCCTCTTCCTCCTCGCCGACGAGATCGAGCGCGTCGACGCGGGTGTCCAGGGCCGTGGGCAGCACGGTCAGCAGACGGCCGAACAGGGCCGCCACCTGCTCGACGTCGGCGCGGCGGTACCGGTCGCCGCGGTAGGCGACGCGGCAGCCGAGGGTGTCGCCGCTCAGCGACAGCACCACGGTCAGCCCGAGCTTGCCGAGGTGGCCCGCGCCGTCACCGGCCAGCGGCAGCCGGGCCAGCGGGCTGCCGGCCAGCCGTGCCGGCCGGCCCGGCTCGGTCTCCAGGCTCAGCGTCACGTCGGCGTAGGGGGTGCGGCCGGGCCGCCGGGCGGGGTTCAGCCGCTCCACGACCTCCTCGAACGGCGCGCCGCCGTGCTCGTACGCGTCCAGCACCTCGGCGCGTACCGATCGCAGCACGTCCAGCAGCGTCGCGTCCGGCGCCGGCCGTGACCGCAGGATCACCGTGTTCAGGCACGGGCCCAGCAGGCCGGCGAAACCGGGGTGGTCGCGGTGGGCCAGCGGGGTGGCGAAGACCACGTCGTCCCGGCCGGTCCACCGGTGCAGCAGGGCGGCCAGCGCACCCGCCGCGAGCTGGTACGGGCTGAACCCGTGAGCTTGCTGCACCGGCCGCATCCGCTCCAGCAGGTCCGCGGGCAGCGGCACCGCGACGGACCCGTTGGGCCCCGGCACGGCGGGGGCGGGGAACTCCGTGTACTCGGGCGCCCCTTCGAGGTGCTCCGCCCAGTGGGCCAGGTCCGCGGCGCGCCGCGCGGTACCGCGCTCGGCCTCCTGCGCGGCGACGAAGTCCCGGTACTGCACACGCCGTCCGGGGAGGCCGAGAGGCCCGGCCTCCCCGGCGGCGGCCGCCGGGCCGTCGAGCTCCAGGCGGTCCAGTGGCAGCCGCAGGGCGGACGGCAGCGCGCCGAGCAGTGCGGTGAGGCGGCGGGCGACACGGCCGGCCTCGGCGGACGTGATCCGGTCGCCCCGGTAGGACAGCGCCCCGCTGAGCCTGCCGTCCTGATCGACCAGGGTGACGGTGAGCGCGAACTTCGTCTCCCGCCGCCCGATGGGCTCCATGAGGGCGGGCGTGAGGGTGCCGTCACCGAGCGGGGCGGTGCGTCCCGTGAGCAGGTTCATGTTGAGCGTGACGTCGGCGTAGGGCGTGCGGCCCGGCTCGCGCGCCGGGTTCAGCCGCTCCACGACCTCCTCGAACGGCGCACCACGGTGCTCGAACGCGTCCAGCACCTCGGCGCGTACCGATCGCAGCAGGTCCAGCAGCGTCGCGTCGTCCGCCGGCCGCGACCGCAGCACCACCGTGTTCAGGCACGGCCCGATCAAGCCGGCGAAACCGGCCCGGTCGCGGGTGGAGACCGGCACGGCGAAGGTGACGTCCCGGCGGCCGGTGGTCCGGTGCAGCACCGCCGCCAGAGCGGTGGCGGCGACCATGAACCACGACAGGCCGTGCTCCTGCTGCAACGGGTGCAGGCGGGCCGGCAGGTCGTCGGGCAGCGCCAGCGCGATCGCACCGTGCGGCTCGGCATCGCCGGGTGCGGGCAGCGCGGCGTAGGGGGGTGCTCCGGCCAGGTGCCGGTCCCAGTACGCCAGGTCCGCGGCGCGCCCGGCGCTGCCGCGTTCGGCCTCTTGCGCGGCGGTGAAGTCGCGGTACTGGGCGGCCGGGGCGGGCGGGTCGACGCCTTCCTCGGCGGCCCGGTAGCACTGCTGGAGTTCTGTCAGGAGGGCGGGTATCGACTCGCCGTCGATGACGAGGTGGTGCAGGCACAGGAGCAGCATCCGGCCGCGGTCGCCGAGGTCGGCGAGGGCCGGGCGCAGCAGGCGGCCGGACGCCGGGTCGAACGGCTGGGCGGCCTGTTCCTCCACCCAGGCGCGGATGCCCGGGTCCGGGTCGGCGGCGTCGCGCAGGTCGACGCGGTCCAGCGGCGGCGTCCAGGGGGCGCCGATGTGCTGGCGCAGGCGTCCGCCGTCCTCGGCGAAGGCGGTGCGCAGGATCTCGTGGCGGCCGACGAGCAGGGTCAGGGCCTGCTGCAACAGGTCGTGATCCAGTCCCTGAGGGGCCCGCCAGGCGAGCACGATGTTGTAGGCGGTGTCCTGGGCGAAGCGTTCGGAGAGCCAGACGCGCTCCTGGAATCCCGAGGCCGGCGGCGCGACGGCGGCCGTGTCGCCGGACCGCCGGGCCCGCGGCACGGGGGCTTTGCCGCCCTGTTCGTCCACGAGATCGGCGAAGTCCTGCAGACGAGGCCGCTCGAACAGCGCCCGTAGCGGCACGGTGACGCCGAAGCGGTCGCGGACCTGGCCCAGCAGACGGACGGCGAGCATCGAATGGCCGCCGAGGGCGAAGAAGGAATCATCGGCACCGACGCGCGGCAGGTCCAGCAGGGCCGCCCACAGGCCGGCCACCGCCTCGGCGGTGGGCGTGGCCGGGGCGCGTCCCTCGGGTGCCCGGAGCGCGACGGCCGCCGCGCGCAGGGCGTCCGGGTCGAGCTTGCCGTTGGCGGTCAGCGGCAGGGCGTCGACGGTGCGCAGGGCTCCGGGGATCATGTACTCCGGGAGCACCGCGCGCAGATGGGCGTACAGCTCGGCCGGTACCGGCGCCTCGCCACGGGGCAGCAGGTAGCCGACGAGGCGGTCGTCCTCCAGGAGCACAGCGGCGTCGGCGACGGCGGGATGCTCGCGCAGCCGGGCCTCGATCTCACCGGGCTCGATGCGGTAACCGCGCAGCTGGACCTGAGAGTCGGCGCGGCCGAGGAACTCCAGCACACCGTCCGGGCGGTAGCGGGCGAGGTCTCCGGTGCGGAAGAGCGGGCCGCGGCCGAAGGGGTTCGGCACGAAGCGTTCGGCGTCCAGCTCGGGCCGGTTGAGATAGCCCGCCGCGACCCCGGCACCGCCGACGTACATCTCCCCGACGGCGCCCACGGGCAGCAGCCGTCGCCCGGTGCGCGGATCCATGAGGTGGACGGAGGTGGTGGGGATCGGAGTGCCGATGACGCTGCTGCCGCTCCCGGCGTCGGCGCGGGTGACGGTGCGCGCCGTGACGTGCACCGTGGTCTCGGTGATGCCGTACATGTTGACCGGACGCACATGCGGGTGGCTGTCCAGCCACGGTGACAGCAGGGCGGGCGGCAGCGTTTCGCCGCCGAAGACGACATAGCGCAGGTGGTCGAGCGGGTCCGGGTCCTCCTGCTCGGCGGCCAGGAGCTGGCGGAACGCGCTGGGCGTCTGGTTGAGCACGGTCACCCGCTCGCGGCGCAGCAACCCCAGGAAGCGACGGGGGTCACGGGCGTCGTCCTCGCCGACGAGCACGACCCGGCCGCCGTGCGCGAGCCCGCAGAACAGCTCCCACACGGAGAAGTCGAAGGCGTAGGAATGGAACATCGTCCATACGTCCGCCGGGCCGAAGGAGAACGGGAAACGGTCATTGCTGATCAGCCGGACCGCGTTGCGATGGGTGAGCACGACACCCTTGGGGCGGCCGGTGGTGCCCGAGGTATAGATGCAGTACGCGGGGGAGTCCGGACCGACCACGGGCAGCGAGGGACCGGGGCCGGCCGACGGATCATGCGCTCCGGCGGCCGCGAGCCCGGCCGGCGCGACGACCTCACCGGTGAACGCGGCCGGAACCGCCGCCGGTTCCGGCCACCCGTCAGGCCCGTCCGGCACGATCACCCACCGGGCGCCGGAGTCGGCCAGGATGAACTCCTTGCGCCCCTCCGGCAGAGCGGGATCCAGCGGCAGATACGCCGCGCCCGCCAGCAGCACCGCGAGCATCGCCTCGACCTGGGCCGCCCCGCGGGGGAGCAGCAGCGCCACCCGGTCACCGGGCAGCACGCCCCGGGCGACGAGCCCGGTCGCCAGCAGCCCGGCCCGCTCCAGCAGGTCGCGGTAGGTGTGGTGGGTCACGGTGGCGGTGGCGGCGTCGGTGAGCGCGGTGGCCTCGGGCCGCTGCTCGGCCCGCGCCCGCAACAGGCCCTGGAGGGTGGTCTCCGGGTACGTGGCGTCGGTGGCGTTCCAGACCGACAGCTGTGTCCGCCGCTCGTCGACGGTCAGCGGTTCGGCCGCGCCGATCGGCTCGTCCGGCGCGGTGAGCAGGGCGCGCATCAGCCGTGCGTAGTGCTCGGCCATCAGCCGCATCTGCGCGTCGTCGAAGTACAGCGCGTTGAACACCAGCCGGCCCGTGTCGCCCTGCCGGCCGGGCCGCACGAACAGGTGGAGGTCGTACTTGCCGTGGCCGCCGCCCGTCTCGAGCGTCCCGGCGGCGGTGCCGTCCGGCGCGGTGACGGACGTGGGCCCGTCCGCCCAGGTGAACAGCACGTCGAACAGGGCCGTGCGGCTCATGTCCTTGGCCGGGTTCAGCCGCCGGACCAGCTCGTCGAACGGGGCCCGGTCGTGCTCTCTCGCGTTCGCCAGCTCCGCGGCGACCTGGGTGGCCAGCTCCTCGAACGAGGTGCCGACGGCGGGCCGCAGGCGCAGGGGCAGCAGATTGGCGAGCGGGCCGACCACCCGGCGGTCGCCGTCGCGGCGGCCGTTGTGGGCGACCCCCACCAGCATCTCCTCCTGGCCCGAGTACCAGCCGAGCAGGGCGGCGAACGCGGCGAGATGCACGTCCTCCCGGCTCAGGCCGTGCCGCTCGGCGAAGGCGGCCACCGGCAGGTCGTCCGGCAGCTCGACGGGGACGGCCCGCTCCTGGTAGACGTGGATCGCCGCGCGTGGACACCGCTCCGGCAGGCGCAGCGGTTCGAAGTCCCCCCGCAGGGCCGCGGCCCGGGCGTCGAGGTCCTGTCGCCGGTCCTGCTCCGAGCCCGCGTCGAGCCAGTCCAGGTAGCTGCTGCCCGTGACGTCCGCGCCGCTCAGGGCGGCGAGCAGGTCCTCGGCGACGACGAGCAGTGCCGTGCGGTCGACCACCGCCTGGTGGCCGAGCAGGGCCAGCCACACCGTGCCTTCGGGTGAGGGCTGCGCGGCCACGCGCAGCAGCGGCCCCCGGCCGAGGTCGAACGGCTCCTGGGCCCACGCCCGGAGTGCCTCGGGTGCCTCCCCGGGCTCCTCGGCCGCCGTGTCGAACCATCGCGGCACCACCTGCGCCCGGGCGTGGACGCGCTGCACGGTCCGGCCCTCGGCCACCTGGAGGTCGGTACGCAGGGCCTCGTGCGCGGCGACGACCCGGTCCACCGCCTGCTGGAGGTGCGGGGCCGCGGGCGTGCGGTCCAGGCGCAGGAAGAGGGGCAGGTTGTGGTAGACGGGCGCGGTCGGGTAGACGGTGCCCTTCTCGAACTGGTCGATGAAGCCGATGCGTTCCTGGTGCGGCGACGCCGGGCGCAGGTCGTGGCCGGCGGGCCCGGCCGGGAGCGGATCCGTTCCGTCGCCGGGGCCCCGGGGTGAGGCCGGTTCCGCTGTCGCGCGGTCGTCCGCGGCTTCGTCGTAGCACGCGGACAGCTCGCTCAGGAAGACCCCGGCGGACTCGCCGTCCCACACCAGGTGATGCAGGCAGAGGAAGAGCACCTGTTCGCTCTCGCCCGTCTCCAGCAGCGTCGCCGTCAGCAGCCGGCCCTCGGCAGGAACGAAGCGGTGACCGGCGGCCCGGTCCAGCCAGTCCCGCAGCGCGGTGTCGCGGTCGTCGCGACCGCAGAGGTCGACGTGGGCGGGCCGGGGCCGCCACGGCTCGTCGACGTGCTGCCGCAGCAGCCCGCCGTGCTCGACGAAGCGGGTGCGCAGGATCTCGTGCCGCGCGACCAGCAGCTCCAGGGCGCGGGCGAGGGTCTCCACCTCCAGCGGAGCGCCGGGGACGCGCCAGGCCAGCGGCACGTTGTAGGCACCGGTGCCGGGGTCGATCCGCTCGGCGAGCCAGATGCGCTGCTGGAAGCCGGCGGCGGGGAACGACCTGTCCTTCGCGGGCTGCGGTGCCCGCTCCGGCACGGCCGGGACGCCGTCCGCGGCGAGGTCCGGACAGGCGTCCGCGGTGGTGTCCGAGGGCGCCTCCCGGACACCGAGGTGGGCGGCGAAGTCCCGCAGCCGGGGATACTCGAACAGGGTCCGCAGCGGCACGTCGCGGCCCAGGCTCCCGGACACCGCGACCACCAGCGATTCGGCGAGCAGCGAGTGGCCGCCCAGCTCGAAGAACGAGTCGTCGGGCACGATCCCGTCGATGCCGAGCACCTCCTCCCACAGCCCGATCATGGCCGTGAGCGAGGGCGTGACCGCCTCGTCCGGGCCGGGCCGGCGCGCGGCGGCGGGCTGCTGGACCGTCTCCACGCGCAGCACGGGCGCCCGGCCGGCGAAACCGTCGCGTACGCGCGCGAGGACGTCGGCGACCGCCACCGGCTCGTCGACGAGAAGCCGGGCGTGCAGGTCCGCCCCGCCGCCGGTGGGGGTCACCACGGCGCGTCGTACCGCCGGGTGCGTGGCGATCAGCGCCGCGACCCGGCGCGGCTCCACGGGCCCGTGCGCCGTGGCGACCCGGTCGGTGAGGTCGCCGACGGCGGCGTCCGGGTCGTCGGCGACGGCCTCCAGGACGGCTGTGTAGTCGTCGGCCAGCATCCGCAGCAAGGTCGCACCGACCGCGCCCGTCGGGTCCTTCCACAGCACGTGGGTGCCGCCGCTGTCCTCACGGACCATCACCGCGAGCGTGTAGTCGGCGCTGCTCTCCATGCCGAGCAGGGTCAGGGCGCACTCCCGGCCGTCCGCGCGCAGCCGCAGGTCCCGCACGTCCACGTCCTCGCGCAGTCCGGCGTGCCAGTACTGGAAGACGGTCCGGTGGGTGCGGGCACGGGACTCCCAGCCGGTCAGTCCCGCCTCGCGCAGGATCGCCGGGAGCGGCAGCTCACCGTGGGCCATGGCATCGCGCAGTCCGGCGCGCAGGGTCCGGACCACGGTGGCGTACGAGTCCTCACCCCGCACCTGGTGCCGGACGGGCAGGGCGTTGACGAAGTAGCCGACCGTCTCCCGCGCGGCGGGGTCCACGCGGCCGTGGAACGGGATGGACGCCAGCAGGTCCTCCTGGCCGCAGTAGCGGCGCAGCAGGGCGAAATAGGCGCCGAAGAGCACCGTCACGTAGGACACGCCCAGTTCCCGGGCCCGGGCGCGCAGCCGCGTGGCGAGCTCCGGCGCCAGCGCGGTGTCCAGAACGGTGTAGCGGGGCTCCTCGACGGACGAGGGCAGATCGAGGACGGGCAGGTCGCCGCCCAGGGCCCCACGCCAGTAGGCGCGGTGGGCATCGCCGGCGGGGGTGTCGGTCAGCTCGCGGGAACGGGCCGCGAAGGCGGCGAGTACGGGACCGGGGCCGGCGACATCGAGCGGTTCCCCGGCGTAGGCACGGCGCAGCCGGTCGAGCAGGAGGAGGACCGAGGCGCCGTCGAAGACCAGGTGGTGGACGGAGGGGAGCAGTACGGTCCAGTCCGGGCCGTGCAGCACGTCGATCCGGGCCAGTGGCCCGCGCCGCAGGTCGAAGGGGCGCTGCCAGGCACGGCGTACCTCCTCCTCGAGGCCGCCGGTCACGGTGTGTTCGACGACGGGGACGGGCGGCGCGTCCGCCCAGCACAGGACCGGGCCGTCCGGTGTCCCGCCGATCCGGGCCCGCAGGTGCGGGTGGGCCTCGCCCACCGCGGCGACGGCCTGCCGGAGCCGGTCGACGTCCAGCGTGCCGCGGACGCGGAAGGGGGTGGGAATGATGTGGGTCCACTGGCCGGGGTCGAGCTTCCAGGAGACCCACATGGCCTCCTGGCCGACGGACAGCGGAATCTGCTGGACGCCCGGGTCGTGGACAGGGCGCGCGGGCACGGCGCGGGTGCTACCGGGGCCGGAGGTCGTGGTCATGTGCTGCTGCTCCTTGCGTCAGTGCCCGGCCGGGGCGGCGGCGTCGGCTTCGGCGACGAGGTCGTCGGAGAGGTGGTGCGGCCCGTCGGCGGCGAGCCAGGCGGAGCTCATGCCCGCGAAATCCGCGTCGTCGTCCCCTTCGCCGGACGCGGCGTGGTCGAGCCGGTGCCACAGACCGGCCAGGCGGTGACGGGCCGTGGTGCAGTACAGGTCGGCGAGCCGCTGCCCGTCGCCGTCGCCGTCGTCACCGGCCACCGCGCTCATGCGGGAGGCGCGGGCGAGGCAGGCCGACATGGCGAGCAGCTCACTGGTGATCCCCGAGAGGAGGACGATCACCCGCTGCCGGGCGATCAGATCGGCCTTGTCGGGGTGACGCCGGGCCAGATCGAGGCAGGTGCGGCCGAACCGGTGGACCGCTTCGGCCACCGCGTCCAGGTGGGCGCGGTTGCGGACGGTCAGGACCGCGTCCCTGGGGTCCACGACGGGTGACGGGCCGGCTTCCAGCCCGGCCGCGTGGTCCGGCTCCGGGTAGTAGTACGACAGGATCCCGCGGCCCGCGATCCAGTTGTCGATCTGGAAGTCGACGCCGCCGGAGATCCGCATGTTGCGGACGTCGCGGACGGCTTGTTCGAGCGGGAGGGCGGGTGCGCCGCGCCGGGCCTTGCTGCGCGCGGTCTCGTACCCCTCCGCCGCCAGGACCGACATCGTCCGGTCGGCGATCCGCCCGGCCGTGACCGAGCCGATGTTCTTGGCGGCGTTCTGCTCGAAGGCGAGGTTGCGGGGCAGCCCCAGGTCCTCGCTGAGCAGAGCGGCGCGGGCGACGCTCTCGATGGCGAACGTCTCGGACAGGGACTCGGCGAGCTGCCGCCGGATCTCCTCGTACTCTCCCAGCGGGCAGTCGTCGATGGTGCGGCGGTTGATGAAGTCCCGGGACCAGCGCAGGCAGAGCTTGGCCACGGCGAGCGAGGGCGCGACGATCATGTGGAGGCGGCCGCGGACGACGAGCCGTGAGACGGCCGGGGTGAGCCGGGACCGGTGCTCGCCCTCGGCCTCGACGAGCTGGTGCCCGGCGGGCACCCGTACGTTGTCGAGGGTGATCCAGCCGTTGGGGAACCCCCTGATACCGGAGAACTCCTGCCACGCGCCGTTGCCGAAGCCGGGGGTGCCGGCTTCGACGAAGAACACCCGGTTGCGCTCGGCACCGTCCTCGACGACGGAGGCGGTCACACTGAACAGGGAGCCGACCGGGGCGTGGCCGACGAAGACCTTGTGCCCGTTGAGGACATACGCGGCGCCGCCGTCGACCGGCTCGGCGGAGGTGAAGCGCCGCTGGTTGGCCGCCCCTTCGGGCTCGGTGTCGGCCGTGCCCGACAGCCCGCCGCCCACGACGTGCTTGTGCAGCAGTTCCTTGAGCGGGCCGTCGGGCACCACGGGCAGGAAGGCCGGGGCGCCGACGGAGTTCTCGATGCCCATGACCAGGGCGACGGGGAAGCACCAGCCGGCAGCGGCCTCGATCACGCGGAAGGTGTTGAAGTGGGACAGGCCGAGACCGCCGAGGTCCGGGCCGAGCTGGAGCCCGAGGTAGCCGTGGGAGCGCAGCTCGGCGAAGAGGCCGTCGGGCAGGCGCCCTTCGGCCTCCACGGCGGCCGGGTCCACACGCTCGCGGAGGAAGGCCCCGAGCGCGGCCACGGCCTCGTCCCCGCGGGCCTTGTCGGCGGCGTCCTGCTCGGGGAAGGGGTGGAGGAGGTCCCAGCGGAACCGGCCCTGGTAGAGCTCTTCCAGGAAGCTCGGCCGGTCGGGTTCGCTGATGAGGTTGCGCGTGCGCTGAGCCACGAGGGGGTCCTTTGCTGCCGTGCCCGGCCGGTATCGGCGGTACCGGGCTGCGGTCGACGTGTGTACGGGTCTCCCCGCGCACGGCGGGGGACGGCGGTCCGCGGTCAGGAGGCGACGGGTGAGGTGCGCCGGGTGGGGGCGGCGGTGAGCTGAAGGGCCAGTGCCCGGCGGTCGGTCTTGCCCGACGGGCCGAGAGGAAGCTCCGGCAGCCGTACGAAGCGGCCGGGTACCAGGTGCCGCGGCAGGCGGGCGAGGGCGGCGGCACGCAGCCGCGCGGCGGCCTCGTCCGGGTCGACGCCCTCGGCGGCCGTCCAACAGGCCGTCATCATGGGTTCGCCGACCCGGCTGACGGTCTTGACCACGACGAGGTCCCGCACGCCCGGCAGGCCGCGCAACGCGGCCTCGACCTCGCCCAGTTCGATCCGGAAGCCGTTGATCTTGACCTGGTCGTCGGCCCGGCCGGCGTAGCACAGCACACCGCCCGGCAGCAGTCTGGCCAGGTCTCCGCTGCGGTAGTAGCGCCGCGGCGGGCCGCTCGCCACCGAGCGCTCCACGAATCGCTCGGCCGTCAGGTCCGGCCGGCCGAGGTAGCCGAGCGCGACACCGCTGCCGGCCACGTGGATCTCACCGGTCCCGCCGGGCCGCACCGGCTCGCCGTCCTCGTCGAGCACCCGCAGCTCCCACCCCTCCAGCGGCTCACCGAGGTCGAGCGCGAAGCCGGACGCCGCGTCGGTGGACGGATCGCCGTCCAGCTCGGCGTCGGTCAGCGGACGGGAGGTCACCAGGACCGTCGCCTCGGTGATCCCATAGGTGTTGACGAATCGGGTGTCCGTGCCGAAGGCCCGGCGCCAGGCGCGCACGTCGGCGACGTCGATGGACTCGCCGCCGAAGATCACATAGCGCAGGGCGGGGGCGGGCGTGGTGCCGGGGCGCACGGCACGCACCAGGTGGCGGAAGACCGACGGCACCACGTTGAACACGGTGACGCGCTCGCGCACCAGCAGGTCGAGCGTCTCGCGGGGCGAACGGGCCGCCTCCTCCGGCACCACGACGAGCGTCGCACCGTGCGCGAGCGCACCCCACACCTCCCAGACGGAGAAGTCGAAGGAGGCCGAGTGGAACATCGTCCAGACGTCGTCGGCGCCCAGTGCGTACCGGCTGTCGCAGGCACGGACGAGCGCGAGCACATTGCGGTGCGGCACCTGCACACCCTTGGGCCGCCCGGTGGAGCCCGAGGTGTAGATGACGTAGGCGGGTGCCGCGGGGTCGGTCCCGGTGGCGGGCGCCGGGTCCGGCAGGTCCACCGGGTCCGGTTCGTCCAGGCGTACGACGGGCAGGCCCGCCAGGCCGGCGGGCAGCTCCCGGTCCGAGACGACGAGCGACAGCGCGGCGTCCCCGGCCATGAACTCCAGCCGCTCGGCCGGGTAGGCGGGATCGAGGGGGACGTAGGCGTGGCCGCTCTTGAGCACCGCGAGCATGGCGACGACGGTGTCCGTACCCCGCCGCAGGTGCAGGCCGACACGGCCGGCGCCCGCGGGAAGCAGCGCGTGCAGCCGTGCCGCCAGCCGGCCGGCCCGGCGCGCGGTCTCGGCGTAGGTGAGCGAGCCGTGTTCGTCACGCAGAGCCGTCCGGTCCGGAACACGTGCGGCTTGTGCGTCGAAGAGGTGATGGAGAAGGGCGGGGACGGCCGGCGGGTGCGTCATGGTGGTGGACCTTCACTGGGGCGTGCGGCGGACGGGTGGGTCAGAGGGCGAGGCGCACCGGCAGGCGGCGCAGCCAGGCGTCGAGGTGGAGGACGAACTCGACGTCCGCCCGGCCGAGCCAGCCGCCCCGGTCCAGCAGACGGGGGTCGTCGGCCACTCGGCGGGCGGCGGCCCGGTCCAGCAGTGGCCGGACCGGGGCGGCGGTGTCTTCCAGCAGGGCCCGCAGCCGGACCGTCAGCCGCTGTTTGTAGGCGGGGTGGTAGGTGATCGGGAAGGGGACCTTCGGCCGGGTGAGGACGGACTCGGGCAGCAGGTCACGGGCGGCGGTCCGCAACAGGTCCTTCTCGCGGCCGTCGAAGGACTTCATCTGCCAGGGCACGTTGTAGAGGTAGACGAGCAGGCGGTGGTCGGCGAAGGGAAAACGCACCTGGAGTCCCACGGCGGCGGCGAGGCGCTCGGAGTGCTGCACCGCCTGCTCGTGCAGGCGGGTCATATGGAGGTAGTCGATCTCGCGGGCCCTGCGGTCGGCAGCGGTCGAACCGTCCAGGTGGGGGACCTCGGCACGGGCCTCCTGGTACAGCGCGGCGCAGTGCCCGCTCAGGTCCGCCTCGTGCAGCAGGTCCGGGTCGAAGAGTCCGTTGCCGATGCCGTTGGCCATGCCGAGGCGGTGCGCCCGCTCGATCCAGGGGAAGGTCCGTTCCCGGGCGGTGACGGGTTCCCCCGCGCCGAACAGCCCGCCGAAGGCCGCGTCGGCGGCCTCCCCGCTGAGCACCACCCGCTCCTGCTCGGCGATCCGCCGGTAGAACAGGTAGGGCGTCAGGTTCTTGTCGCCGAAGGGGTTGGGAGCGTCCTTGGCCGCGAGCACGGCGGCCTCGGTGACCGGATCGGTGAGTTCGCCCGGATCGATCGCCACGTCCTGGTGGTGGCAGCCCAGGCGCCGCACCACGTCCAGGGCGAAGGGCCGGTCGGGTGCCGGCACCGCCCGGTCACCGCCGAAGTCGACGGTGAAGGTGCGGGGCGGGCTGCCCCGGAGGGCCGCGGCGAATCCGGCGAGGGCGCTGGAGTCCAGTCCGCCGGAGAGCAGCACGGCCGGTTCACCCCCGACGGCGTCCCGGCCGATCGCCTCCTCCAGGAGCCCGCGGGCGGTCCGCACCGTCAGGTCGAGGTCGTGCTCGTGCGGCCGCGCCTCGTACCCCCAGTACCGCTGTTCCGCGATGCCGTCGGCGCGTACGCACACCACGTGGGCGGCCCTGACCTCGTGCACCCCCCGCAGGACGGCCCGGCCCGGCTCGCGCACCTGGGAGAGCACGGAGCACAGGCCGCGCATGTCCAGCTCGGCGGGTATCAGGGGGTGTTCCACGAGCGCGGCGAGCTCGGAGGCGAAGGCCAGGCCGCCGTCGGGCAGCCGGGCGTAGCTCAGCGGCTTGATGCCCAGGCGGTCGCGGCACAGCAGCAGTTCACCGGTGCGCGCGTCCCAGGCCGCGAAGGCGAACAGCCCTTCCAGCCGTGCCGCCGCGCCGGGCCCCCACGCCAGCACGGCGTGCAGGACCGTACCGGCGTCGCTGCGGGTCCGGACGGTGCGGCCGCTCGCGGCCAGGGCCGTGCGCAGCTCGGCGGCGTTGGTGAGGGCGCCGTCGAAGGTGATGGCGCCTAGGGTCCGCCCGTCCTCCACGACGACCTCGGGCCCGGCGGTGGCATGCGGGTCGATGCCGTCCGCGCGATGGCCCAGAGTCAGGTGGCGGTCGGACCACAGCCCCTCGCCGTTCCGGCCGCGCGCCGCCAGGCGTGCGGTCATGGCGGCGACGGCGAATCCCTCACGGGACAGATCCCGTTGGTGGTCCACCCAGCCGGCGAGCCCGGACATGGCGTTCTCCTCATCGCTCTGATCACTCTGATCACTCTGATCGGTCTGTCATGGGTTGCTCATGGGTTTGCTCATGGGCCCGGTGTGCACCGGTCCGCGGACCGGTCGTACGGCCCGGGCGGTCAGGCCCGCGTCGCGGCCAGGGCGCGGCGGATCTCGGCGGCGAGTGCCGGGGCGTGCGTCCGTCCGAGCACGGTCCAGTGGTCGCCCGGTACGGAACGGACGACCGCCCCGGCCCCGTACAGCGCGGCGAGCCGTCCGGTCAGCCGGGCCCGGACCGTGGCGTCGGCGCCCGCCTTGAGCAGGAGCAGCCCGCCGGCCACCGGCCTGGGGCGGTGCCGCAGCATGGCGGTGATGCTCGCGTTGTGCACCCGCACGTAGTCGGGGCTCCCGTCCGTCGTCAGCCCGGCCACATCGCCGATGCGGGCCACCTCACCGAGACGGCCGACCCGGTCGCGGTCCGCCCCGGGCCACCGGCCCGCGCCGAGCAGCAGTGCCCGGCCGCGTTGGAAACGGGCCTCCAGCTGCAGGCGGACACTGGGCAGGAGCCAGGACGGCAGCGCGCCGACCGGCAGGCCCTTGGTCGGCGGCAGGAAACCGTCGATGCCGAGCAGCAGCTCCACCCGCTCCCCGGTGGCCTCCAGCAGCCGGGTCATCTCGTGCGCGACCATGGCGCCGTACGACCAGCCGCCCAGCAGGTACGGGCCCTGAGGCCGGATCCGGCGGATGACGGAGACGTGGTGCGCGGCCAGGTCCTCGAGCCGGGTAGGTGGTCTGCGGCCGTCGTGGAGGCCGGGCGACTCGATGCCGTACACCGGCCGGGTGTCGTCGAGGTGGCCGGCGAGATGCCGGTAGCACAGGCTGCTGCCGGAAGCGGGAGGCACGAGGAACAGCGGGGTGCCGGGGCCGCCTTCCCTGAGCAGCGTGAGGTGGCTGGGGAGTGCGGCCGGGGCCGGGTCGTCCGGCACGGCGTCGGCGGCGGGCGGCGTCACGGCCGCGGGGGCGGCCTGCCGGACGGCGGCGACCAGCCCGGCGAAGGTCAGTTCGCGCGGCAGCGAGACCGCGGAGACCCGGTGGCCGAGCCTGCTCCGGACGAGACCGGTGAGCTGAACGAGCATCAGGGAGTCCCCGCCCAGCAGGTGGAAGTCGTCCCGTTCGGCGGCGGCCGGTGTGCCCAGCACCTCGCACCACAGGTCCGCGACCGCCGCGGCCAAGGCGTCCCGCGTCGGACGCGGTGCCGCCTCCTCCGACGACGCCACAGGACCGGGCGCCCCTGCCGTACCGCCCCGCGCCGGACGTACCGGGTCCAGGGGCGGGACGTCCTCCGGTGCGCCCGGCCGGCTCAGCGGCCCGGTCAGCCGCAGCGTGCCGGGCGGCAGCCCGCTGCCGAGCAGCGCGGCCATGTCCGCCGGAGCGGTCCGGGGAATCTCCAGGTGCCCCCACGCGGGGCTGTCCGGGTCCGGGTCGAGCAGGCGGCGCACCTGCTGCGCCCGCCAGTCGGCCGGGTCGTCGGTGACGACCCAGGCGGGACCGGTGGCCGGCACCGCCGTACGCAGCTCCTCCCACCGGGCGGCGGCCTGCGGAGCGTGCTCCAGGCCGGGCACGTAGAGCAACGCGTCGGCGCCGTCCGTCCGCGGGAGACCGGCCACCGTCCGCCGCAGCCGTGCGACCGGGCGGGCGTCGGCGTCGGCGGGGCGTGCGGCGAGGACGACGAGGTGGTCGCTGTCCAGGCTGGCGGGCACCGGCCGGGCGTCGGCGAACCCGGCTTCGTCCAGGGCCCGCAGCCAGGTCTTGGCGTCGAGGTGGATGGAGTCGGTCCGCAGTTCGTCGGCGAAGCCCCACCAGCCCGGGGCGAGGCCCCACAGCACATGGGACCAGCGGGGGATGTCCGTCACCTCCACCAGGCCGACCCGGCCGCCCGGCCGCAGCAGCCCGGCCAGGTGGCGCAGTGCGACCGGCACCGAGGGGGTGGCGTGCACGACGTTGTAGCCGAGGACGAGGTCGTAGCTGCCCGGCACCAGGCCCTGGGCGGCGGGGTCCTGGCCGATGTCGTAGGTGGAGAACCGCATGTCGGGCAGGCCCAGTTCGGCGGCGCGGGTCTGTGCGCGGCGCACGATCAGGGGGCTGATGTCGGTGAAGTGGTATTCGACACCGTGGCGGCCGGGCCAGTCGGTGAGCAGCGGCCAGGTGAGCCGTCCGGTGCCCGCTCCGATCTCCAGGACGCGCAGTGGCCTGTCGTCGTCACGCCGGGCGGTGACGTCGCGCACGACCGTACGCAGGGCGTCGAGGGCGGCCGCGTTCTCGTCGAGGGGAACCCGGTTGTCCATGAGGCAGGTGTGGAGGAAGTCGTCCTCCGCGTCCGGGTAGAGGACGGAGACGGGGGTGCGGCGGCCCGCGAAGACGGCGGGGTAGGCGTCGGTGACGTGGTCCAGCATGCGGGTGAGGCCCGGGAGTTCGCCGAGCCCGTCACCGGCGCGCAGGGCGTCGGCGACGCCTTCGGCGATGTCATCGGCGGTGTACCAGCCGTCCTCCTCGCGGCGCAGCCACCCCTCCTCCGCGAGCATGCGCAGGCAGAAGCCGACGAGGGCCGGGAGCCGGTCCTCCGGGTCGATCCGGCGGCGCAGATCCTCGTCGCCCCTCCGCTGCCCGCCGGAAAGGCCCGTGAGCGAGAGGAATTGGCGGCCTATGAGACCGGCGCAATAGCGGTCCAGGTCACGGCCGAGCCGGGACCGGCGGGTCAGGGGCGGCTCGGCGCTGTTCCAGGGGGCGTCGGCCACCGCTGTGGCGAAGAGGCCGGTACGGTCCGGGTCCGGGGCGAGGTCGACGTAGGCGACCAGCGGCAGGCCGTGACCGGCCAGGTCGGCGGCGAGGCCGGCACCGTCCGGCCGTCCGTCGGCGATCAGCGTCCAGCGGGCGGGGGCCCGCTCCGGGGAGGTGGACGCGGCGGCGGCTGCGCCGGACACGGGTACGGGCGGCACGGGGACGGAACGGGCGGTGCGGGCCCACCAGCTCCGGCCCCGCCAGGCGTAGCAGGCGGCCGGGCCGTCCAGGGCCGGCAGGCGGGAGGGGCCGGGTCCGGCACCGAGGTCGAGCAACGCCACACGGAGGGCGGAACGGTCCTGGTGCTCGGCCCAGGCGGTGAGCGCGGCGGCGCCCGGAGAGAGCGCGTGCTCGGCGAGTATGCCGGTCAGGGCGTGTCCGGCGAGCAGGAGCGGGGCGCCGAGCCGCCGGGCGGTGGCGGCGAGCGTGTCGAGTACGGCGGAGGTGCCCGGGTCCGTGGGGTCGGCGGCAGGGGGCAGGGCCGCGAGGACGAGCGGTGTCCGCGTTCCCGACGCGGCGAGGGCGGCCGTCGCCGCGCCCGGGGAACCGGGCTGCCAGGGGGTCCGGATGACGGCGGCCGGTGCGGCGGAGGCGTCGGCCAGTGCCGAGGCGGCGAGCGACTCCAGACCGGGCTCGGCATCGCCGACCAGCAAGACGCCGTCGTACGCGCCCGGGCGGGCGGTGGGCGTCTGGCTCCAGGTGGGCGTGGTCAGGGGGGCCGCGGCGATCGCCGGCACGGGCGCCCGCCCCGGCACGGGAAGGAGGCGCGCGTGCGAGCCGGTGGGGGTGGGCGCGAAGGGGTGGGGCGGCAGGGAGCAGCGCGCAGCGGGCTCGGGGTGTTCCAGCGTCTCCCAGGGCACGTCCAGGCCCTCTTCCCACAGCCGGGCCACAGCGCTCAGCAGGGCGGTGGTCTCCTGCTCCGGGTGGCGGCCGAACAGGGTGACGGGGACGGCGTCCACGGCCTGGCGCGCGGCTTCGCGCGTGAGGGAATCGCCCGGCCCCAGCTCGATCAGCAGCCGGGCGCCGGCTCCGGCCAGGGTGCGCATCCCCTCTTCCAGCCGGATGGTCCCCAGCAGCTGGTCCGCCCAGTAGCCGGGGTCGCCGGCGCGGTCGGCCTCGGCCCAGGTGCCGGTCGGATTCGACACGTACGGCACCTGCGGCGCCCGGGCGGGGACGGCCGCCACCGCGCGGCGCAGGGAGTCGGCCGCGCCGGTCATCAGCGGGGAGTGGAAGGCGTGCACGGTGTCGAGCAGGCGCGCGGCGACTCCTCGTGCGCCCTGCTCGAGAGCCAGCTGTTCGATGCGGGCGGCCGGGCCGGACAGCACGACGTGACCGGTGCCGGCGACGGCGAGTGCCACGCCGTCACCCAGCAGCGGGGCGGCCTCCGAGGGCGGCAGGCGCAGGGCGAGCATGCTGCCGGGGCCGGCCTCGTGCATCGCGGTGGCGCGCTCCCACACCAGGCCCAGAGCGTCCTCGCGGCTCCAGACTCCCGCGACGGCGGCCGCCACGTACTCCCCGACGCTGTGGCCGTACATGGCGGCCGGGGTGATGCCCCAGGACGCCAGCTGCGCCGCCATCGCACAGCCGTGGGCGAACAGGCCGAGCTGCTGGTGACGGGTGTCGGTGAACCAGTCACGGTCGGTGCCGGGATCGAGGACGCGGCCCAGGTCGACGCCGAAGCGCGTCCGGCAGTCGGCACGGCACTCCTCGAAGACTTCGCGGAAGACCGGCAGCAGAGCATGGGCGGCCCGGCCCTGCCCGGCTCGCAGGGTGCCCTGGCCGGGGAAGAGGAAGGCGGCCCCGGGGCCGGGCAGCGCCCGGGTGGTGCGGTCGGCGGCACGCAGCCGGTCGGCCGCCTGCGCGCTGCTGTCCGCGACCACGGTGAGGCGGTGCGGGAACCGGCGACGCTCCGTCAAGGTGTGCGCCACGTCCTGGATCACGGGTGCGTCGTCGGCGGCGAGCCGGTCGGCGAGCCGCTCGCGCAGGGTGTGGAGGGCCTCCGGGGTCGCCGCCGACAGGCACAGGGCACGGGGGGTGCCGGCGCCTTCGGTGGCTCCTGTGACCTCTGCCGCCTCTGCGGGAGTCCGTCGGCCGGCCGCGGGGAGCGGGGCCTCCTCCAGGATGAGATGGGCGTTGGTACCTCCGATGCCGAAGGAACTGACACCGGCCAGCCGGGGGCTCGCGGACTCCCACACCCGGTGCTCGGTGCTGATGCCGAAGGGCGAGCCCTCCAGTTCCAGTGCGGGATTGGCCCGGGTGAAATGCGGTGTGGGGACGAACGCGCGGTGCTGGAGCATCAGCGCGGCCTTGATCAGTCCGGCGATGCCGGCGGTGGCGCCGGTGTGACCGATGTTGGCCTTGACCGTTCCGATCAGACAGTGCCCGGTACGGAGGTCCGGGCCGCCGCTCTCGCGGAACGCGGCCGTGAGCGCCGCCAGCTCGACCGGATCGCCGACCGGGGTGCCGGTGCCGTGCGCCTCGACGTAACCGATCTCCGCGGCGCCGACCCCGGCCTGGGCGAGGGCCGTCAGGATCACGTCGCGCTGCCCGGTCACCGACGGCGCGGTGTAACCGACCTTGTCGCCACCGTCGTTGTTGACCGCCGACCCCCGGATCACGGCGATGATCCGGTCGCCGTGGTCCAGCGCGTCGGCGAGGCGTTTGAGGACGACCACGCCGACGCCTTCGCCGTTGACCGTGCCGGCCGCCTCGGCGTCGAACGCACGGCAGTGGCCGTCCGGGGAGAGGATGCCTCCCTCCTGGTGCAGGTGGCCACCGGCCGTGGGCAGCCGGAGCGAGGCACCGCCGGCGAGGGCCACGTCGCACTCGTAACCGAGCAGCGCCCGGCATGCCTGGTGCACGGCGACGAGGGCGGTCGAACAGGCCGTCTGCACGGTGACGGCCGGCCCGCGCAGGCCGAGCTTGTAGGCGACACGGGTGGCCAGGAAGTCCTTCTCCCGGCCGATGATCCGCTGCGTGGCGAGGGCGGGGTCGGCGGGGCCGGGGGCCACCGGCGGGGTGATGTCGCACCCGGCGTAGACGCCGGTCCACTGCCCGGCGCGAGCGGGGTCGATCCCGGCGTCGTCGAACGCCTGTGCCGCGCACTCCAGGAAGATCCGGTGCTGGGGATCGATGCTCGCGGCCTCGGCGGCGCTGTAGCCGAAGAAGTCCCGGTCGAAGAGATCGCCGCCGCTGATCACCCCGCGGGCGGGAACGAAGTCGGGGTGCGCGGCGAGAGCGGGGTCCACCCCCGCCTCCAGCAACTCGGCCGTGCCGAACCGGCTGATGCCGTCCGCTCCCGTCCGGAGGTTGTGCCAGTACTCCGCGACGTCGCGGGCCCCGGGCAGACGGCAGCTCATACCCACCAGGGCGACGGCGTTCTCGTGGTTCATCAGGTGTGTATCTCCCGGTCCGTACGGAATGGGGCCGATCCGGCACTTCCCGGTCCTACATTCCTCCACGGGCAACCGCCGGACCATCGTGGTCGACCACGAGATCGACCACGAGATCGGCCACGGGACCGGTGAGGAAACCGGCGGCCACAGGCGGCCGAGTGAGGTGGATCACAGCACTTGCCGGGGGAACCGGAGTTTCATGATCAACGTTGCGTCGACAACGGACAGTGGGCGGAAGACCGGACAGTGATCCGCCGGCACTGCCGCCTTGAGCACCCGGGAGAACCGAGATGACCATGACCTCGCCAAGGGTCGGCACCGGCGGGCACACCGATCGGCTGTGGGAGCGCGACACCGTCCTGAGCCGGATGACGGCACTGGCCTGCCGGGTGGAGGGGGGTGCCGGGGGCCTACTGGTGATCCGCGGCGGCACCGGCACCGGCCGCACGACCCTGCTCGAATCGTTCGCCCGGGACGAGGCGCACCGTGGGACGGCCGTCCTCGGCGCCCGCTGCTCCGCCGACGAGTCGGACGCCGGCCACGGTGCCGTACTCCAGCTCTTCGAGAGCGAACTCCAGTCCGTACCGGGCCGTCCACCGGCCGTCGGCCGCGAGCACCGGGGCAGATCCCTGCACGGCGACGACCTGCCGTCCCGGCTGTGGAGACTGCTCCGGTCCAAGGCCTCGGCAGGGCCCGTCCTGCTCGCCGTGGACGACATCCATCTGGCCGACGCGCCCTCACGGCGCTGGCTCGCCCAGGTCGCCCGCCGGCTGGACCGACTGCCCGTCCTGCTCGCCGTGACCGAGCGGTGGCAGTACGACCTCGTCCCGCCGGCCCCCGCCTTCGCCCACGTCGTCGGGCAGTCCCCCGCCCACCTGTGCACGCTCAAGCCGCTCGGCCCGGCCGCCTCCGCGTCACTGGTCCGCACCGCCCTCGGAGAAGAGACCCCGAACTCGCTGACAGCGGACTGCCATCGCGTCAGCGGCGGCAACCCGATGCTGCTGCACGCGCTTCTCTCCGACCTGCGCGAGATCACCGCCGACGGCACACACGCGTCCCGCCTGCCCGAAAGCTGCGCGGAACTCCACCCGGGCATGTTCGCCGGCGCGGTGGCCCGGTGGCTGAACAGCTGCGGCCCACGGACAGCGGACACCGCCCGCGCGTTCGCCGAGCTCCAGGACGAGGACGACGCCCTCGCGCTGCTGCCTCAGGTGACCGGATGCGACCCGGTGCGCGTGCCCGGCTGGGCCGCCGAAGTCGCGCGTCAGGGGCTCCTCCGGCACTGTCCGGCGGCCGGTCGCGCGGCCTTCGCCCACCCCCTGCTGCGGGAGGCGGTGACGGACTCCTGGCACGCGCACCAGCGCACGGAGGTGCGCCGGCACACCGCGGAACTGCTCCACCACCGTGGCGATCCGGTGGAGGCGGTGGCGCGCCATCTGCTGCCGGTGCCCGCCGTCGGAGCTCCCTGGGCCGCGGACGTGCTGGTCGACGCCGCCGGCCGGGCGGTCCGCGACGGAAGGACGGACGACGCCGTGGCCGCCCTGCGGCGGGCGCTGGCCGAGCCCCTGTCCGCCCGGCGGCGGGGCGACGTGCTCACCGAGCTCGGCTGCCTCGAGGTCCCGGCCGAACGGGCCGCCGGCGTACGGCATCTCGCCGAGGCGCTCCGCCTGCAGCAGCGCGACGGCGGGAAGGTGCGGGCCGCCACCACCCTCGGTACGGCCCTGGTCGCCCGCGGCGAGGTGCAAACCGCCCTGGAGGTACTGAGCGACCTCTCCGAGGCGTTCGCGGACTCCACGGATCTGGCGCACGCGGCGCAGGCCGCGACCGCCCTGATCTCCTCGCACGACGGCGGCACCTGGCTCCAGGTCGTGGCCCAGCTCAGGCGCGCCGAGGAACGGTCCCCCGGCGGACTGGCACCGACGGCACTGGCCCTGCTCACCGAATACGACGCGACCGCCGGGCGGTTGTCGGCACGCGAGGTCATGGAGCGCGTCCGGACGCTCACGGCCGTCCCGCTCGATCCGCTGCTCGAACCGTATCTCCTGGCATCCGCCGCGACCCTGGCCCAATGGGCGGACCAACTGGGGGAAGCCGACCGGCTGGTGGCACGCGGGCTCGCCGCCTACCGGCCACCGCTCCTGCACCCCGCTCACCAGAGTCTGCTGAGCGTACAGGCGGAGGGCGAGGTGATGCGTGGCCGCTACGACGTCCTGCTCGCGGCCCGTCCTCTGTGGCCGGCGGCCCCGGAGCGGCGGACGGACCCCTACCCGGGCAACATCCACCTCCGGTCCCAGGCCCTCATCGCCCTGACCGAGACCGGGCGGCTGTCCGACGCCGAACGGCTCGCCGACACCGTCGCCGCTCGCGGGCCGCACGGTTCCTGGGAGTGGAGCGAATTCCTCTACGCGCGGGGACTGTTGCGCAGCGCCGCGGGAGACCCCGCCGGCGCCCTCCCCGACCTGTTGGAATGTGGTCGGCGGCAGTCCGCCCGGGAGTCGGTGAGCCCGATCGTGACGCCCTGGCGGTCCGCCGCCGCCGATTGCCATGTGGCCCTGGGTTCCGCCGAGCACGCGGTGCCGCTCGCCGAGGAGGAACTACGGCTCGCCCGGATCTGGGGCACCCCGCGCACCATGGGCCGGGCCCTGCGGGCCCTGGCCGTGTCCCTCGGCGGCCGGCACGGCCTGGAGCTCGCCGAGCAGGCGGTGGAAACCCTCCGCGGCGCGGCGGAGCCGCTCCCCGAACTCGTCCCGGCGCTCATCTCGCTCGGGCAGGCTCTGCACGACTCCGGCCAGCGTCAACAGGCCCGCGACGTACTGCGGGAGGCGGCGCAGCAAGCCGAATGGCTCGGCGCCGCACGAGCCCGGCTGACGGCGGAACAGGCCCTGCGGCGGTGCGGGGCCCGGCGGTTGCGGGCGCAGCATACGGGCGCGAGCGCGCTCACCTCTTCCGAGCGGCGCATCGCGCAGCTGGCCGCGACGGGGCACAGCAACAAGGAAGCGGCGGAGTTGCTGCATCTCGCCGTGCGTACGGTGGAGACCCATCTGACGCACTGCTACCGCAAGCTCGGCATCCGCCGCCGCGCGGACCTGCCGGCCGCGCTCGGAGACACACCGTAGGCAGTGTCCGGCGGATCGTCGGCTACGGGCTTTCCCTGCCGCCTGCGGGCGCGTACTCGAGCTCCCCCAGCGGTAGCCGGGGGAGCCTGAGGACACCGCCGCGCAGCGGTGGTGCGCACGACACGGGCCGCAGCACCCGCCGCTCAGCCCACCGTGCCGGCGCGGTCCGCCGCGGCGTCGGGCGACACGCGCGGGTGCGGGATCACGGCCTCCCCGTACTGCTGCAGGGAGACGGTCCGGGCGGGGGAGGGGATGCGGATGCCCTCGGCGCGGTACCGCTGGTGCAGGCGCTTGATGAACTCGTGCTTGACGCGGTACTGGTCACTGAACTCGCCGACACCGAGGATCACCGTGAGGCCGATCCGGGAGTCCCCGAACGTGTGGAAGCGGACGGCCGGCTCGTGATCGGGGTCGGCGCCGGGGACGTCCTTCATGACGCGCTCGACGACCTCGTTGGTGATGCGTTCGACCTGTTCCAGGTCGCTGTCGTAGCCGACGCCCACCTGCACCGTGACGGACAGCCTCTGTTCGGGCCGGGTGAAGTTGGTCATGTTCGTGCCGGCGAGCTTGGCGTTGGGGATGATGACCAGGTTGTTCGAGAGCTCCTCCACCACCGTGATGCGCCAGTTGATGTCGCGGACGTAGCCCTCCTCACCGCTGCTGAGCTGGATGTAGTCGCCGGGCTGTACCGTCTTCGAGACGAGGATGTGCACGCCCGCGAAGAGGTTCGCCAGCGTGTCCTTCAGCGCCAGGGCGATCGCCAGACCGCCCACGCCGAGGGCGGTGAGCAGCGGGGCGATGGATATGCCGAGGGTCTGCAGGATGACGAGGAAGCCCATCGACAGCACCGCGATGCGCGTGATGTTGACGAATATCGTGGCCGACGCGGCCACACCGGATCTGGACTGCGCCATCGACTGCACCAGGCCGCTGACCACCCGGGCGGCGGTGAGCGTGGCGGTCAGCATGACGAGGGCCGTCAGGACCTGATTGACGGTGTGTCCGACCTGGTGGGTCAGTGGGAGGGCCGCGGCGGCCGACGCCACGCCGGCCGCCACCGCGGACCAGGGGACGAGCGTGCGCAGCACGTCGACGATGATGTCGTCGCCGCTCCACTTGGTCCTGCGGGCCCGCTCGCCGAGCCAGCGCAGGATGACCCGCAGGACGAGGGCCAGCGCCAGCCCGGCGGCGAGCGCGATGCCGGCCGCGATGGCGTCGTGCAGCGTCAGATCCCGGGTCACCGGCTTCCCTCCTGCGTCGCGGAGAGCGGAGCGGCCGCGTCGTACGCCACCGGATGTGCCGAGTAATGGTTCGTCAACTTCTACCTGCCTGTCCTGACGGATCGTGATCGCCCCTGGTCACGGTGGTGAACCCGGCGCGAGAAGTCATCCTGCACCACCCCCCGTCCGCCCTCGCACGCCCGGGTGGTCCCGGACGCACGGGCCTGCCGGCGCACCGCACCGCAGCCCCCGCGGGCCCCGTGCCGGTGAACGTCTTCCGGGCCGTCAGCTCTCCACCGTCTGCACCTGCGGCGGATGGCCGTTCCACGTGACGAACACCGAGGTGGTCCGGGTGCCGGACACGAAGTCCACCCGGATCCAGGCGCTCTGCTTCCACACCCGCATCTGCCAGCCCTCCTCCGGCGTCGCCGAGACCAGCGCGGCCGAGTCCCCGCCGAGATCGAAGACCACCTGCCCGCCCCGGACCGGATAGTTCTTCACCTCTCCCGCGCCCGGCGAGGACGAGGTCTCGGAACTCCGCGCGGTCCCGATCCCGGACGTGGGCGAGGGCGGGGCGCTCTGCGGGGACGGTGCCGTGGGGGCCGGGGGAGAGGGCGAGGCCGACGGCTGCGGCACGTGGGCCGAGGGTGCCGAACGGCCCGCCGCCGGCGCCGCGGTGCCGGAGATCGGCAGCGCGCGCGGCGGCTCGTAGGCCGTGCCCGCCAGCACGGTACGCACCCCGTACCAGGACACCGCCATGGCGGCCGCGGTCGCCAGTGCCCACGCCAGGGCCTGCATGATTCCTCGCCTCACCTGGCTCATAGTGCCTCACTCGAATGGCGTACGGTGCGGGCCATGGCAAGACTGCTCGTAGTCGAGGACGATCCGTTCGTACGCTCCGCCCTCATCCGGCAGCTGACCGAGGCCTCGCACACCGTACGCAGCGTCGGCACCGCCCTCGAAGCCCTGCGGGAAGTGGCACAGGTCGGCTTCGACCTGGTCATTCTCGATCTGGGGCTGCCCGATCTCGACGGGGCGCAGGCGCTGAAGATGCTGCGCGGCATCACCGACGTACCGGTCATCGTGGCCACCGCGCGGGACGACGAAGCGGAGATCATCCGGCTGCTCACCGACGGTGCCGACGACTACCTGATCAAGCCGTTCTCCGTGGCGCATCTCACCGCGCGCATGGCCGCCGTGCTGCGCCGTACGGGCAGGGGCGGCGGCGCGGCCGGCGAAGCGGTACCGTCCGCGGCGCTGCGGGTCGGCGGCCTGTCGGTCGACCCGCTGCGCCGGCTGGCGGAACTCGACGGCGCCGTCCTGGGCCTGACCCGGCGTGAGTTCGACCTCCTCGCCTATCTGGCCGGCCGCCCGGGTGTCGTCGTACCGCGCAAGGAACTCCTCGCCGAGGTCTGGCAGCAGTCGTACGGCGACGACCAGACCATCGACGTCCACCTGTCCTGGCTGCGCCGCAAGCTGGGCGAGACCGCCGCCAGGCCCCGCTATCTGCACACCGTCCGCGGGGTCGGGGTGAAGCTCGAACCCCCCGAGGCACCGCCCACGGCGCCCGCGGAGGAGCCCTTGGAGCAGACGTGAGATGGGCACTCATCAGGGTCTCGCTGGCCGTCACCGTGATGGTGGTGCTGGCCTTCGCCGTACCGCTCGGGCTGGTGGTCAAGGAGCTGGCCCGCGACCGCGCCTTCGCCGACGCCGAACGCCAGGCGGCCCAGATCCGGCCCGCCCTCGCCATCACCACCGACCGCGACCAGCTGGAACGGGCGGTCGCCAGCTCGCAGGCCGGCGGGGACGAGCGGATGGCCGTCCACGTACCGGGCCGGGACGGCCCGCAGCGGAAGGCGAGTGCCGAGGCAGGGGACCCGGGTGAGCCGTACGCCATCGGACACCGCCGGGCCGACGCGCGTGACGTGGAGACCGCCCGCCGCGGCCGCTCCGCCGTCACCGCCGTGCCCGGCGGCTACGCCCTGCTCCAGCCGACGGCCCTGAGCACCGGCGCGTTCGCGGTGGTCGAGGTCTACGTGCCGCACCGCGCGGTCGTCAACGGGGTCACCACCTCCTGGGCGATCCTCACCGCCGTGGGCCTCGGCCTGATCGCCGGCTCCCTCGCCACCGCCGACCGCCTCGGCCAGCGCCTGGTCCGCCCGGCGGAGCGGCTCGCCAAGGCCGCCGCCGAGCTGGGGGAGGGGAAGCTGGGCGTGCGCGTACGGGAGGACGGCCCGGCGGAACTGCGCGCCGCGGCCGTCGCGTTCAACTCCATGGCCGACAAGATCGTGCGGCTGCTCTCCAACGAACGCGAGCTCGCCGCCGACCTCTCGCACCGGCTGCGCACCCCGCTCACCGTCCTGCGCCTCAACACGGCCTCGCTCGGGGACGGCCCGGCCGCCGACCAGACCCGCGCCGCCGTCGCCCAGCTGGAGAGCGAGGTCGACCAGCTGATCCGCGCCGCCCGCGAGCAGGGCGAGCGCGCGGCGCGGCCCACCCTCGGCTGCGACGCCTGCGAAGTGATCCGCGGCCGGATGGACTTCTGGTCCGCGCTCGCCGAGGACCAGGGGCGCACGGTGCGCCTCGCGGGCGTCGAGGCGGCCGTACGGGTCCCCGTCGCGCGCCCCGAACTCGTCGCCGCGCTCGACGCGATGCTCGGCAACGTCTTCCGGCACACCCCCGAGGGCACCGCCTTCGCCGTGGACGTGCACCGCAGCGAGGAGGCCGTCATCGTGCTCGACTCCGACGCGGGCCCCGGCATCGCGGACCCGGACGCCGCGCTGCGGCGGGGCCACGGCGCCGGCGGCCCCGGCTCCACGGGCCTCGGCCTGGACATCGTGCGCCGGGTCGCGGAGTCCACCGGGGGCGACGTACGGATCGGACGGTCGGTACTGGGCGGGACGGAGGTACGGGTATGGCTCTCGCTGGAGTCGGGGGGCATGCCGCGACGTGGCGGACGGCGCCGCCGGATCCGCCGCGCCGGTGCGGGCCGGCAGCCCGGCCGACGCGCCTCCTGAGCCCGCCGGCTCGTCAACGCCCCCGCACCCGGCGGTCCCTCGCCGACTGGATCGCGGTCCTTTAACCGTCACCCATGCGTTGCTTAAGCCCGCCATAAATAGCGGCCCCGGAAACATGATTTGACGATTGGTCCGATTCGTTCTCGCTAGCGTCTTGCCGCGTCACCCCCCAACACACGACAGGCAGGTACGCGATGAGTTCCTCCGCACACCGCCGGCGAGTGAGCCGCAAGGCGAAGCTGATCGGTATCGGCGTCGCCGCGACGCTCGCGACGGGCGCCGCGTTCACGCTCACCGGCACGGCGAGCGCCGCGTCGGTCGGCGCGGCCTTCTCCCGCACCGGCTCCTGGACGGGCGGCTACACCGGTCAATTCGTGGTCACCAACGACACCGACAAGGAGCTGTCGGGCTGGACGCTGACGTTCGAGCTTCCGGAAGGCACGAAGGTCACGTCGCTGTGGAACGGCAAGCACACGGTCAGCGGCCGGAACGTCACCGTGAGGCCGGAGAGCTGGAACGGGAGCATCGCCCCGGGGAAGTCCGTGACCGTCGGATTCGTCGCGGCCGGTGACGGGGCGGCCGGTCCCGTCACGTGCCGGATCGACAACGGCACGTGTTCGCTGGACGGGTCCTCCGACCCGCGGCCCACCGAACCGTCGTCCACCCCGTCGGCCGAGCCGTCGCCCTCGCGCCCGGCGCCGACCGCGACCCCGCCGGCCCCGGGCGGCGGGACCGCCGCCTTCGCACCGTACGTCGACACCCTCCTCAACCCCGCCTACGACCTCGTGGACACCGCCAAGAAGACCGGCGTCAAGAACTTCAACCTGGCCTTCATCACCTCCGGGGGAGGCTGCACCCCCAAGTGGGGCGGCGTGAGCGACCTCGGCGCCAACCCCGTGGCCCGGCAGATCGGCCCGCTGCGCGAGGCGGGCGGGGACGTACGGGTCTCCTTCGGCGGCGCGGCCGGTTCCGAACTGGGGCTCGCCTGCTCCACCCCCGACGAGCTCGCCGCCGCGTACGGCAAGGTCGTGGACGCGTACAAGCTCACCAAGGTCGACTTCGACATCGAGGGAGGCGCACTGCCCGACACGGCCGCCAATACCCGGCGCGCCCGGGCCATCGCCCTGCTCCAGAAGAAGCACCCCGGCCTCGACGTGTCCTTCACCCTGCCGGTGATGCCCACCGGGCTCACCCAGGACGGCGTCGGTCTGGTCGAGAACGCCAAGAACAACGGCGTCGCCGTCTCCGCGGTCAACATCATGGCGATGGACTACGGACCGTCCTTCAACGGCGACATGGGGCAGTACGCGATCGACGCGGCCACCGCGACGCACGCCCAGGTCAAGGGCGTGCTGGGGCTGAGCGACGCGGCGGCGTGGAAGGCCGTGGCGGTCACCCCGATGATCGGCGTCAACGACGTGGCCGCCGAGGTCTTCAAGGTCGACGACGCCTCGCAACTGGTGGCGTTCGCCCGGTCCAAGGGCCTGGGCTGGCTGTCGATGTGGTCGGCCACGCGTGACAAGCAATGCCCGGGCGGCGCCCAGAACTCCGCGTCCGCGACCTGTAGCTCGATCCTCCAGGACGAGCTCGCCTTCACCAAGGCGTTCGCCGCACTCCGGCGCTGACGCCTCCTCTCCCCGAAGACCACTCCCACACCCCCCACACCGCCCCGCACGCACGGCACCCCCCACCCCGGCCTGCGTGCGGGGCACCCCCCACCACGAAGGAGATCCCATGCGCATGCGTCATCAGGCCGTACGGATATCCCTGCTCGGCATCGCACCCCTCGCGTTCACCGCGTTGGCCGCGGGACAGGCCGTGGCGCACGGCTCCATGACGGACCCGGTCAGCCGGGTGTCCGCCTGTTTCGCCGAGGGACCGGAGCATCCGCGCTCGGCGGCCTGCAAGGCGATGGTCGCGGCCGGCGGCACCCAGCCGCTCTACGACTGGAACGAGGTCAACATCGGCGACGCCGCCGGGCGGCACCGCCAGATCATCCCGGACGGCAAGCTGTGCAGCGCCGGGCGCGCCAAGTACAAGGGGCTGGACCTGCCGCGCGCCGACTGGCCCGGCACGAAGATCGACTCGGGCAAGCACTCCTTCCGGTACCGGGCGACCGCCCCGCACCGCGGCACGTTCGAGCTGTACATCACGAAGGACGGCTACGACCCGAAGAAGCCGCTGAAGTGGGCCGACCTGGAGGCGAAGCCGTTCGCCAAGGTCACCAACCCCACGCTCGGCAATGGGAGCTATGTCTTCGACGGCACGGTCCCGAAGCGGTCCGGCCGGCACCTGATCTACAGCGTCTGGCAGCGCTCGGACAGCCCCGAGGCCTTCTACACCTGCTCCGACGTGGACCTCGGCGGGAAGGCGGCGGTAACGACGAAGGCGTCGGCGCCCGCCGCGTCCGCACCCAGCGACGAGCAGATCGCCGAGGAGGCCGGAAAGTCGACGGTCGACCACGGCGGACACGGCGGCGACGGCCCCGGCAAGGGCGGCCACGGAGAGGGCGGGCTCCCCCAGAGCGGCCACGAGGACAACGGACAGGGCGAGAACGGGCAGGGCGCGAAAGCTCAAGGCGGGGACGGGCACGAGCCGCACGGCGCGGTGAAGGCCGCCAACGCCCCGGCCGTACAGGGCGGGCGCCTCGCCGAGACCGGCGGTGACAGCCGTACGACCGTGCTGGCCGTCGGCGGCGCCGGGGTGCTGGCAGCCGGTTCCGTCGTCCTGCTGGTGGCCTCGCGACGACGCTCCGCTCGCACCCGGGTCTGAAGAGTAATTGCCGCTCCATAAGGCGCCCTTGGGGATACCTCAAAGGATGCTCAAGGAATGTGATCAAGGGTGATAGCGCTGCCACGCTGTGCAATTGCACACAAGTGGATCTGTTCATTCCATGGTAACGATCTCATTAAGCAACGCCTTTGAAATCGCTGCGCATTGGAATAGACCTTTAGTGGCGGACTATTCAAGTCGCCTTATCTCAAGGGTCACTTGATGGCGCTCGCTGCCGCCCCCGATTCATTCCTTGAATCATGTACAAGATTTCACCCCGCTAAACACCCTGCCTGACGGCCCGTCCGTTCTGGCACACTTCCCGCCACCCACAACTCCCCCACAGAAATGAGGTGTGGCCATGCCCGGTCGCAGAAGACAGGTGCGGCAACGACGAAGAAAGCGCGGCCTGCTCATCGCGGCGGTCGCCGTCACCGCGGGAGCGCTCGCCGGCACGGCGGCGCTCGGCGGCGTCTTCGACCACGACGCGTCCCGGCCGCAGGCCGCCACCGCCCTTCAGGCGGCGGCCGACGGTCCGGCCCCGGCTCCGGCGCACGACACGTCGCCGGAACCCGTGACCCGAATACCCGACGAGGACCGCACCCACGGCCTGGTCTACAAGGGCCTGCGCCCCGCACCCAAGGACGACCGCTGCGCCGGTGTCCTGCGGACCGACGACGGCCGCTGCACGCACGGCCCCGACAAGCCGCCCAAGGGCGTCGACATCGCCAAGGACACGCCGCCCGCCGCGAAGACGCAGGACGTGCCCCGGACGCCGGACCGCCCCGACACGGGCGAGGCGTCCGAGGGGCAGCCGGCCGCCGGCACCACCGCCTCCGTCGACGCCCGCCAGGCGGGCACCGCCGCGGCCAAGACTCCGCCCGCCGCCCCCACCCGGGGCACCGCGAGCGCGAAGGCTGCGCCGGCCGGCCAGGCGGTGCAGTGCGACGGCGACGGCAGCACCGGCAATCGCGTGCAGGTCGTCTACGCGCATGGACCCGGCAACGACCGGTACGCCGAATACCTGGCGTCGTTCCGCAAGTGGGCCGCCGACGCCGACACCATCTACTTCGCCAGCGCGCAGGAGACCGGCGGCGTCCGGCACATCCGGTTCGTGACCGGCGCCGACTGCGCACCGTCCGTGCTCAACGTCGAGGTGCCGAGCTCGGCACTGGCCGAGTTCAGCGCGCTGAACTCCGCACTCGCGGCGAAGGGGTTCGACCGGCGCGACCGCAAGTACATGATCTTCGCGGACGCCAAGGTCTACTGCGGCATCGGCACCTTCAGCGGTGACGAGCGCCCCGGTGCCACCAACCTCAGCAACTTCGGCCCCTCCTACGGCCGTACGGACGCAGGGTGCTGGGGCGGTTCCACCGCCGCGCACGAGCTCGGGCACAACCTCGGAGCGGTGAACAACAGCGCGCCCAACACCAGCCGCGCCGCCCACTGCACCGACGAGTGGGACGTCATGTGCTACTCCGACGCGCCCTACTACCCGGCGATGCGCACCGTCTGCCCCGAACGCGGCCACGACGAGCGCCTCGACTGCAACCACGACGACTACTACCACACCAATCCACAGCCGGGCAGTTACCTGGCGACCCACTGGAACGTCGCGAACAACCAGTTCCTGATGAACGGCAACGGCACGAAGCCGGACCCCGGTCCGAGCCCCACGCCGACGCCGACACCGAAGCCGACCGGCAGCACCGGAACGTCGACGGGCCCCGTCCCGGTCGTCGGACAGCTGACCTCCGACTCGGCCGTGCTCAGCTGGCCGGCGGCCCCCTCCGCGGCCTGGTACCAGCTGCTGCTGGGCGGTAACCACCTGGCGTGGGTCCAGAGCAACTCGGCGCGGATCACCCACCTGCGGCCCGACACCGACTACACGGTCGCCGTCGCGGTACGCGACCGGGCCGGACGCGACTCCAAGGCCGGCCGTGCCGTGTCGTTCCACACCCCGCCCGTCGGCAGCACCACCACCAAGGCCGGCACGCGGTACACGCTGACCAACGGGCGCACCGGACTCGCGGCCGAGATCTGGGGAGGCAAGACCGCGGACGGCACCGTCCTGGTCGGTTCCCAGCCCAACGGCTTCACGCCGCAGCAGTGGTACCTCGACGAGGCCGGCGGCAGCCTGCGACTGCGCTCGGCCGCGTCCGACAAGTGCCTGCAACTCGGCGGGGACGCGGGTACCGGCCAGTGGGTCGCCCAGCGGCCCTGCTCCGGCAGCGCCGCCCAGCAGTGGCAGCTGACCAGGTCGGGCGACGGTCTGCGCCTCACGGCGAAGAACACCTCCCTCGTCCTGGGCGTCGGCAAGCGGCCCTACTACGGGGCCTGGCTGCTCGAACTGCAGAACCCGGACAGCTCCGGCTACCAGGCGTGGACCCTGCAGAAGGCCTCCTGAACCACCCTGCGACGGCAGGGGCCCCGGTGCGGACCGGCCCCTGCCGGCGGAAGGCCGCCTGAACCACCCCTTGACGGCAGGGGCCCCGCGGGGGGCCCCTGCCCCCTCCCCACTCACACCGGAGCCACCCCCTCATGCGCCATCGCCGCTCCACGGCAGCGGCCGTCACCCTCGCGGGCCTTCTGGTCCTGGGGCCCGCGGCAACCGCACACGCCCACGGCGACACCATCCGCCTGACCGTCACCGGCATCACGGCAGGCCATCCCACCACCAAGGCGACCTGGGAGAACGACGGCGACCCCGTGGACGAGAAGGTCGCCGGCACCCTCACCGCGACCTCGGCCGACGGCACCACGCTCGGCCCCTGGCGGTTCGTACCGGTGCCCGGCCGGCTCGGAACCTTCACCACCGCCGAGGCGCTGCCCGCCGGCCACTGGACCCTCACGGCACAGACGGCCTTCCCGGCGCTCGGCCGCACCGAACACCGGGCCGAGGTGACCGCCGCGTCCCTGGCCGGTCCGACCGGCGTACCGGCGGGTCCGCCCACACCGTCGCCCACCGCGACGGCCGAGGCCACGCCGCCGGACTCCCGTGCCGCGTCCGACGGCGGACCGGGGCCCGGCGCGGTGACGTACGGCGTCGCCGCCCTGGCCCTCGCCGCCGTCGGCGTACCGGCCGCGCTCTGGCTGCGGCGGCGCCGCACCCGCCGGAGCGCCTGACCGACATCCGATCAGCAGAAGGAAAACCCCCCATGCGCAGACTCCGCAGGCCGGCCCGCATAACGGGCCGCGGAAAGACCCTCCTCACCACCATGGCCGCCGTCCTGTCCGGCGGACTCCTGATGGGCATCGCCCCCGAGGCCCAGGCCGCGGTCACCGGCACGGTCACCGGCGGACAGGGCAACTTCAGCACCGTCAACCAGCGCTCCCTGCCGTCCGTGTCCTCCAACATCACCGGCACCTCACAGGTCGGCAACCGCGTCTCGATGTCCTGCCGCACCACCGGTGACGTCGTCGAGAACAACTCCCGCTGGATCTGGTCCGGCACCTTCTACATCGCCGACGCCTTCATCCGGGAGGACACCGGCGGACTGCCGGTCTGCAACTCCAGCCAGCCGGCCGGACAGAAGCTCCTGAACATCGGCATGCAGAAGCAGGTCCGGGACCAGTGGTGCTGGGACGCCTCCGGCCTGACCATCGCCAACTACTGGGGCTACACCAATGACAACCAGTACGACTTCTGCCGCCTGGCCGCCCAGGGCAACAGCGGACTGGACTGCAACAACCGGCCCGCCACCCTGGGCGACATGGCCAACGCCCTCCACAACATGGGCTTCCGCAACAGCGGCACCGACCTCTACCGCAGCGCCTCCTTCGGCGAGACCCAGAACGAGGTCGCCAACGGGCGCCCGTTCGCCGTCCGCATCGGCTGGACCTCCGGCGGCGGCCACATGAACGTCGTCTACGGCTACGACAGCGGCAGCAACATGGTCGCGGTCGGCGACCCCTGGCCCAGCACGCAGACGTACACCTGGTGGAACTACTCCACCTACGCCGGAAACAACTCCTTCCGGTGGACCCACACGCGCATCGGCATCCACGGCTAGAGGAGACGACCCACCATGCACCGTACGAACCGACGCGCCGCCACCCTGTTCGCGGCCGCCGTCGCCACCCTCTGCACAGTCGTCCCCGCGCAGGCCGCCGACACCCCCACCACGCCCGCCCCCACCGACTACGCCTCCGCTCAGCAGGCGCTGCGCTCCGGCCAGGTCCACGACACCGTCTCCCGCTTCCTGACGGCCGCCGAGCAGCGGACCCCGGCCGCCGGTGCGGACGGCGGCACGGCGGGCGCCCCGCGCGGCCTCGCGCAGGCCCCCGCCGCCGCGCCAGGCTTCGACCTCAAGAAGCCGGTGCCGCTCTACGAGCTCGCGCCCGGGTTCGTCACCGGCAAGGACCGGCCCACCGCCGGGTCGGCCCTGCGGCTGTCCTACCTCGCCTCCCGCGTCTCGGCCTCCAACGGTCACCAGGCCGCCGTCCTGCTCGCGCCGGGGAAGCCGGGCAAGGACGACGGGTCCTGGCAGCTGGCCGGCATCCGGGACGGCGACGCGGACATCAGTGCCGCCGAACGCGGCACGGACCGGGCGCGCACCTTCATGGAGCCGCAGATCCACGCCTGGTACCGGCTGACGGACGGCGGAGCCGTCGAGCCGCTCAACAAGGAGGCCGGCGTGGCCCTCCAGGGCAAGCCGCGCGTCACCCTGGCGGCGTACCAGCAGCTCGTCACCAAGCGCTACGGCGACAAGCTCCCCGGCTCGTCCTACGACCGCAAGGGTCTCGCCGGCGGCTACGCCCTCGCCGAGGACCAGTCCACCTCCACCTCCGCCTCCGCCGACCCGTCCGGCCCCTCCCGCCCCTGGGTGCCCGCCGCCTCCGGCGCGGCCGTCCTGGCGGCGTCGGGCGCGGGGGTCGCGCACCTGCGCCGCCGGCGCCGCTCGGCCTGAGCCCACCCGGCGGCTTCCGGTCTCCCGACGGGTGGCCGGAAGCCGCCGGGCATGCGTGCGGAACGAACCTTCGCCACTCGTTCGTGTTGCCGCGCGCGGGTTTGGCGCGGCCATGCAGGGCAACGCGAGGGAGGTGAACCCCGCCCTCGCGGAAGGAGTACCACCCTCATGGTCGTCGTCGCCCTCCTCCTTCCCCCTCTGCTGTTGTGCGGGATCCTCGCGATGGGCCGCTACGAGGAGCGCCTTCTGGGGGCGCCCGACGCCGACGCCGACACTCCGCGCCACGGCCGGCGCCACCTGCGGGTCGTCCCGGGCCCGCCCTCCCGTGAGCCGTCCCCGGCGGATTCCGGCGAGGACCGGGCGCGGCACGCCGCCTGAGTCCCCTCCGGCCCCGGCCCCCCGTGCCGCGTGTGTGAGAAGCGCCGATGTCGGACACCCGTCACTGTGGAAGGGGGAAGGACCGCACCGGCGACGGTCGGCGGCCCGCGGAAGGAGGCCGGTGGTGACGGACGCATCGATGACGCTGTTCAGCGAGAGCCCGGAGGACCCCTTCTCGATCGGCCGTGCGGCCTCCGCGGTGCTGGACCACCGGGGGACGGTCGTCGGCTGGGGGCAGCGCGCCGAGGACCTGCTCGGACACCACGCCGACGAGGTGCTGGGCCGGCCCGCGGCCGAGGTCCTGGTGGCCCCCGGCGACAAGGAACTGCTCGCCGAGGCGGCGGCGGTCTGCCGGCGGGAGCGCGGCTGGTTCGGCGTCGTACCCGTCGTCCACCGTCAGGGGCACCGCGTGCGGCTGGGCGTCCGCGCCCGCTGCGTCACGCGGGACGGACCGTTCTGCGAGTGGTTCCTGGTCGGCGCCCCGGCGGAGGACGTCGTCCAGTGGGAGACCGACCGGTCGGTCCTGGACGGGCTCTTCCGGCGGTCGCCCATCGGACTCGCCGTCCACGCCCCGGACCTCACCGTCCTGCGCGTCAACCGGGCCATCGCCCACATCGGGGGCATGCCGGCCGAGACGACGCGCGGTCACCGCATCGGGGACTACCTGGTGGCCGAGGACGCCGAGACGATCGAGGCCCGGCTGCGCCCGGTCCTGGAGACCGGCCGTCCGATGATCTTCACCGAGCAGTCCTGCCGGCTGCGCTCCGATCCGGCGCACGTACGGTACGTCTCCGTCTCGGCCTTCCGTACCGAGGACTCCGCCGGCCGGGTGCTGGGCGTCACCCAATTGGTGGAAGACGTCACCGAGCGCCACCGGGCCCGCCTCCGGCTGGCGCTGCTCAACGACGCCGGCGCCTGCATCGGCACCACCCTGGACGTCGGGACGACCGCCCGCGAGCTGGCCGACGTGATGGTGCCCGAGCTCGCCGACTGCGCCACCGTCGACCTGCTCGAACCCGTCAGCCGCGGTGAGGAGCCCTCCCTCGACGGCTTCGGTCCGGTGCGCAGGGAGGCCATCGCCTCCGTCGTCCCGGGCGCCGAGGACGTCCTGTACCCGGTCGGCGGGCTCATCCACTTCTCGCCGGGGACTCCCCAGGCCCGCTGTCTGGACGAGCGGAGCCCCATCCTCGTCCCGCACGTGGCGGGCACCGCGGGCCTGGCCGCCGTGGCGCAGGAACGGGCCGAGGGCGCCCGGAAGCTCGGCGTCCACTCGGTGATGATGGTTCCCCTGGCCGCCCGCGGCCTCGTCCTCGGATTCGTCACCCTCTGGCGGGCCCGCTGCCCGGCCGCGTTCGAGGACGACGACCTCACCCTCGCCGGAGAGTTCGCCGCCCGCGCCGCCGTGTGCATCGACAACGCCCGCCGCTACACCCGGCAGCATCAGGCCGCCCTGTCCCTGCAGTGCCGGCTGCTGCCGGGCGAACTGCCCGAGCTGCCGGCCGCCGAGGTCGCCCACCAGTACATCCCCGCCGGCGCGGTGGAGGGCGTGGGCGGCGACTGGTTCGACGTCATCCCCCTCTCCGGCGCCCGCGTCGCCCTGGTCGTCGGCGACGTGATCGGCCACGGCATCGACGCGGCGGCCACCATGGGCCGCCTGCGCACCGCCGTGCACACCCTGGCCGAACTGGACCTCGATCCCGAGGAGGTCCTCTCGCACCTGGACGACCTCGTGCACCGCCTGGCCGCCGAGCAGGCGAGCAACAGCCGGGACTTCCCCAATGACCAGGTCACCGGCGCCAGTTGCCTCTACGCGGTGTACGACCCGGTGACCGGATGCTGCTCGCTGGCGCGCGCCGGCCATCCGCCGCCCGCCCTGGTGACCCCGGACGGCCGGGTGAGCTTCCCGGAGCTGCCCGCCGGTCCGCCGCTCGGACTGGGCGGCCTGCCGTTCGAGGGCATGGAACTGCCACTGCCCGAGGGCAGCCTGCTCGCGCTCTACACCAACGGGCTCATCGACACGCGCACCACCGACGTGGACGATGCGCTCGCCCGCCTGGCACACGAACTCTCCGCGCCGGCCCGGCCCCTGGAGGAGATGTGCAAGGCCGTGGTGGAGGCGATGCTGCCCGCACAGCCCGACGACGACGTCGCCCTGCTCATCGCCCGTACGCACGTCCTGGCGGAGGACCGGGTCGCCACCTGGACCCTGCCGGCGGAGGCGCGGGCCGCGGCACAGGCCCGATCCCTGATGAACGACCAGCTCAGCGCCTGGGGCCTGGAGGACATGGCCTTCACGACCGAGCTGATCGTCAGCGAGCTGGTCACCAACGCCTACCGCTACGGCGACGGTCCGGTGACCCTGCGGCTCATCCTCGGCCCCTCCCTGATCTGCGAGGTGTCCGACACCAGCAGCACCGCGCCGCACCTGCGCCGCGCGCGCAGCACGGACGAGGGCGGCCGCGGCCTGTTCCTGGTGGCCCAGCTCACCGAACGCTGGGGCACCCGCTACGGGGGCGAGGGGAAGACGGTCTGGACCGAACAGCCGCTGCCTGCGTCCGCGCACCCGCGGGGCGGCGACGTCTGAGCCCCCCGGAAGACCTATGCCTCGAACTCGGTGAGGTCGATGGCGTGGATGTGCAGCGCGTGCCCGTACACCGGGTGGACCGTCTCGCGCTCCGGCGTCATGCCGAGCTTGCGCACGATGTTCTCGGAGGCGTCGTTGCCCAGCCGGTCGACGCTGATGACGCGGTCGAGGCCACGGTCCTGGAGGGCGAACTCCAAGGTGGCGTGGGCGGCCTCGGAGGCGTAACCCTGCCCCCAGAACTGGTGGCCGAGCCGCCAGCTGATCTCCACCGCGGGCAGGACCTCCGGCAGGTACTCCGGCACGGACAGGCCGACCGCGCCGGCCAGCTCACCGGAACCGAGCAGTTCGACGGCGAAGACGCCGAAACCCTCCTCGTCCCAGTCCTCCTCCCACCGCTCGATGTCCTCCGCCGTCTGCTCCAGGTCGCGGGGCGACCCGTCGCCGATCCAGTGCATGACCTGCGGGTCCGCGTGGATGTCCGCCAACGGGACGAGGTCGTCGTCGTGCCAGCGGCGGAGGATGAGGCGGGGGGTGCGGATCTCGGTCATGGCGCCCATCCTGCCCAAGACGCGCGCCCGGCGGTAATCGGCGCGGGCCCCCGCCGCGCCGCCGGAGCGGGGCGGGGGAAGCGCGGCACGGGAGAGTCGTGCACCGCCGCGCCGGCGGTGTGGGGCATGTCACGGCCGCGGCGGCGCGCCAGGGGCGGCCGGCGCTCCCTCGGCAGACGCCCACACCGTCATGCACGCGATCGAGCGCCAAGGCAAACACGCGTCCGCTGACGACACGGCGGCGGAAGAGGTGACGGTGCGAGACACCCCATGTTGATCTTGCTTGTCTGACGACCGATTGATGAGCAAGATCGGTGAACGGCGGCGTGCGGGTGGATCGGCACCGCCCGCACCCGCACCCTCTCCCCGGCCGCCGCCCTGTTCCTCAAGCCCCACGCCCGCACCCGAAGCGCCCCCGGGGCACCCGTGTCACCGCACAACAGTGCCTGTTCACAAGGGAGTTTGGGCACATGGGCCCGGGCTACCCGGGCGCCATCGCCCCCCGACAGGCGGGGGCACCGGCGAAAGGCGACCCATGTCAACCGGCGCCATTCTCACCTTCGTTGTCGCCATGGCCGTCATCGTCATCGGCGTCGCCCTGGCCGTACGGGCCGTCGCGCGCGGCAGGGGCGGCGGCCGCCGCAAGCTGCGGCGGCGCTTCGGCCCCGAGTACGAAGCGGCGGTCGCCCGGCACGACGGCGACACCAAAGCGGCGGAGAAGGACCTCGACGAGCGGCTGCGCCGCCACAAGGACGTACGCGTCCTGCCCCTGCCGGCGGCGGCACGCGAGCAGTACGTCGCCCAGTGGGCCGGCATCCAGGAACAGTTCGTCGACGCCCCCACGCGGGCCGTCACCGACGCCGAGGTGCTGCTCGGCCGGCTCGCCGGCGAGCGCGGCTTCCCGGCCGGCGAGCGGGACGAACTGGTCGACGCCCTCTCCGTGCACCACCCCCGGACCGTCCACGGCCTGAGGGAGATCCACAACGCGTCGGCGCGGGCCCGGGCGGACCGGGCGCCGACGGAGGAACTGCGCGAAGCGCTCGTACGCGCGCGAGGACTCTTCGAGGAACTGGTCACGGCGCACCCCGAGGATCATCGCCCGCAGCGGCACGCGCGGCGGGGCGGCCCCGGGCAGGCGAAGGCGACGCGGAAGGAGAACGTGTGATGGACCAGCATGCCGGACAACGGCCGACAGGAGCGGGGACACCCGTCGAGACGGCGGGGGAGGCACCGCCCTACGCCGCGCCCGCCGCCGGCGCGACCGACGGACCCCTCCTGCCGGCGGCCGAGCGCGACGCGCTCACCACGCGGCTGCAGCAGGCCATGAACGGCTTCATCGACGGCCCGCGCGGCGCGGTCGAGGAGGTGGACACCGTCTTCGACACCCTCACCGCGCGCCTCGGCGACCTCCTCGGCGAACGCCGCCGCACGCTGCGCACGGCGTGGCACGAGGACGCGGCCCGGCCCGGGACGGAGGACCTGCGGCTGGTCCTCCTCGACTACCGCAGGCTCGTGGAGCGTCTGCTGTCCGTGTGAGCCGTCTGCCGGTGTTGCTCCCCGTCAACCGGTGAGCAGCACCGGCAACGCGCGGACGCTGTTGCTGACGAGGGAGGGCAGCGGCCGCAGCTCCTTCTCCGGCACGGCGAGGGCGAGGCCGGGGAAGCGGTCGAAGAGGGCGGGCAGCGCCACCTCGACCTCCAGGCGGCCGAGCGAGGCCCCCAGACAGAAGTGGGGGCCGTGGCCGAAGGCCAGGTGCCGGGAGGAGTCCCGGGTGATGTCGAACCGTTCGGCGTCGGGGCCGTGGAGCACCTCGTCGCGCCCGGTGGCGCCGTACGCGGCGAGGATGGCGGCGCCCTCGGGGATCACCGTGCCGCCGACCTCGATGTCCTCCGTGGCGAAGCGGAGGGGGAACCGGCCCACCGGGGCGTCCCAGCGGAGGGTCTCCTCCGTCACCGCGCTCCACGGTCGCGTGCCACTGCGGGCCAGGGCCAGCTGACCGGGGTGGGTGAGCAGGGCGCGCACGGCGTTGGTGATCAGATTGAGGGTGGTGTTGTGGCCCGCGACGAACATCAGCAGCAGGGTGCCGACCAGCTCCTCCTCGGTCAGCCGGTCGCCCTCCTCGCGGGCCGCGATCAGGTCGCTCGTCAGGTCGTCGCCGGGGTTCTCCCGCTTGGCGGCTATCAGGGAAGCGAGCCCCGCGTACATCGAGCGCTGCACCGACAGGACCCCCGCACGGTCCATGGTCGTGTCGGTCATGACGGCGGACAGCGCGTGCAGCTCCTCGCGGCGCTCCCCGGGTATGCCGAGGAGTTCGCAGATGACGCTGATCGGCAGGGGATAGGAGAAGCGCTGCCGCAGGTCCACCGGGCCCGGCGCGTCGGTGGCGAGCCCGTCGAGGAGGTCGTCGACGATGCGCTCGACGCGGGGCCGCAGCGCCTCGATGCGGCGGGCCGTGAAGCCCTGGGCGACCAGCCCGCGCAGCCGGCGGTGGGCCTCCCCGTCGGTGGCGGTCATGGCGCGCACGGTCACGAAGCTCAGCATCGGCCAGCTCTCGGGCACCTCGCCCCGCGCCCACGCCGCCCAGTGGTCCAGGCTCTTGACGACGCGCGGGTCGCCCAGGAGGCGTTGCAGTTCCTCGTGGCGGGTGACCGCCCACGCCGTGACGCCGTCCGGCAGCTCCACTTCGACCGCGGCGCCCAGCGCCCTCAGCCGGGCGTTCTCCCCGTGCTGGTCGAGCCCTTCGGGGGAGAGGCGGACGGGTGCGCGACGAACGGGCGTGTGCCGGGTCATGGGATCTCCAGGGGAGCGGCGGTGAGGCCGGCCGGGGTCCACGCGATCGGCCCGGAGGAGCCGCGGTGCACCCCGGGACGGGCGTCAACCGCCGGTCGGAGGAACGACTTTCAGGCGGTAGGAGCAGCTTCCGGTGTGGGCCATCTGGCACAGGCCCACACCCGGTTCGAGCGCGGTCGGCATGTCCATGGCCTGCAACCAGCCGGTGAGGCGCTCACCGGGACCGCAGTGGTAGACCTTGTCGATGCCGGCCTTCTTCACGCCCTTGTAGGCGAAGCACACCGTGACGTTCATGGTGTGCGTGTCACCCTCCAGGGTCTCTTCCGCCTCCAGCAGCGAGCCGAGGTAGAGGTCCACGGCGGTGGCGAAGAGCGTCCGGTACTGCTCGACGGTCTCCACCCGGGCGATGCCGAGACCGCGCATCAGCCGCCGCATCTCCTGGCGGCCGAACTCACGGACCACCTGGATGTTGGCCTCGTTGGCGCCGTCGATGCCGCGTGCCTGGGCGGTCTGGTAGTACCACAGGCCGTCGGTGGCCATCCAGGACCTCCGCAGGAGCTCCTCTCTCTCCGTGGCGCTCAGCGGGGCCGGGTCATGGGCGTTCTCGGTCATCGGATCACTCCACGGTGGCTTGATCGGTGGTCAGGGGCTGCTCCGCGTCCGGTGAGGCCGACGCCCACTGCTCGTAGACGGCCCGGGCTCCGTGTCGCAGCAGCTTCCCGCTCGACGTACGGGGCAGTCGGCCCTTGCGCACGAGGAGGACCTCCCGGGGTGTGATGCCCAGTTCGCTGGAGACGGCGTACCGTACGCGCGAGACGAGCTCGGACCGAGCGTACGGCTCGGTTTCCCGGGTTTCCACCATGACGACCAGACCGTCTCCGTCCGCGAACGGGACGGTCGCCGCCAGAGCGCCGTGATGCGCCACCCCCGGCAGACGCCCGGCCACCGACTCGATATCGCTGGCGTAGTAGTTCTGGCCGAAGACAATGATCATCTCCTTCTTCCGGCCGGCGACGTAGAGTTCGCCGTTCTTGCGGAAGGCGAGGTCGCCGGTGGACACCCAGCCGCCGTCGCCCACGGTGGCCCGGGTGGCCGGCTCGTTGGCCTCGTAGCCGCGCATCACCGAGGCGCCACGGATGTGGATCTCCCCCACCGCGGCGTCCGAGTGCAGCACGCCGCCGCCCTCACCCACCAGCCGGACCTCCGTACCGGTGACCGGCACCCCCACCGAGACGATCTCCCGGCAGTGACCGCTGTCCGGGCCGCCGAATTCCACGATGCCCTCGCCGAGCATGTCGCGCCGCACCCACACGCTGCGCACCTCCCGCCCGGTGGGCGGAATGGTGACCGCGAGCGATCCCTCCGCGAGCCCGTAGACCGGCAGGAACGCCGTCCGGCGGAAGCCCGCCGGGGCGAAGTGCGCGCAGAACCTCCGCATCAGCTCGGCGTCCACCGGTTCGGCACCGTTGAGCGTGAGGCGCCAGGAGGACAGGTCCAGTTCGCGTACGGCCTCCGCGGGGACCTTGCGCAGGGCGTGGAGATATCCGGAGTTGGGCGCGGCGCTCAGCGTCACCCGCTGCCGGCTGATGACGCGCAGCCACCGCCCGGGGTCGCGCAGGAAGTCCTCCGGCGGCATCAGACACGTGTCCGCACCGGCCAGCACCGAGGACAGCAGGGCCCCGATCAGTCCCATGTCGTGGAACAGCGGCAGCCAGCAGCAGCCGACGTCCGCGTCGGTGAGACCGATCCCCTTGGTGATCGCCTCCACGTTCGCCAGCAGGTTGGCGTGGGTGAGCACCACGCCCTTGGGGTCCTCGCTGGTGCCGGAGGTGTACTGGACCAGGGCGGGGGCGTCCACCCCGACATCGGTGTAGACGGCGGACGAAGCCGGTACGGCGGCGATGTCCAGGACGCGGAACTCCTCGCCGTCGCCGCCCAGCACCGGCCCCAGCAGGCTGCCCAGCGCCGCGTCGGAGAGCACGACGCGGACCTTCGACTGGCGCATCGCGATCACGATGCGCCGCATGTGGATCTCCAGTGACGCGAACCGGGCCGGGGGCGGCACCGGCACCGGTACCGCCCCCGCCGCGAGCACGCCGAACAGCGCGCGGGCGAAGTCGATCGAGGTGGGCAGCGCGATGGCCACCCGCTCGCCCGGCCGGACCCCGCGCTCCAGCAGACCGCACGCCACGCGGCCGGCCTGGGCGTACAGCTCGTCGAACCCGGCGCGCTCCCGCTCCCGGTCGCCGCGGAACAGCCGTACGCCGTGCCCGGTGCCGCGCTCCGCCACATCCCTGAGCGCCGCCGTCAGGGTCACGTGGCGGCTCCCTGCCGGCAGAGCCGCTCGACCAGGTCCTGGAATTCGCCGACGGTCTGCAGCCGGAAGGTGGCATCGTCGTCGATCTCGATGCCGAACGCGTTCTCCGTCTCCAGAATGATCTGCAGAATGCGCATGGAGTCGACATTCGGCAGGGCGCGGAAGTGCTGGTCCGAGGTGAGGTCGGCCTCCGGTACGGACAGCTGCCGGCTGATGATGGCGCAGACGCGCGCACGGATGTCCATGGTGATCAATCCCCCTGTCGTGCCGGCCCGTTGGCGGAGCGCAGCACCTTGATGAGATCCGTGGGAATGCGCTCGGCGTTCTGCCCGAGCGCGTCCTCCGTCAGTAGGTAGAAGGTGCCGTCCGCCACGGCGACCGTCTCCCCGTCGCCGGTCTCGACCCGGCCGGTGGCCCGCATCGAGATCGCGTCCCGCTTGACGATCTCGGCGTACGCGGTGTGCTCCGTACCGGTCTCCATCGGCCGCGCGTAGCGGATCCGCAGACCGGTGGTGAAGGCGGAGACGCGGCCGGAGCGGTACACGGCCTGGGCCAGGGTCTCGTCCAGGATCGACGCGACGATGCCGCCGTGGACGATTCCGGGAAACGATTCGTAGTCCACCCCGAGCTTGACCCGGGTGGTGAAGACGTCACCGTGGCGTTCGAAATCCAGGCGCAGACCGATGGGATTCCTGGGGGCGCAGCCGAAGCAATTGGACTCGGTCTCCGCCGTCACGGACTCGGGCACTCCGGGCTCCTCTCGTCATGTCCTGTGGTCGTACTGTGGATCGACGAGAAGAACCGGCACGGAACGTACTGGTATCGGTTGTTCATTTCCCCCGTCAAACCTTTTCGGCACACCGGCGCCCGCCCGCTGGACCGGCACCGCCGAGGAGTCCCCCGACGGCCCCGGCCGCGACCGGGCGGATGTGGCGCTAGATGAGCGTCCGCAGCTTCCTCTTGATGTCCCTCGACGACTCGATGCTGTCGTCCTCGGCCAGCCGGCGCACCATCGACAGGACCTTCTCGTCGGCGGCGTCCGTCGCGCCCGCCTCGACCGTCTCGATCCGGCGGATGCCGTTGGCCGACGTCGAGTGCGGGTAGAAGTGGCCGGCCGGGTGCTTGATGCCCTGGCTGCGGTCGGCCAGCCAGACGTAGGCCATCTTCAGGGCCGCGATCCGGCTCTCCGGGCCGCCGTCGCACAGCTCCTGCGTGAAGACGTAGAACGCCCGGGCGTGCCGGGACTCGTCACGGCCGAGCAGCTTCCACACGCGCTTGATGACGGGCTCGGTGGTGTCCGCCGCGAGCGCCTTGTACAGCTCGGCCGCGCGGCACTCGGAGATGATGTTCATCATGAGCGTGCCGGCGCGCGTGTCACCGATGGGGTACGGCTCCCGCTTGTACAGCGCGTGCTTGGAGCGCACCTTCACGCCCAGCCGGTCGAGGCAGCGGGCCTGGACGAGCGAGTGGCGGGCCTCCTCCGCACCCCACATCAGCGCCCAGGAGGAGAAGCTGGTCTCGCCCTCCCACTCCCGCAGGAAGTTGTGCGCGCCCGGCAGGGTGCCGAATTCGATGATCGCGGCCTCGGTGAGGAAGTCGATCTCGTCCTCGTCCAGCATCTCCGGCCGCATCCGGTCGAGGTCGAGTTCTTTCCAGTCCCACCGGGTGGTCTCGAACCAGTCGAAGATCTTGTTGTACGTCATGTCCAGGTAGTAGTCCGTGTAGTTCTCGTCCTGGACCAGTGAGTGGTAGGCGCGCATGCCGATCTCGGCCTTGTCGGTGAAGCCGTAACCGGCGAAGGCCGAGGGCGCGAGAATGTCCTCGACGTCCAGCGTCTCCGCCCAGCCGGGTACGCGCCCGCCGGCGCCTTCTCCGACGACGTACGCCCGGGTCTTGGCGAATTTCCGGTGACCGCGCAGTTTCCGCACGGCGTCGGGAGCGGAGGATCCGCTGCCGCCGACGAAGACCGCCGCGAGGACGTCTCCTTCGGCGAGTTCGTGCAGATAACGCTCGAAGGCGTCCGGCCGGGGACGGTCGAGGGCGATCTCGCCGAACCTGGCCAGGGACAGCTGTCCCTCCGGACGGATATCGGGCAGACAGTCGACGTAGGCTATTCGGGTACGGTTACGGTTCATGAGGCTTCCCCCTCGACCTCTGGTGGAGCTTTGCTTCACGCGGAATTCGGAGTGCGGGACGGCACGGTCCGCCGGTGCGGGACCGGAGACATTCCCACGGCCGTGACGGCGCCCAGGAGCATGAACACGCCGATGGCGATCCAGGCATGCCCGAAGGCGCGATGGGTCTGTTCGTACGTTCTCGGGGTGCCGAGCAGCGCCACCAGCAGGCTGATGCCCAGCACACTGCCGATCTGCCGGCTCATGTTGACCACCGCGCTGCCGGTGGAGAAGCGCTCCTGCGGCAGGTCGGCGGTGGCCGTGGACAGGATGGTCGGCAGAGCGAGCCCGACGCCCACCCCGCCGACGAGCCAGCCGGGCAGGAGCGTTCCCGCGTAGTGGGCTTCCTGTCCCAGCTGCCGCCACATCAGGGTCACGCCGACGACGCACAGCAGGCAGCCCGCGGCGACGAGCCGCCCGGGCGCCACGCGGCGCGCCAGCTTGCTCGCCGCGATCGCGCCCAACGGCACCATGAGCGGTCCGGGCGCCACCCCCAGGCCCGTACGCAGCGCCGAATAGCCCCAGACGTTCTGCATCCACAGGATCGCGCACAGCAGGTTCGCCGCGAAGGCGGCACTGAAGACGACCGCCGTCGCGTTGGACCAGGCGAACACCGGCACGCGCAGCAACGTCGGTTCGATCACCGGTGACGGGTGGCGCCTGGAGCGCAGCCAGAAGCCGGCGATGCCCAGCAGCGCCACCGCCACGACGAGGACCACCCGGACCGCGGACCAGTCGTCGATCTTCACCAGGCCCAGCGACAGCAGCCCGACGGCGACGGTCAGCACGCCCGCGCCCGCCAGGTCGGGCATCCGCGACGGCGTCTCGTCCCGCGAGGACGGCAGCTTGCGGGCCGCCACGACCAGGGTGAGCAGACCGACCGGCAGGTTCACCAGGAACACCCAGCGCCAGGAGGCGCTCACCAGCAGGCCGCCGAACACCGGCCCGGCGGCGGCGGCCAGCGCCGCGCTGGCCGACCAGATCCGCACGGCGCCCGGGCGTCCCTCGGGCGGGAAGACCGACAGCAGCAGCCCGAGACTGGCCGGTGTCAGCGCGGCGGCGCCCACGGCCTGCAGCACCCGGCAGGCGACCAGCATCCACAGCGAGTTCGAGGCGGCACAGGCACCGGAGGCGAGCGTGAAGAGCGCGACGCCGAGCAGGAACCCCTCCTTGCGCCCGTACCGGTCGGCGAGCCGGCCCAGGGGCACCAGCAACGCGGCGAAAATGATCGCGTATCCGTTGAGAATCCAGGAGAGATTGGACAGTGACTCGCCCTGGAAGTCACGCCCGATGTCATCAAATGCCACGTTGACGATGAAAAGATCCAGACCGGCCATGAACGCGGCGAGCGAAAGGATCGATAAGAGCAAGCGGGATTGACCCGTCGTCAGCATGGCTGGGATGCTAGTTGACCCGGCGGTAAGATCACAACTTTTTTGTTTCGGCGGGCCCTTCAGGATTTATGGAGGGGTATATTCACCCGCCGCCGCGATAAGTCATGACCGCTCACCGGTACGTGAAAAATCCGGCCGGAAGCACTCCGGAAATACGGGAACCGGAGATACCGCGCTCCCGTGCGCCGGGCGGTCGCGCCGCATTCGCCGCCCTCCCCTCGGCGGAAGCCGGACGGGCCCTTCGGCGTTCGGAGTTGACGATCGGGCGGCTGGTGTCCAGGAGACGGGAACGGGAACGGCCGTGCGCGCCCACGCGGGAAAAGGGATTTCCGGCACATGGAAAAGACCCTCCGCAATGATGCGCGGTCCCTCGCGCACACCCCGCCGTCGGCGGCCCCGGCGCGGCCGGACCACCGACACCGAGGTGGCGACAGGGAGGAGCCTCCGCGGGAACGGCAAGACCGGAACAGGACAGGCCGGCGCCGGTCAGTCGAACCGGATGTGCCGCGCCCCCGTCCACGCCCGCCGCAGGCGCCCCCGCAGGGCGCCGTCGGTGTTCGGTACGAGCGTCAGCCGGGCGGAGGCCGCGACGCGGTCGGCGACCTGCGGGACCGTGAGGTGATCGGTCCACACCTGCTCGGCGAACTCCGCGTCCCGCAGCCGTTCCAGGCACAGATCGAGTCTCGACACCGCGAAGCTCTCCCGGCGCAAGGGGGCGTCCCTTCCGGCGACGAACCGCACCGCGTGCCCGAACCCGCGCTCGCGCAACCGGCGCAGCACCGTCTCCCGCTCGGCCAGCAGCGCGAAGTGCGCCACCTCGTGGCCCCGTTCCCGCAGCCGTCCGACGATCTCCCGGAAGTACACCGGCTCCACGACCGTCATCGGCACGATCACGGCCCCCTCGTGCTCGCCGAGAGCCAGGTCCAGCACCTCGAACACGCCCTGCCGCCAGGCCGGCAGGTCCTGGAAATCCCTTCGCAGGGCCGGCGGCGTCATCCGGTGCAGGCCGAACCCCACATGCTCGGGATCGCAGAGGACGCTGCCGGGAAGCCGCCGCCGGATCTCGTGCGCGGTCTGAGTCTTCCCGCCGCCGAAGGGACCGTTGAGCCACAGGAGCATGGACCGACCCTACGCCGCGCGGCCCCGCGCGGGCAGCCTCGACGTGGTGGGGGCGGCGGGCCGGACCGGGAGGACGGGAGGCTGGTGCTCCGCCTTGGCCTCGGCCGCGTAGCGGTCGACGTACTCCTGCTCCGACAGTTTCAGGATCGCGTACATGAGTTCGTCCGTGGCGGCGCGCAGCACCTCGCGCTGCCCGTCCAGACCCGCGTAGCGGGAGAAGTCCAGCGGCTCACCGAAACGGATGGTGATCGGCATGACGCGCGGCAGCCGGCGGCCGATCGGCTGGGACTCGAACGTCCCGATCATCGCGCACGGGATCACCGGCGCCCCCGACCGTATCGCCATCGCTGCCACTCCGACCTTGCCCTTGTACAGCCGGCCGTCGTGCGAGCGCGTCCCCTCGGGGTAGATGCCGAGCAGCTCCCGCCGGCCCAGCACGCCCAGCCCCTCCTCGACCGCCGCCTGCGCGGCGTCCATCCCCGACCGGTCCACCGGGATCTGCCCGACGGCCCGGAAGAACGCCGCCGTGAGCCGGCCCTTGAGGCCCGGACCGGTGAAGTACTCCTTCTTGCACAGGAAGGTGACCCGCCGCTTGACCATCGTCGGCATGAGGAAGCTGTCGCAGAAGGACAGGTGGTTCCCCGCGATGATGGCCGCACCCTCGGTCGGCACGTGCTCCAGCCCCTCGACGCGCGGCCGGAAGATCCACCGCAGCAGTGGCACCAGCACGACGGCCTTGAACACGTAGTAGAACAACTCAGTGAGCCCTCTCTCCGGAAGCGACCCCCGCGCCGTGGGACGCTAATCGCCGGGAGCGATCAGCGGGAGAGTGCCGGTTGAGCCACCCGATCCGCACCGCCGCGGTGGGCGGCGGGGGTCGCGAGTTCCCCTACTCGTCGGTAGAGCGCCCGTGCGGGCCCCCGGAATCCGTGGGAGAAACGGCCCGGCCGCATGGAGTCCAAGGCGGTGACGGTGCGGGGGTGCCCCGGCGCGACGGCCGGATCGGGCGGTGCCGGGCCGGCCGTCGCGCACGGTCACGGTCACCGGGGGATACGCGACGGCCCGGCCGGCCGGTCGGCACACGGCGGCAGCGGAGCCGTGGTTCCGGTGCCCGACCGGCGATGATGGTGACGTACGGCGGCCGTCCGGCCGATCGTGGTCGCGGGGAATGAGCGGATATGCAGCACCTGGCCGTCAAGGACGTGATGACCTCGGAGGTCGTGCGGGTGGTACCCGAGACGGGCTTCCGCGAGATCGTGAACCTGCTGACCGAGTTCGACATCACCGCCGTCCCGGTGGTGGACGCCGAGGACCGGCCGGCCGGGGTGGTCTCGGAGGCGGATCTGATCCACACCCAGGCCGCGCAGGCCGACCAGCGCGGCCCGTCGCCCGCGCCGCCGCCGTCCGGCCCGCCCGCGGTCACCGCCGGACAGCTGATGACCAGCCCCGCCGTGTGCATCACGCCGGACGAGAGCGTGGTGGCCGCCGCCCGCCTGATGGCCACCCGCCACGTCAAGCGTCTGCCGGTGGTGGATGCCGACGGCCGGCTGATCGGCATGGTGAGCCGGGGCGATCTGCTGCGGGTGTTCCTCCGCGACGACAGGTCGATCCGCAACGAGATCGTGGAGGAGGTCCTCGTCGATGTGCGGGGGGTCAGCCCCGCGGCGGTCGGCGTCGAGGTGGAACAGGGCCAGGTGGTGCTCAGCGGCACGATCGAGCCGCCCGAGCTGGTGCCGCTCGTGCTGCGGCTGTGCCGGTCGGTCGACGGCGTCGTCTCGGTCACCGACCGCACGAACAGAACCGCTACGGGCGGGGAGCGGGCCCCCGGCTCCTAGGCCGTGTCGGCGGATCTTCGGCTGCGGGCCGGTCTTTGCCGCCTGCGGCGGCGAGCGCCCTGCGGGCGCGTCCTCAAACGCCGGACGGGCTGGGATCGGCTGAGCTCAGCCGAAATCAAGCCCGTCCGGCGATTGAGGACACCCGCCGCGCAGCGGTGGTGCGTACGACACGGCCCGCAGCCGCCCGCTCAGTCGTGCGGGGCCACCGCCACGGGACACGGCGCGTGGTGCAGGGCCGACTGGAGCACGGGGCCGATGGCCGGCGTCAGCGCCGGCCGCCGGCGGCGACGGCCGACGACGAGCAGTCCGGCCCCGGCCGCCGCCTGGGCGACCGCCCGGGCGGGGCTCTCCAGATACACGCTCTCCCGCACGCGCACCTCCGGGAACCTCTCGCGCCATGGGTGTACCGCGTCGCCGAGCGCCCCGCGCGCGTCGGCCGCCAGCTCCTCCGCGACGTCGGGGTCCACGCCCCAGGGCGCGTACGCCTGCGCCGGCAGGCTCCTGCCGTGGACGGCGTGCAGGGTCGCGCCGCGCCGCGCGGCGATGTCGAAGGCGAACGCGAAGAGGTCCTCGCACGGGCCGTGCAGGCCCAGGCACAGCACGACCGCGCCCTCGGCGGCCGGCGGAGGTCCTGCCGCCGCCGCGTCCCGGGGGGTGTCCTCCGGGAGGTCCTCCTGGGCGCGGACGAGGACCACGGGCCGGTCCGCCCGCGCCACCACGTACAGACCGATGTCGCCGAGGAAGAAGGCCCTGATCGGACTCATCCCGCGGGAGCCGAGCACGAGCATCTCCGATTCGGCGCAGGCCGCCACGAGCGCGGGGCCGGGGTCCTCCGCCGCGATGTCCCCGACGACGGGCAGCTCGGGAAAGCGCTGGTGGACGTCGAGCTGAGCACCGTCGACGATCCTCTTCGCCCAGTAATTGCGGTCGCTCCCGGCCGTGCCGTCCGTCGCCGGCTTCTCGGGGACGGAGAGCAGAATCCACGCGTGGAGCATCCGCAGCGTACGGTGGCGCAGCGCGGCCTCCCGGGCGGCCCACAGCGCGGCGGTCCGGCTTTCCGCGGAACCGTCGAGCCCTACCGTGATGACGGGATCCATGACCAGTGCCTCCGTCCCTTCGGCCGGCTTTCGGAGCACAAGGGCTTTTCGGCCTCTGCGTCCAGTCTGGACCCGTGCCCCGCGCGGACGGCAGGGGCACACCCGCCGACGCCTCCGGGAATGCAAAAACCCCGGACCCGTGTTGACGTCCGAGGTATTTCTCTGCGTATATTAAACGTTTCCCTGTCTTGCGTCCGACCGGCTGATCCGTCGGTCAACTCAAGGAGTGGGGAAGCTTTATGAGGCCATAATACCCGGGCGGGAGTCGAATTGTCAAACGTCGAAATGCGTGACGAGCAGGAATTCATTGACCTGCTGTACGAGCGCCTCGCCGAGCTGCGGACCGGAGCCGAGGCGGCGATGAAGGAGGTCCTGTCGGCGGCCGGCACCACCTTCCAGGCACGACTGGAGCGCGATGTGCTGGTGGCCGAGCAGTCCGGGCTGCTCGCCGCCTTCGACGCGGGGGAGAACGGCCTCTGCTTCGGCCGGCTGGCCTTCCGCGACGGCGCGGACCACCACATCGGCCGGATCGGCATCCGGCGCGCCGACGCCGACCACACCCCGCTGGTCATCGACTGGCGGGCCGAGGTCGCGCGCCCCTTCTACCTCGCCACCGGCCATACCCCGATGGGGCTGCGCCGCAGACGTCATCTCACCACCAAGGGCCGTCGTGTCACCGCCCTGCACGACGAGATCCTCGACCTGACCGACGACGAACGCACCGGGCACGAGGGCGCCGACGCGGACGCGGTGCTGCTCGCCGCGCTCGACGCGGCCCGCACCGGCCGGATGCACGAGATCGTCCGGACCATCCAGGCCGAACAGGACCGCGTCATCCGCGCCCCGCACCGCGGCGTGCTCGTCGTCGAGGGCGGCCCCGGCACCGGGAAGACCGTCGTCGCCCTGCACCGCGCCGCCTACCTGCTGTACGCGCACCGCGAACAACTGGCCCGCCGCGCCGTCCTCGTCGTCGGCCCCAACCCGGCGTTCCTCGGCTACATCTCGGAGGTGCTGCCCTCGCTCGGCGAGACGGGCGTCCTGCTCGCCACCCCCGGCGAGCTCTTCCCCGGCGTGACCGCGACCGGCACCGACACCGCCAGGGCCGCCGAGGTCAAGGGCGGCGCCGCGATGGCCGACGCCCTGGCCCGCTTCGTACGGGACCAGCAGACCCTGCCCGACCCCGTGATCGTCATCGACCACGAGGACGGCGAGCTGCGGCTCGACGCCGCCATGGCCGAGGAGGCGCGGCGCCGGGCCCGGGAGACCGGGCTGCCCCACAACCTCGCCCGTCCGTTCTTCGCGTTCCGCGTCATCGACGCGCTGACCGCGCAACTGGCCGACCGGCTCGGCGCGGACCCGTACGGCGGGCCGAACTTCCTGGGCCCCGACGACATCGCCCAGCTCGGCAAGGCCGTCGCCGCCTCCGCGGGCGTGCGCTCCGCCGTCGACGAGCTGTGGCCGGTCCGTACCCCGCAGGAGCTGGTCGCCGACTTCCTCGCCGACCCCGTCCACCTCCCGGAGGCCGACGCGGACGCCGTCCGCCGCGCGGCGGACCACGTCGGCGGCTGGACACCCGCCGACGTCCCGCTGCTGGACGAGGCCGCCGAACTCCTCGGCGAGGACGACTCGGCGGCCCGCGCCGCCGCCGACGCCGAGCGCGAGGAACGGATCGCCTACGCGCAGGGCGTGCTCGACCTGTCCTACGGCTCCCGTACCCAGGAGTTCGAGGACCGCGACGACGAGGACGCCGAGGTGCTGGGCGCGCACGACCTGGTCGACGCGGAACGGCTCGCGGAGCGGCACGAGGAAGCCGACCACCGCAGCGCCGCCGAACGCGCCGCCGCCGACCGCACCTGGGCCTTCGGCCACATCATCGTGGACGAGGCGCAGGAGCTGTCCCCGATGGCGTGGCGGCTGCTGATGCGCCGCTGTCCGACCCGCTCGATGACCCTGGTCGGCGACCCGGCGCAGACCGCCGAACCGGGCGGCTGCGGTTCCTGGGAGACGGCGCTCGCCCCGTACGTCGGCGACCGCTGGGAACACGTCAGGCTCGGCGTCAACTACCGCACCCCGGCCGAGCTCATGGAGACCGCGGCGCGGGTGCTCCGGTCCGCGGGCGTCCGCTGTGAACCGCCGCGCTCGGTCCGTTCCACGGGCGTACCGCCCTGGGCGCGCCGCGCGGACGACCTGACCGGCGCGGTCGCCGACGCCGTCGCGCGGGAGGGGCACGAGGATGGGCGGCTCGCGGTCATCGCGCCGCGCGAGCGTCACGCGGCCCTGACCGCCGTCCTCCCGGACGCCTCCGCCGGCGCCGCCCCGGACCTGACCCGCCCGGTGGTGTTGCTCGACCCGCGGCAGGCCAAGGGCCTGGAGTTCGACACGGTCATCGTGGTGGAACCGGCGGAGTTCGGGGTGAGCGACCTCTACGTCGCACTGACCCGGGCGACCCAGCGGCTGGGCGTGGTGCACGCGGGGGTGCTGCCTGCCGGGCTGGAGACGCTGTCGCCGGAGCCGGCCGGGCGGTTCACCTAGGCCCGGCCGCGGGCCGTCTTCGCCGCCTGCGGCGGCGGGCGCCCTGCGGGCGCGTCCTCAAACGCCGGACGGGCTTGATTGTGGCTGGGCTCAGCTGCCTTCAGCCAGTCCGGCGCTTGAGGACACCACCGCGCAGCGGTGGTGCGCACGACACGGCCCGCAGCGCCCGCTCACCTCACTTCAGTGCGCTCCGCTTCTGCCACTGCTGCCAGTTCTCCTGCCAGACCTCCAGGCCGTTGCCGACGTCCGTCTGCTTGGTACTGGTGGTGCCCTTGACCTCCACGGTGGCGCCGATGGGCAGGAAGTCGTAGACCTTCTTGGCATCGCTGGTGGTCATGCCGAAGCAGCCGTGGCTGTTGTTCTCGACGCCCAGGGAGTTGTTCCAGGGCGCGGAGTGCAGGAAGGTGCCGGAGGCGGTCAGGTGGGTGACCCACTGGGAGTCCAGCATCCACTCCTTGCCATGGCCGATGGTGGCCGAGTCCATGGTCTCCGCGGCGTTCTTGCTGCGCACCGTGTGGATGCCACCGCGGGTCGGGTCGACGGGGGAGCCCGCGGAGCCCTTGATGTCGCCGACCGGCCTGCCGTTCTCGTACATGGTCAGGGTGTGGCCGGGGACGTCGATGACGGCCTTGCGGTCGGCGCCTATGGAGAAGCCGAAGGCGTAGTTCCGCGCGAACCAGCCGCCCTCACCGGTGTTGATCCCCGCCAGCGAGCCCTTGACCGAGACCTTGGTCCCGGCGGGCCACGGGTCCTTGGGCCGCCAGTCGACGCGGTCCTGGCCCGACCAGTCCTTCACCCAGCCCCAGGCGCCCTCCACCCGCGGCTGCGTGGTGACCTCGAGGGACTTCTCGATCTCCGCGCGCTTTCCGGCGTCCACCGGGTGGTCGAAGAGGATCGAGACGGGCATGCCCGTGCCGACGGTCTGTCCGTTGGCCGGGGTGTTCGTCAGCTTGTTGAGCTGCTCGACCCGCTCGGTGCTGAAGGTGGCGGTCGAGGACGACTGCTTGCCGCCGCCCTTCTTGCCGCCCTTCGCCGTCGAGCGCACGGTGTACGTGGTCTGCGGGCCGGCCTTGCTGTCCGACGTCCAGGTGGAGCCGTCACCGGCGAGCTCGCCGTCGACCTTGTTGCCCTTGTCGTCCTTGACCTCCACCTCGGTGAGCCGTCCGCCCTCGGCCTTCACCGATATCGGCGAGCCGGGCGGGACCTCCTTGCCACCGGCCGGGCTGATGGTGATCCTCGCCTCGGCGCCGGCCTCCGAACCGGTGCCGGAGGAGCCTCCCGCACAGGAGGTGAGGACCAGGGAGCCCATGAGAGCGGATATCACGAGAGTGGAGCGACGGCCCGAACCGACGTGCACGTGCATCGACCTTTCCAGCAACCAAAGAAACGGAGCGGCGGGCCGCGACCTTGCCGCTCCTGCCGTGCGGCGGCCGAAGCCACCGCAGTGCTAGATGATCTGCACGCTTGTACGGTTGCGCGAAAAAGAGAAACGTTTACGCAGTAGTTCGCCGGTGTCGGGACATGTCGGTACGGCCACCCCCGGCATGCCGCTCCCGCCCGGGCGGCCGGGAGCGGCGCCACCGCAGCGCACCGGGATCAGCGCACCGAATACGACAAGTGCACCGAGCCCGAGCCGAAGCTGATGCGGAGCTGAAGGTAGTAGACGAATTCCTCGCCGAACTTGGTGGGAATGGTGCACTTGTTGCTCAGCGTCAGCGAAAGACGCGTGGCCGCGGGATGGCCGGCCGCCCCGATCGAGCCGTTCTTCTGCGCATCGGTGATCTCGGAGTCGAGTACGGAACAGCACTGGAATACCCGGACCCCGACCGAACCGAGTGCCGGGTTGCCCGTCGGATCGTCCAACTCCGCCGCCAGATCGACGTCGACGGCCCGCCCGGCCGGCGCGTGAAACGGGAGAGAATACATCGTCACGGTGGAGAAGGGCCTGAATGCCTCACCGACCGGCAAGGCCACCGGATTGCTACAGGTCTTGGCTGTGCGTGGATCCACTGCGCTCACCATGGGAAAAGCGTAGGGGCGATCGGGTGGCGGCGGCGGGAATTCACTCGTTCGGCGGTCCGTCGTTCGGCGTAGGAATCGTCGTCCTGGTTCCGGTGAAATCCCGGTGATGCGATCCGGTCGGAAGGGGGCGGGCGCATGGGGGCGGGCCCCACCCGCCGCCGGTGGTTGTCCCCCATGCGCCGCTCCCGGCGCGACGGCTACCCTCGGTCACATGATGTTCACGCATCGAACGCGGGCCGGGGCGGCGGCACTTGCCGCGTTCGCGATCCTGGCCGCAGCCCTCCCCGCGGGGGCCGCAGCCCTCCCCGCGGGGGCCGCAGCCCTCCCCGCGGGGGCCGCAGCCCTCCCCGCGGGGGCCGCCGCCCGGCCCGCCGGCGGCGACCCCCTCGGCCGCTTCTCCCGGCAGAGCCCCGCCTGGCACAGCTGTGTGCGCGGACCGGAGGACGCGCCCGGCAAGGAGCTGGAGGCCGTCGGGGGCCGCTGCGCCGAGGTGACCGTCCCGCTCGACTACGCCCGCCCCGGCGGCCGCACGCTCACCGTCGCCGTCGCCCGCGTGCCGGCGACGGACACCGCCCACCGCGCCGGGACGCTCGTCGTCAACGAGGGCGGGCCCGCCGACCCCGTGATCGAGAACCTGACGGCCCGCCGGGCCGCCATGAAGGACGTCGGCGCGCGCTACGACCTCGTGGGAGTCGACCCCCGGTTCACCGGCCGCAACACCTCGCTGGACTGCGGCTGGACGACCGCCTCCTACTTCCGCTGGGCGGGCACCGACCGGGCAGGATTCGACCGTATGGCGGCCTTCGAACGCGACCTGGCCACCCGCTGCCGGGAGCAGGCCGGCGACCTGCTCCCGTACGCCTCGACCCGGAACGCCGCCCGTGACATGGACCTCGTCCGCGGCGTCCTCGGCGAGCGGCGGATCTCGTATCTGGGCATCTCCTACGGCACGTACCTGGGCGAGGTCTACACCGCGATGTTCCCCGGCCGCACCGACCGGGTCGTCCTCGACGGCGTGCACGAGCCCGGCCGCCTCGCCCCGTGGCCCATCCACGGCACCGAGCAGGCGCACGACGACGCCCTGCGCGACTGGGCGGACCGGGCCGCCGCCCACCACGGCACCTACGGTCTGGGCGGCACCGCGGACGCCGTCCTGGCCACCGTCGCGCGCATCCAGACCGCCGCCGTCGAACGGCCGCTGACCGTCGGGACGTACCGGCTCGACCAGCACGTCGTACCGCTCCTCCTGCTCGCCTCCCTCGGCGACGACACCGCGCGGGGCGACGCGTACGTCGCCGGCATGGTCCGCACTCTCCGGCAGGCCGCCGGGACCGGCCGGGCCGAACCGGACGAGCTGCTCGCCGAACTGCTCCCGGAGCTGCTGACCGCCAAGGGCTCGCCCTACGGCAGCACGCAGACCGCCTACCTCTGCGCGGACACGCCCGGCCCCCGGGACGTGGAGGTCTTCCGGCGGGCCGTCGAGCGCTCCCGCGCGCGGCACCCGCTGTTCGGCCCGCTCCTCAACGACGTGACGCCCTGCGCCTTCTGGACGCCGTCGCGCGAACGGCCGACCGTCGTCGACAACGACGTCCCGGCGCTGCTCCTCAACGCCACCGGCGACCCCCGGGTCCCGTACGCGACGGCCCGCGCCATGCGGGCCCGGTGGCACTCCTCCCGGCTGGTCATCGTCGAGGGCTCGTTCCGGCACGGGGTGTACGGCGCGTACGGCAACGCCTGTGTCGACGACACCGTCAACGCCTACCTGGCCGACGGGAGGCTGCCCGGCGCCGACCGTACGTGCGTCGTCGTGCCGGAGAAGTGAGCGCGGGACCCACTCGGGCCGGCGGCGGCCCCCGCACAGCGGGAGAGCCCGCGGCCCGCATCCCGCACCACGGCGGAGCTGCCCCCACCTGCGTCCCACCCGTCCCTGTGTGCTCGAACTCGCCCCACCTTAGAGTGAATTGCCGCTGTTCGTCCCCGCTCCCGGCGGGCCGTGCGGCATCGTGCAACCGCTCCTGCCGCGACTCGCCCACACATCACCGGGAGGGACAAGTTGGCCGCCGAGATCACCGGGACGCCCACCGAGGAATTACGGTTCCGATCTCCCACCCTGGCCGTCTTCGACAAGAACCCGCTGACCGCACGCTCGATGAGCAGAAGGCTCCCGCAGCTCGTCCGCAAGGCGCTCTCCCTCGCGTGGCGCGTCGACCGCCGCGCCGTGATCGCGCTGCTCGGCTGCCAGGTGCTCTCCGGAGCCTTCGAGGCGTTCGGACTGCTGGCCACCACCCGCACCATCACCGCACTGATCGCCTCCGGCCACATCCAGGACCGGCTCGCGGAGGCACTGCCCTCACTCGTGGTGCTGGCCGGCGCCGCGGGGATCCGCGCCCTGCTCGGCATCACCGTCAGCAACATCTCCAGCCGGCTCGCCCCGCGGATCTCCCGCGAGGCCGAGATGCAGATGCTCGACGCGGCGATCAACGCCGAACTCGCCGCCTACGACCACCCCGGCTTCAACGACAAGCGCGAGGCCGCCGACCGGGGCGCGGACGTCGCCCAGGACCTGCTCATCGAGTCCCAGGACCTCATCGCCTGCGTCGCCTCCCTCGTCGCCGCGGCCGGCGTCGTCACCCTCCTGCACCCCGTGCTGCTGCCGCTGCTCGTCCTGGCCACCCTCCCGCAGGGCATCGCCAGCGTGAAGGGCGCCCGCGTCCACTACCGGACCTCCCGCTCGCTGAGCGCCGAGCGCCGCGTGCTGAGCCACCTGCGCTGGCACGCCACCGACAAGATCTTCGCCGATCAGCTGCGCTCCGGCACGATGGCCGGCTTCCTCCTCGGCCGCTACCGCTCGATCGGCAACCGCATCGACAGCGCCACCGACCGGGCCGTGCACCAGGGAGCGCGCTACGCCCTGCTCGGCTCGCTCGCCGGGGGAGCGGCCTCCGGGCTCGTATGGGTGGCGCTGGTGCTGCTGCTCGGCTCGGGCCGCATGTCGGTCGCCTCGGCCGGCACGGCGGTCTTCGCCCTGCGCACGGTCGGCTCGTCCCTGCGCGGCATGGTCGGCTACGGCACCCGCCTGTTCCGCACCGGGCTCTACCTCGACGACTGGGCGGAGTTCATCGACGAGGCCGGCGGCCACCGGCTGCGCCGCGGCACCAAGGTGCCCACGGCGCCCCTGGCCGTCCGGGCCGAGGCGCTGACCTTCCGCTACCCCGGCACGGACCACCCGGCCCTGGAGAAGGTCAGCCTGGACGTGCGGCGCGGTGAGGTCCTGGCGCTGGTGGGGGAGAACGGCTCCGGCAAGACCACCCTCAGCAAGCTCCTGGCCGGGCTGTACCTGCCCACCGAGGGCGCGGTCACCTGGGACGGCCAGGACATCGGCGACTTCGAGCCGCAGGCCCTGTGGCGGCAGACGGCCGTCGTGCCCCAGGACTTCGCGCACTGGCCCATGTCCACCCGGGAGAACATCACCCTCGGCCAGCCGCACGGCGAGGACGACGCCGTCATGCGGGCCGCCGCGCACGCGGGCGCCGACCAGGTCGTCGACGGGCTGCGCAGCGGTCTCGACACCCTCCTGGCCCGTGAGTGGTTCGGCGGCGTGGACCTGTCCGGAGGGCAGTGGCAGCGCATCGCCATCGCCCGCGCCTTCTACCGGCGGGCCGGACTGCTCGTCATGGACGAGCCGACCAGCGCCCTCGACGCGCGGGCCGAGCACCGCATCTTCACCGGCCTGCGCGAGGTCGCCCGGGACCGGGCCGTCGTCCTGGTCACCCACCGGCTCGCGAACGTCGCCGTCGCGGACCGCATCGTCGTCCTCGACCACGGCCGCGTCATCCAGGAGGGCACCTTCGGTGAACTCACGGCGGCCGAGGGGCTTTTCCGCGAGCTGTGGCTGCTCCAGAACGACCGGAGCGGCGCCCGGGCCTGACCCGGGCCCGGCCGGCCGGGCCGTCACGGAAGCCCGCGGCGGCCCGCCGGGCCCGTCAGACCTCCAGCTCCGCCTCGATCCGCTTGAGCTGATGGCGCGCCATCGCCAGGTTGGCCCGCTTGGCGTCCAGGACGAGGTAGAGGAACAGCCCCTTGCCGCTCCGGCCGGTCAGCAGCCTGATCATGTGGTACTGCGTGCCGAGGGTGATGAGGATGTCCTCGATGCTGTCCTGGAGGCTGAGCATCTCCATCGCCCGCAGCTTGGCGCGCACCACGTCGGTGTTGGCGGCGGCGGCGACGTTCAGATCGAGGGTCTGCGTTCCGCCGAGCGTGCCGAGGGCCATGCCGCTGCTGTAGTCGACGAGGGCCACCCCGACGGCTCCCTCGATCGCCGTCATCGCGTCCTGCAGCGCCGCTTCGGTGTTCGCCATGAGAATCCCGCTTTCGTCGTCAATGCCGTTGTCGGATGAGGAAAAGGAAAGGTGGGAGAGGAGGAGGGAGGGCGGTGCGGTCAGCCCTGCCGCCGGTGCGCCAGCGCGTCGGCGACGAGCTCGGCGACGCGGGCACCCGCCCGGCGGGCCTCCAGATTCAGCCGGCCCACGTTGGCGTCACCCGTGGCCAGCAGCGTCAGGACGCAGGACGCCCCGGCCGCGTACGTGGCCACGTACCCCCGCTCGCCGCGGACGAGCAGTTCACGGAATCCGCCGTGGCCCACGGCGTCGGTCAGCCGGGAGCCCACCCCGAGGGCGGCCGCGGTCAGCGCGGCCACGCCGTCGGGTTCCATGTCGGTGACGTGGTGCGCGATCACCAGCCCGTCCGTGCTCGCCACCAGCGCGCCCGTCAGATGCGGTACGCGTACCCGTAATCCCTGGAGCTCGGCGAGCACCTCGGGCATGGCGGTCATCGACTGTCTCCTTCCGGTGAACTGTCTCAAGGCGCGCCTCATCATGGGAGTCGGCGGGTCCGGCAGGCGTACGGGCGGGAGTGCGGCTCGGTCACAGCGCCTCCAAGGCGTCACGGATCCTGAAGAGCAGGGAGATCTCCGGGGCGTCCCGGACCGCGGGCCGCGGAGCCGCCGCCGGCGCGGCCACCGGTTCGGGGGTGCGGATCAGTCCCAGGGCCGCCAGCCGGCGTACGTCCAGGAGGGTGGCGAAGGCCGGGCGTCCGAGCGCGCGGGCGATCTGCACCGGTGTGCGGATGCCGTCGGCCGCCCGGAGCACCGCCCGCCGGCCGCAGGCCGGGTCGGCGCCCCGCTCCCACCGGCGGGCGGCGTCCGGTACGGGCACGACGGGCGCGGCGTCCACCGCCGCGCCCGTCGTGCC